>NZ_JBMDKO010000042.1:0-44541 GCF_057809755.1 Pseudomonas sp. FG13
TACCGGCCTGTCACGCCGGGGGTCGCGGGTTCGAGTCCCGTCCGCTGCGCCATATCTGCTTCGAGGCCCACTGAACGCCTTGAAGCCAGGAAGAAAGCCGAAACGCCTCTTCTGATCGATAGCAAAGACCCTGGTCGAAAGACCGGGGTTTTTTGTTTCTGCCATTTAAGCCTGACCATTCCAGTTTCTGAAAGAGTGGATTGTGGTTTGTGCGCATTCCATCACAGGTGCATCGGGGGGAATATGAGCGCTCACGCTCACCTCCGCAGGGGTGAGAGAACCCTGACTGTAGCCGCTGGCGCCAGTTGACGCTGCATGCGCGAGGTGACACCGAATGGATAAAGTATCAATACCTCAATCGCCCTGGCATGAAGGCGAGTTGACCTTGCAGCGCGCCGTCGGTGCGGTCGACATGATGGTGGGTGTCGGCCAGCGGCAATTGGCCCGGTCGTGGATGCCGGACCAGCATCGCGAGTTCTATGCCCAGTTACCCTTCGTGGTGCTGGGGGCTGTGGATCGGCAAGGCGATGTATGGGCCACGATACGCACGGGCCAACCTGGCTTCATGCATTCTCCCACGCCGGAACGCCTGCACATCAGCCTCCCGCCGCAGCCCGATGACCCTGCCCAGGACGGCATGAAGCCGGGCGATGCCATCGGCATGCTCGGCATCGAGTTGCATACCCGTCGACGCAACCGCATGAATGGCAACGTACTGCATCAGTCGGATGAGGGTATTGAAATCGCCGTGACCCAGGCCTACGGCAATTGCCCGCGCTACATCAATCTGCGCCAGTACGCCTTCGTCGACGAGACAGCGGGCTCCGTGCTTGAGTTGACCAGCGCGGACCCACAGGTACGGCGCATGGTCACTGCGGCCGACTCGTTCTATGTCGCGACCTACGTCGTGCGCGATGGCCAGAACCAGGTCGATGCCTCGCATCGCGGCGGCAAACCCGGTTTTGTGCGAATGGAAGAAGACGGGACGCTGACCATTCCGGATTTCTCCGGGAATCTGTTCTTCAACACCCTGGGCAACATCCTGCTGAACCCCCGGGCGGGGCTGGTGTTCATCGACTTCCAGAGCGGTGACCTGCTGCAAATGAGCGGTTCAGCCGAGGTACTGCTGGACAGCCCAGAAATTGCCGCGTTCCAGGGCGCCGAGCGGCTGTGGCGCTTCAAGCCGCAGCGTATTGTTTACCGTCAGGCCGCGATCTCGTTGCGTTGGACGGACACGGCCGAGGGCGCCTCACCCAACTCGATGATGACGGGCAGTTGGGAGCAGGCGACCGAGCGCTTGCAGGCCGAAGCACTGCGCAGTCACTGGCGTTCGATGCAGGTTGTTCGCATCGTGGATGAGAGCCGCAGCATCCGCTCGTTCTATCTACAGGCCAGTGATGGCGCTGGCTTGCCCGGATTTGAACCGGGGCAGCACCTGCCCGTGCGGGTTCGCTTGGAAGGGCAGCAGGCACCGGCCATCCGCACCTACAGTGTTTCCAGTTCTCCGTCGGATGAATTCTTGCGCATCAGCGTCAAACGCGACGGCTCGGTGTCTTCGCATTTGCATGATCGGGTTCAAGTCGGGGACCAGATCGACGTCCGGGCGCCCCAAGGGGATTTCACGGTCCAGGCCTCCGAGCGGCGTCCATTGGTGCTGCTGGCCGCGGGCGTTGGTATTACGCCGCTGCTGTCGATGTTGCGCGAAGTGGTCTATCAAGGGAAACGCATCAATCGCATGCGGCCGACATGGCTGATACAAAGCAGCCGTTCAGTGGCCGACCTGGCCTTTCGTGATGAAGTCGACGAGTTGGTGGCCCGTGCGGGGGACAAGATCAAGGTCCTGCGTGTGGTCAGTCAGCCGCCCGTCGACGGTTCAGCCGACAGTTACGACATGGCCGGCCGCATCGATGTCGAACTGCTCAAGACCTTGCTCCCGCTGAATGACTACGACTACTACCTCTGCGGGCCGGGGAGTTTTACCCAGGCGCTGTACGATGGGCTGCGCACATTGCGCATTCCCGATGATCGCATTCATGCCGAAACCTTCGGCCCGTCAACGCTGGTCCGTGACATTGAAGTCAGCGTGCCTGCGGCGGAACAAGTGCCCATGGCCGATGAACCGGTGAAAGTCCTGTTCGCCACCTCGGGCAAGGAAGCGCGCTGGGAGCCTGGCACCGGGACGTTGCTCGAACTGGCGGAAGCGCGGGGCCTGAATCCGGAGTTCAGTTGCCGCGGAGGCTCGTGCGGTACCTGCAAGACCCGGCTGAGCAGTGGCCAGGTGCATTACCTCAATACGCCGGCGCAACGATTGGAGGCGGATGAGGTGCTGATCTGCTGTGCTGTGCCGGCGCAGGGGAGTGAGACGTTGGTGCTGGATGTCTGAAGGCGTTTGGAGGCTGTCCCTGGTTCAAGCGGGCGCGTCCGGCCCGTGCTTCAGCAGGTTCGACAGGCGGGTCAGCCCCTGGGTCAATTCCTCGAAGGACGGGCCCCCAAGGCACAGGCGAATGCCGGTCACCGGTTCATCGCGATCCACCATCAGCGATTCTGGTGCCGTCACCCTGATGCCCGCCTGGGCTGCCGCCTTGGTGAAGCGTTCCGCGGCGTCACGGGGCATCGGCAGCCAGATGTGATAAGCGTCCGGGTGCGAGACGCATTCGGCCTCGCCGAGCAATTCGGCGGCGAGGCCGATCCTGCGCCGCGCTTCATGCCGCAAGTCCTGCTGGATGGAGGCGACCACGCCGCTGGACAACCAGTCTTCCACCACGGCGCAGGACAACGGCGACGGGCCCAGGGGAATATCCTGCAGGTGTTCCTGCGCAGCGCCATGCAACTCAGCGGGCAGCGTGAGCATGCCGATCCTCAATCCGGGGCCGAGGGATTTGGACAGGCCGTTGACGTGCAACACCCTCTCGGGCGCCAGTGTCGCGAGGGCAGGCTCTGGCGCAGATCCCAGCGCATAGACACCATCCTCGATGATCCAGGCGCCCGCCTGTCGACAGACCTCGACGATCGCCTGCCGGCGCGCCGCACCCATCGTCGCCGTGGTGGGGTTGTGAAGCGTGGGGGTGAGATAGACCACTTTGTTGCGGGTTGCTGCGAGATGACCGAGGGCCTGGGCGAGCGCCTCCGGCAACATGCCTTGTACGTCGATCTCGACCCCTTGCATCCGATAGCCTTTGCGCCGGGCCAGGGCAATCGCGCCGGGATACGTGAGGCGCTCCGTCAGGATCACCCCGTGGGGGCCGCAGGCGAGGTCGAAAGCCAGGGAAATGGCCTGGCGGGCATTGCCTGTCAGTACCAGGTGGGACGGTTCGACCACGATGCCGAGGGTTTCAAGCCAGCGGGCCAGCAGGCGACGATGTTCCAGGTGTCCGGCGGGTGGTGAATAGAGATTGAGATGGTCGGCGTCGATCTTGCGAGCGATGCCGGTCAGGGTCCGCGCCAGGAGGCGGCTCGTCAACATGGCGGGCGGCACGTTGGACGAAAAATCGATCAGTCGCTGTCCGTGTGCCTGCAGGATGGCCACGAACGTTGCCCGACCCTTGACGCTGCGTACCAGGCCCCGTCGTTCCAGGGCGGCATAGGCTTTCGTCACCGTACCCAGGCCGATCCCCAGTTGCCACGCGAGCTGCCGATGGGCGGGGAGGCGGTCGCCACTTTTCAATCGACCTTCAACGATGTCGTCGGCCAAGGCGCACACCAGGCGTTCTGATGCGTTCGCTTCGATGTCCGCAAGGCGGGGTGTCCAGGGCGATTGAAGGCGCATTGTGGGTAACCGGTGAATGAATAGTGTCGCGTGACACTATTTCAATAGTCATGAAGTGTCACGCGCATTATGGTACTTGCGGACAACGGTTCAATTATTCGGAACGACGGAAACGCCGCGCGTCTCGGACGCCTCTTGAGGACATCCCGATGATCGATCATCCGATCATGCTTGCCTTTGGCAGCTACATCCTTGCCGCCGCCAGCCCGGGCCCGAGCAATATGGCGATCATGGGCGTGGCGATGCGTGACGGGCGCTCCCACGCCTTGGTCCTGGCCTCCGGCGTCATGACCGGCTCGCTCTTTTGGGCGTTCCTGGCGGCGACGGGGATCTCCGCCTTGTTGGCGGCGTGTGCACAGGCGCTTTTCGTCATCAAGGTGGTGGGCGGGGTCTATTTGCTCTACCTGGCGATGCGCGCGGGCAAGGCGGCCATGGCATCGACACACGAGAGCGCCGGTGCGGTTGTCGGGCGGGAGGCTCGGCGTTATCTGCCTCTGTACCGCCAGGGTGTGGTCATGCACATCGGCAATCCCAAGGCCATCATGTCCTGGATGGCCATCATGTCGCTCGGGCTCCGCGAAGACGCGCCAGTCGGTACCTTGCCCGCGATCATCGGCGGATGCGCCTTGCTCGGCGTCATCATCTTCGGCGGCTACGCCATCGCGTTTTCGACGGCTGGGATGATCGCCGGCTACACTCGGCTGCGGCGCTGGATTCAGGGGCTGTTCTCTGCGCTGTTTGCGCTCGCGGGATTGAAGCTTCTCGTGTCGTCCCACTGATGTTCCGGTGTTTTGAAGTCGCCAGGAAAAACGAAGGAGAATGTTTTGGACCCTGTGATTCAAATCGTTGACGTGTTCGGCGCCGAGTCGTTCTCCGGCAACCCGCTGGCCGTGATCATGGGCGCCGATGCGCTGGAAACGGATGAGATGCAACGTCTGGCCCGCTGGTTCAACCTGTCGGAAACGACCTTTGTGCTATCGCCGACGCACCCGGACGCCGACTATCGGGTCAGGATTTTTTCGCTGGACCGGGAGTTGCCGTTCGCCGGGCACCCGACATTGGGAAGCTGCCATGCCTGGCTTTCGACTGGCCACAAACCCATGAATGAGGCGCACATAGTCCAGGAGTGTGGCGTGGGGCTCGTGGCCATTCGTCGTGATCGAGGCCGGCTTTGCTTTGCCGCTCCTGCGTTGATTCGCTCTGGCACTCCATCCAGGGAGGAGTTGAACGAGGCGGTGCAATTTCTGCGGATAGATCCGTGCGACGTCGTCGAGGCGGCCTGGGTCGACAATGGCCCTGGATGGCTGGGCATCCGATTGGCGTCGGCCGAGCAAGTCCTGGCCCTGCAACCGGCACCCAACTGGCCGCGTAACGTCGACATCGGCGTGATTGGGCCGCATGCCAGCGGTGACACGGCTTTCGAAGTGCGCGCCTTTTTCAGCAATCATTTGGGCGCCACCGTCGAAGACCCGGTCACGGGCAGCCTGAATGCCTCGCTGGCGCAGTGGTTGTTCGAGGCTGGCCTGGCTGAGCAGGCCTATGTTGCAGCCCAAGGCACCTGTCTCGGTCGCAAGGGGCGCATCCATGTGCGGCGCGATGACACCGGCCAAGTCTGGATTGGCGGCGAAACGCGCACTCAGGTGGAGGGGCGGTTACAGGGGCTTTTTGAACGTCAGCCCCTTGATTGAGCGGCCCCCTCCATCACATGGAGCCGTCGAGTGCGGATTTCACACACCCAGCTTGTCCCGCAACCCGTAATACCACGCGCCCAGCGCCGCGAAGGGCGTGCGCAGTAGCTGACCGCCGGGGAACGGGTAGTGGGGCAGGTCGGCAAACGCATCGAAACGCTCGGCCTGGCCACGCAGCGCTTCGGCCAATACCTTGCCTGCCAGATGCGTATAGGTCACGCCATGGCCGCTGCAGCCCTGGGAATAGTAGATGTTGTCCCCCAGGCGTCCGACCTGCGGAAGACGCGACAATGTCAGCAGGAAATTTCCGGTCCAGGCGTAATCGATCTTCACATCCTTGAGCTGCGGGAACGCCTTGAGCATCTTCGGCCGGATGATCGCTTCGATGTTCGCCGGATCCCTCGCGCCATACACCACACCACCGCCGAAGATCAGGCGCTTGTCGCCCGTCAACCGGTAGTAGTCGAGCAGGTAGTTGCAGTCCTCGACGCAATAATCCTGGGGCAAGAGACTATGGGCCAACTCGTCACCCAGCGGCGCGGTCGTGATCACCTGCGTGCCGCAAGGCATGGACTTGGCCGCCAGCTCCGGCACCAGATTGCCCAGGTAGGCATTGCCGGCCACGATAATGAACTTGGCCCTGACCTTGCCCTGTGGCGTGTGCACCACCGGGCTGGCACCGCGCTCGATGCGCACCGCGGGTGACTGCTCATAAATCACCCCACCCAGGGATTCCACAGCCGCCGCCTCACCCAGTGCCAGATTGAGCGGATGGATATGTCCGCCGCTCATGTCCAGCATGCCGCCGACATATTGATCGCACGCCACTATCTCGCGGATACGCCGCTGATCCAGCAGCTCCAGCTGGGTATGGCCGAAGCGCTCCCACAAACGCTTCTGCGACTCCAGATGGCCCATCTGCTTAGCGGTGAGGGCGGCGAATACACCGCCGTCCTTCAAGTCGCACTGAATCTGATACTTCGCCACCCGCTCCCGAATGATCCGCCCACCCTCGAACGCCATCTTGCCCAGCAACTGCGCCTGCTGCGGGCCGACACTGCGCTCGATCACATCGATGTCGCGGCTATAGCTGTTGACGATCTGCCCGCCATTGCGCCCCGAAGCGCCAAACCCCACCTTGGCGGCCTCGAGAATCGTGACCTTGAAGCCGTTCTCCAGCAAAAACAGGGCAGAGGACAGACCGGTATAGCCTGCACCGATCACGCACACATCAGTCTCGATGTCATCCTGCAGGGCCGGGCGGGGCGGCACCGGATTGGCCGACGCGGCGTAATAGGACGCTGGATAAGGTGTGTTCGCCATTCTGCAACCTCTGTTTTATATTTTTTACGAGTGCACAGATCCTACCCGAGATAAAAATCGGCCGCCAGCCACCCCCAAAATCTCCATCCCGTGGGGGAAATTAAATATTTTGCATATTCATAGGGTTAGGTGAAAAAAAGGTGTTGACACCCCTTCGGAATTCCGTAGAATGCCGCCTCACAGCAGGCACGTAGCTCAGTTGGTTAGAGCACCACCTTGACATGGTGGGGGTCGTTGGTTCGAGTCCAATCGCGCCTACCAAACAAAATCCGCTCTGCTGGGCGGTCTAGAAGGGCTCACCGAAAGGTGGGCCCTTTTTTGTTGTCTTGGATTTCTTCAGAACGTTCACAAATTATAGGGTTCGTTCACACTGGGCAATGTGAGCGCCTACAAGACCTGTTCTGAGCTGTGATTTTTCTATATGTCGCAGGAGGGGAATGGGGCGTTGTGTTGTCGAGAGGTCTTGGTGGGCCTGTGATGTGATGGCGGCTATTTCTCGCATTTCTGACTCATTGACTGCTTGATGTTGTGACCCTTTCGAGGGTACAAGTGAAGTCTATTTGCCACCATTCCAAGGAGGGTTCCCCCATGTCATATTCGAAGACGTTCATCTGTCTGGCTTGTTCTCGCAAACCAGATGGTCGCTGTGTCGCCGGAAAGGAGCTGGTCAACGGCACATTCGGAGGCTGGATCAGACCGGTTACGCCGGGAGATCATTCGGCGATCACCAATGAACAACGCAAATACCCTGACGGGTACAGTGCTGTGGTTTTGGACTACGTTACGGCAGAGTTCACAGGGCAAGAAACAGGTGGATTCCAATCAGAAAATCATCTGATCTTGCAACCCAGCCGCTGGAAGCTTGCGGGAAAAGAGAAGCAGCCCAAGGAGATTCTGGCTAAGTTAGTTGATACGCCCGCCAGTCTTTGGACGAATACATGCTTAGCCTCATCCAAAGGACTGAATGACCGAGTGTCTGTAGCGAAACTGCCCCAACAAGATGACTCACTTTACCTGATTCCCGTTACCAAACTCATTACGCACGTCGAGTTCATTGACGAAAAGCGCAAGGTTCGGGGCGAATTCGTCTACAATGGCGTGAAGTATAAACTGAAGATCACTGATCCGAAGTTTGAGCAGCATTTCGATAAGGCGGGCACATATGATATTAGCACCGACTACCTAACAATAAGCTTAGGCGAAGCCTTTGAAGGCTACGCGTACAAACTTATTGCCGCAGTATTTTGAGTTGGCGAGGGCAAAATGAAAATATCCACTATTGGATTTACCGAAAAGAAGGCTGAAACCTTTTTTTCTCTTATCCAGCTTTCGCATTGCAGGCAGCTGATTGATGTTAGGCTCAACAACGTTTCCCAGTTGGCGGGGTTTGCAAAGAAAGAAGATTTGAAATATTTTCTTTCGGAAATCTGCAATGTCGACTACAGGCACGAGCCTGATCTCGCACCCACCAAACAAATGTTGAAACCATATCAGCAGAAAGAGATCACTTGGGACAAATATGCTGATCAATTTATGGAACTTATGGCAAAAAGGAAAATCGAAAAAATTCTGACACCAGAATCATTGGACGGGACATGCTTGTTGTGCAGCGAGCATCTGCCTCATCAATGCCACAGAAGATTGGTAGTTGAGTACTTGCAGTCACAGTGGCCGAATCTGAAATTTGAAGTGAAGCATCTAACGTGAAAACGGTCTTCGTCGTATATCCAGCAGAGTTTCTCTGCTACGCCAAGTTCGAAAGAAAGCTTAGTCGCATTCTTGAAAGTCGGGAGTTTCGCGTTGCGTACAATGAAGATGTGAATGGATATATTTCAAAGTTCTGCGAGGCACATGGATTCATCGCACAGTTTTTTGATAGGGCAGAACTTGCGATAAGTGAGTCGACACACGCAGTCTTCTTCGAAGATCGTGATTCCTATTTCACGATGAAGCAACAGGTTTTTGATCTCGGTATACCATACCGTACTATCGTTTTGGACTTGACAGTAGTAGTGAACAAGGACCGAGGCGACAAATACGAGGTATACATCGGCAGAGGAACCATCTGGGGAAATCCATATCAGATGGGGGTGGACGGCGACAGAGATGAAGTCATCCGAAAGTTCAAATATGACTTTGAGAACGGAATGCTTAAGGCATCCACCGATTTTGAGAAAAACCTTGATATCGTTCGGGGCAAGGTGATTGCCTGCCATTGTAAACCTGCAGCGTGCCATGGCGATGTCATTGCCGCATATCTCAACTCTTGGGATGACGGAAAGTAGTCCCGACGGCTAACTTTCAGTGTCTAGCCCCGCTGTAGTGATTTGCATCAATCGTTAAGCCGGTTCTACATACTAATCCCAGTTTCTTTAGAGTTTTCTCCGAGGTAGAGGCGATTCAGCATTACACCGCAGTTACCTAACGAATTCTGAAGCTCTACGGTTCCCTCAAGCGCCTCTCGAACCCAGCACGCCGGGTAGTCTTTCTTCTTGTGCCTAAAGCCCTCGACCTTGCCGCCCCTGTTATCATCTATGAATGAAATCGACGCATTATGAACAATCAACTGATGATGCTTGACCATGTTCATGAAGGCGTGTGTGTATCCAAACCACTTTGACGTGAGGGCGTCATTCAGGCGATCTTTAAGCTCTCCAGCTGGGAGAGTATCTTTGACATTGTGGATGTAGAAAACGCCTGTGAACGGTACTGGCACCACAAGGCCATTCAGCAACTGCCCAAAGCTGTCATACGAGTTGCGAGTAATTGCGATGCAGGCAATTAGGTTGGCTTCACTGACTAAGCCCGCTTCACGAACGACTCCGTCATCGTCATCACACCCGAATATTCGCTCTGCAAACTTTATTCCGTGAGGATCGTTTTCGGCGTTGAATGCGGTGAAGGCATCGCGGGCGAGGCACTTGTGGTACTCGAAGATATCCCTTGATCGACCAAGCGAATTGATGATCTGAACAAGCCTTTTGCTTGTGTCAGGCTGGCGAATCTTGACCTGTGCCCTCAGCGCCTCCAGGTTCCATGCGTCACTCATGTTCACTTCCTTTTGCGTGGTAGTGATCCAGTTTAGCCTGAAGGGAGTCGGCACGGTTGATGGGGCACATCTCGCACACGCCAAAGCGGCAATGAACGAAGATATTGCGGTGGCATCTACTCGGATATGATGGAGGCAGATAACCGGATAACGTCATGACTGCAAACGAAGATTTGATTACTTGGAATACACGCTGGCGACCTGCGGGCGGTGGCGTGTCCTGCAAGTCATGCTAGTCCCAGCAGCCTGAGGCTGAACGGATAAAGGCTTTTGACCACCTTCCGGGTTGTGGTCATGGCGGGCAGCACTGCACGCCTTGGGATGACTTAGACGTGATCTGCCAGAGCTTCAAGCACGACAAATGACCGGCACAGCGGCTAGCGATGGAGATGGGGAATGAGCGAAAGGTCTATCACACAGTTCTTCTCTGCCCTGAAGGCTCCACTGCGCATGATGAGGCAGTCTTGGGGAGCTGTGCGGGATGACGGAGCTGTGTTCCTGCGAGTGTGGCAGGATCGGTGTCAGACCCAAGATGGCGTTCGGTATGTCCAGTTAACGCATCTAGAGAAGTATGGCGGCGACAGCAGCAACTTCGGGTACAACGAGCGAAAAACCCACGTTGAAATGATTCGTGGCGGTGCTCCCTGCTATTTGGTGATGTGTTTGGCTAAGGACACAGAAGCCAGTCCGCGTGACATTAAGTCTTTCAACACAGACATAATCTTTGTGGGTGGGGCATTGAAGCAATTCGATGAGGAGTGGTGGATTGAGCTTTCGGGAAAGGTTGAATCTCATAAGCTGATGTCAGGATCACTATGACAACGCTACACTGCCAACATCCAATACAACAGTGTATCTAAATCAGGCGTCAGTCAAAGTAGAGAACACAGCTAATGGACAAGAAGTTCATCATAGGGATTTTTTCAGCAATTGCTGTAAGTGTGGCGATTGTCATCATGCCGTGGGCCTACACTTTCTACAGTCCCACATTCAGTAAAGACCCTGCTTCTTGGGGAGTCTTCGGAGATTACTTTGGAGGAGTGCTATCTACGATTGTTTCAATCTGTGGCTTTGTAGCAGTGATTGTCACTATCAAAAAGCAGGGTGACGGCATCAAAGCTCAGCTTGCCGCCATTGAGCTGGATAAAGAGACGAGAGACGATGAAATCTATTACAGACAGGCCCTTCAGTGTCTTGAGGAAGCCCTTGCGATACTTAATGACCCTGAAGATGGTCGAGTCCACAGAGATAGAGTTGCATGGCTTCAATCAGCAAGACTAATCCTTACTGCCAAAGAGTTGGCCAACAAGATCACCAGCGTTAGCATGTGTACGACCTATAGCGCGTCGGAGAAGCTAATCCGGTCAAGGTTTCAATCAAGGCTTGATCCAGTTTCCAATCCAGAGACACAGCAACCCAGCTATTTCAGCGGCCCGAATTGGGATAACTACGTCAACAACCGATCATCTCACCGACTTGAGATGCACTCCGTGTACATCGTTTACAAATTTGCGAGCTGGGGTCGTGATGAAGTTGACTTGATTGATTCCATTGTCGGCAATGTCGATACAGATGACATTAGCCCGGCGTACTTCGGGGCAGCTCAATATCTCAGCAGCCAAGGTCAAGTCTGACGGCAGAACTGGCCCGCCGCCAAAATTTACGGTGCACTTCGATAGGAGTGTGGCTTTCGAGCTTGGAAAATAATTCTGGTGGTTTTGCCCGAGGTGCTTAACCAAGTGCGATGAGCCCGATTGTAAACCGCAGCTTTTCTAAAATAAGGCGGGGCACGTGGCCCCGGACGACTTGATCAGAGTATCTGTGTAGCAACCAGCGTCACGCCACTTTCGATTCTTTCTTTATCCTGTACACCGTAGCAACGCCACAGCCTGCTACCTTGGCGATATCATCAGCGGACATGGTTGGGTGCTTGGCTAGAGTTTCCTTCACCTTGGCCCACTTGGCGGTGTCCTTGCCTTTCCCTGCTGGCTTCCAATCCGGGTCCGCAATGCGTTTGTTCTCCAACCCCTGACGGATACGTTCAACACGCTTCTCTTGGTCTAGGCGAGCCATGGTTGACATGAGTTCTATCAGCATATCGTTGATGACTCGCATCACTTCGCCGGTAATACCCTTGGCATCAAACATTTGGTGACTGGTTGGAAGGTCAGCAATCACCAGCTTCAAACCCTTGGTCTTAATAGTGGCCTTGAGGGTTTCCCAGTCCTCAAGAGAAAGGCGACTCAAACGGTCTACGGATTCGCACAGAAGGATTTCCCCCGGCTTGGCAGTCTCCAGTAGGCGTAGCAACTCGGGACGTTCCAGCTTGGTCCCACTGATGTTCTCGCTATAGGTGCCAGCAATCGTCAAACCATTGTCTACGGCGAACTTCTCCAAAGAAGTCCTTGCACGGTTTGCGTCTTGGTCCTTGGTGGAAGCACGGAGATACAGGTGAGCATTCATGGCGGGCTATCCGTTATAGTAATTTTCGATAGACCTATGATAACTCGATCGGTTAGCTATCTGGAAAAGTTATCTGATAGAAGATGACGGACGGCTATCGCACTACCAGACAAGTAGAGTCCTTTGATAGCTCTTTGCGGGCTGATATGAGGCTATTCGCTATCAGTGCTACGCTGAAGATTCGTTGGGAGGATTTATGGCCAAGATTGCTAGGTGTTTAATTTTACAGTTTGTGGTGCTGGCGATTTGTGGTGCTGCTGAGGCTAGTTCGGTGTCGGACTGCGAAGTAGTCGGGAACCTTGCGGGAGCAGTTATGCTGGGACGCCAAAAAGGAATGACCACGGCCGAATTGACGGGGGCGGCGAAATTTGATGGGGCAGCTCCTGCTGAGGTGAAAAAGGTCCAGTCAATCATCCAGGCACTTATCACAATGGCTTATCTCTATCCGAGGTTTGAGTCGGAAGAGAGTCAGCAGAAAACTATTGTAACTTTTAAAGCATCGGTATATGACATGTGCCTTGGCGCTAGTGCGTAGAAAGTTGCTTGGTAGCCGGTTTGTGTCACTAGTGGCGGAGGGGTATATGACCAATTTCCTTTCGGTGTGTAGTAGCTACGATATATTGGCTGCTGTTTGTAAAAAGCTAGAGGGGTGATGAGATGGGTATATTATTGCAAGTCATAGGTGGAATCTGGGCGATAATCGGGGTTGGCAATCTTATTCAGATGCCTTGGGGAAGAGGTGAGTCCCCTAGTTATCTGGTCTTTGGACTGATGGTTAACGTGCTGTTATTTATGCTGCCGGGTTTAGTTCTCTGCGGTATTGGCTCTGTAATCAAGCGGAAGAGTGCTACTACAAGCAGAGCTTCTCATGTGTCCGTAAGTAGTTCCCCATTATCTGTAGAGGACAGGCTTGCTAAACTCGTTTCACTTCGTGACAAGGGGCTGATTAGCGATGAAGAGCACGCAAGGCTTCGGCAACAGGTTTTGAACGAAGTATGAAAGCAGGGTATGTGATGGGAAGCCTTCCAACCTATATCTGGTTTTCAGATATCTGAATTTGGGATAAATTCATTTCCCAAGAATCGCGACCCAAACCGCCAGCCATGTCGCAAGGATGAACCATGAACGAAAAGCTATTTGTACTCACCAACCAGTAGACGAGCGCAAGCCATGTCCTGCACGTGATTATGACCGTACTGACCGGAGGTCTATGGTTGATCGTGTGGGGCGTCACGATGCGAAGCAATGACGCCCACAAAAAAAGCTCCACAGACAGATCAATCAAATCATGCACTACAAGTCTCAAGGCTTGAGCGACGCCGACACCTACAAACAGATCAAGGTGGACAAGGCGAACGCTGACGTACTTCAAGGGCGAGTGATTTTTGTCGTTCTGGTTGTGATGTTCCTCTACTTCTACTTGCGGTAGCTGTTGCACACGTATAGCGGAGCTTTGAGCGAGATACTCTCCCAGCTCCGCTGGAGTGTTTGCACCGAAAGCGATGAGCTTTCAATCGTTCACCCTGTAATGGTGGATCACCACTGACCTGTCGGTCGAAAGTAGCACCAATAACATTTCTACACCAATCCAACTCTTGCCTTTGATCTTGGTTTGTTTTTAGTGCAAAGTGGTTAGCGACAGCTAACAATGGTATCCCGTTCAAGCTTCGCTTGGTTGGTTGCATGTCAAGGCGGTAAGTCTTGGAAGTGAGGGGATGATATTTATATATCATTCATCCCCTAACTATGTCAGTCGAGTCAGCCTGTAAGCGGGGCTTACATTGAACATCCATCATGCTCCGCATAAGCAGTACATCAAGATCAAAAGCTACAAGCTTTGATGTGTGTTGATTTCATTAATTGATTAGTGTGCTGATCCAGCATCGTGACGATGCAGGCAGGTGTGAATGTATAGTGTGTACTGTGGACGTTCCGTCCTAATGGTTTATAGCTTCCAAGCTCCGCTTGATCGTGCTCAATACGCTGTAAGCTGTCGCTTATCGCAGAGTTCCTTCGACGGTAGTCGCCGAAGAAACTTCTTTTATATAATAGGACTTTCTCAAACCCCTTGGTTTACGTGGCTCACAGGCAATTTTGTTCGTAGGTTTTTCAAAAAATCTACGCATTCGCTACGCAGTCATATTGATGCATCGATCCAGCTCATTTGCGTCTTCGAGTCTTGAAGATAACCCGTCCACAGGGTAGTACCAGTCATTAAGGTACGCTTCACGCGTAGTGTCAAAGCCCCTGAATACGAGTCGAGGGTTGATGGCAAGCTTGATTTCACCCGTGCGAATGTTGCCATTTCGCGAGGTGGTCACACGCAACATGTTCGCCTGTTCCAATACCTTCAGCTTCTTCATTAGGTTTGACTCGACACTGCCTAACGCCTTTGCCAAAGTGGCTTGCGTCATGAAGATGACATTGCGGTACATCACAAGCTGATGCAGTCTTTCCAGCAGTCTTTGCCGGGGCAGCGTGATACGACAATCGATCCCAGTGCGACACCACACACCACGGGCATAGTCCACCTCATCATGCAGTAGGTGCAGGGTATGTGCAGGTAGTTTGCGTCGATCAACAAACTTCAAGTAGCGTTCAAAGTCGTCCACGCTTCGACAGTCGCGAAGACTCGGCTGGTAGTCGGCAGGGGTGGAAAAGACCGATGACTTATCATCGTAACCATGAATTTCTCCCGTGAGCTTGTCTACTACAAGGCCGTCAACGGTGATCAGGTTTTTCGAGGTGATAGCTGGGGACGTGTTGCTCATAATGGCTCTCCTGTTCAAGTTTATTTCATAGGCGTTACCTCGGTATTGCCGATTCATTAATTTCAATATTTTTGAGGGTGTGCTTTGCCTGATTTTGGCCATTACACCCCCCGTATCCACTGGCTGAAACCCATGTAAAAACACCCAGCCCATAGGGTAGGTAGGGGTAGGCTTTTTTACATGGGTTTGCGTCAGTAAACAGTGGCGTTAGCTGCGAAGCTGTAATAGTTCAAAAAACGCAGGGCTGATGCTCGCTAACTCCCCGGCGTCTACCAGTGTGCCGTTTCGGGACTTCAACCTGGCCCGCTTATAGTACTTTGCCAAAATGGCATCGGACACACGTACCATTCGATACTTTGCAATCATCCTTAGGTTGATGCTTGAACAAATCACCTTAACGATCAGGTTTGATGCTTTATCTATTATGATGTAGTTCGACATTCTATATTTCTCCTTGTGTTGTTTTTGGTTGGCGTTCACCTCTAAGTATTGGTTGTGCCGTTGGCGTTATTGCCGGGGTATGACGAATCACACCCAGCGGAGTACTCCGCTAGGATGATCAGCGTTCTAATGTTTTATTACTTCAAGCGTGCCTGAACGACTCGACAACTAAAGTCGATAGGCTTTCACTGGGAATTTCTAGCGATCAGCCAGTTGTTCCAAGGCATCGTATGCCAGAGCATAAAGAGCTCGAATAACAGCATCTGAGCGTTCTGGCGTGACCGTCTCGGGATGAGTCTTTAAGGCGACCATATGTCGGCGGATGAATGCAAACTCTTTTTGCATTTCGGAGGCGGAAGGGGGCTCATCTGAGTGGTGATAATTTTGATCAGAGCGGAGCTCCAATGAGCCACTTTCAATGAGATGGTTGTCGGCTATATCGTGATAGCCATTGGTGCGGAAATAGGCGATCAGCTCGGCGGTGGTTTTCACTTCGGGTGTAGCGATATTAAATACTTGCATTTTATTTCTCCTTATTTAGATCAATTAATAGGCGTAGTCCTCTCGGGGTGTGCCTGATTGGTTTGGTAAATCTGAGGCATAAAAAAACCGACTCAAGGTCGGCATCGTCGTCATCGTTCTATCTTCAAAGAAGTAGTGAACTCTGTTAGCGTCGGTGCTTGGCCTCTTTTTTGAGTTGGATCATTTGTGGCTGATTCATCATTAGTCTCTCGGTGTTGCTTTAACCGTCAGTGGTGGTTAGCCAATATATAGACAGCACAATACCGATCATCTGACACTGTATGGGTGCGGGATGTAGTCGGCATGTTTGTCTGATGTCGTCATTCTACGCAGCTTGACACTTTATGTCAAGGACTAGTTGACGCTGGGTGATAACTCTGAAACGCACTTTGGCATCTAAACACTCCCATCCCCACACACCTCCAATAGCTTCAATAAGCACAAAACCGGTTTCCATCGATGGGGAACGCCTCCTGCTTAGCCAAGACAGGCATGTAAGCCCGTAAACACTGGGCAGAACGACAGTTGTTCCTCAGAACATGACGAATCCAGTGCAGGTTATGCTCGGGTTTACCGTTGGTTTCTGACGAGTTTTCGAGGCCGCCAACCCTTCAGTTAATCGAGGCTGGCAGCCTATCCGGTTGGTCAATCAATAAGGTGCAGAACGTCCTTGACGTTCAGGTGTGAATACCGTGCAACAGATCGAGTGTCCCTGTGGCCCGATACGATCATGATCTGTGCGTTGTTGAATCCCTTCTTGGCGACGTTTGTGATTCTGGTATGCCTGAGCTGGTGCAGTCTGACGCTACTGTCCAAGCCTGCCTTAACACGTGCCAGACGCACTGCCTGAGTTACGGCGTGGGGAGTGACAGTGAAGATCATGCCGAGTGGGTGGCGTTCCACGGTGGCCCACAGTTGGGCGAGTTCAAGAATCTCAACGGCTCGGTGGGTGAGGGGAACTGACCGAGTGCCGTTCTTTCCATCGATTACATCAGCAATGCGTTCTTTGAGGTGAAGGCAGTCTCTCGTCAGTTTCAGAATTTCAGATCGCCGCATGGCAGTCTCGTATGCCAGTTCAACAATGAGCTTCATGGTTGGTGAGAGTTTCTCCAGCAGCCGCTCAAGCTCACTCGCACGGATCACTTTGTCAGAAGACCGGTCTGGCTTTGGTAGTGCGATATCACTCACAGGGTTATGAATGTCGATCAATAACCCACGTTTGGCGAACCGGTAGAACCGCGACATGAATGCGAGTTGCGTCCTGCACGTGGACGGCTTGACCTTCTTCAATCGTATGATTTTGAAGTCGTTGATCATCTGCGGGGTGATTTCGTGAATGGGCTGCGTGAAATGCCTGCCCAGATGCTCAACGACTTTCAGTGCGTGGTCGTAGCTGCCTTTGCCCTTGAGCATCGTTTCGCAGTACGTCATGCCCAACGTATAAATGGTGTG
Organism: Pseudomonas sp. FG13; assembly: GCF_057809755.1. Lineage (NCBI taxonomy): Bacteria > Pseudomonadati > Pseudomonadota > Gammaproteobacteria > Pseudomonadales > Pseudomonadaceae > Pseudomonas > Pseudomonas sp. FG13. The sequence goes on from NZ_JBMDKO010000042.1 coordinate 17,476, forward strand.
GTGCTTGCGATCCATCGTCACTGCTTCGATCTGGTTCGCCCATGACTCTGCTTCAGCTTTGGTGCTGAAGGTTTTCGACTGGGGAGATTTACCCTTTATCCGTACCTGAGCATTCCAGTTGCCGGACGGAAGTAAGCGGAAATTGGCCATTTTTAACGCCTCATAATGTGAATGGGCGTTCTGTGAAACCCTTGAGCACCAAGGCTTGCAGCTTGCTCAAGCAGACATTGACATGGTGGGGGTCGTTGGTTCGAGTCCAATCGCGCCTACCAAACAAAATCCGCTCTGCTGGGCGGTCTAGAAGGGCTCACCGAAAGGTGGGCCCTTTTTTGTTGTCTGCGATTTGCAAAACGATCCACTGCTCAGGACATCAGGCGGGGTAGGAGTGGGCGGAAGAAAATGGAATCGATGGTGAGGGCTCCTATGACACGGGATCCTCGTCATTTGATGAGGGTTGTCAGTCATTTATTGACGGTGGCAGTGGGAGTATCTCGCGGATAGCGATGAAGAAGACGAGTGAATGGTGTGTTGGCAAAAGGAAGAGGATCGGGAAACTAGGACAGACAACGATTATGACGAGCTGATAAAAGGTGAGCCAAATCACGGTCTTCCCTTCGGTTTCATCAAACCTCTCCTGGTGGAAATAAATCGGTCCCCTTTTTTGCCCTTTTTAGTGGCGTATTGGCATTGCCAAGTGTTTTTCCTATAGGTATAAAGGACTTGCTGGGCGTACCGCCCAGGTGCTCTTTAAACATGGTCAAATTCTCTGGGCTTGCAGTTGGTGGTTGGGTAACCGACCAGCTTTGTGTTCTCAAAGCTACCTCTCCGCACGACCCGTCCCTAGAACGTTCTAGATATGCGTCAGCGCTGAACGTTGTGCTCCTCGGGCACCCTAAGGTTCGCCTTGGTGGTATCCCTGATCAGCGCTAACGAGATGTAAAGCGCTAAATCTAATGCGTTGGCGAAAGCTACCTCGGTGACGGAATGCAAAATGTGGCGGCGACGGCTTATCGATATTGATAAATCAATATTGATAAGCAGAACTGTGGTTTGTAGTGGTGTCTTGGTAGTTCCATTCGGCCCGGAATGCTTTGGCGGCGGCAATTTCGCCGGCCAGGAGCTACAACCATGTTGCGTTCAAAGAAAGCAGCTCGTCCTCGGACTAAGCTGCAAAAGCACAATAACCAAGACACCCGCGTTACAGTTGATTGCCCGTCCTCTCATGACAAGAAGGGTAAGGGCGAAAAATGGACAGCGATGCTTAGAGATTTGCGGAGCTTCCTGATTCGTCAATTGCTTATCGAGATTTGGAAGAATAGGCAGGAATACTGGGAGAGTGCTAGCGAGATCGCGAGCAAAATCCTTGAGGCATTAGGCTCATGACGCAACAAATCACATCATTCGAATTCTGAAGGGTCGATCTATATATCGGCCCTTCTTCGTTTCAGGGACTGGGATATGGATGCTCCAATTTACCCCTTCAAGCCGATCCACAGCATCCGGGCTTTGGCTCTGGCACTTGGCGAAAGTGAGCAGTTGCTTGAAAGGCTTGCAACCCGTGCGGACCAAATGTATCGCCATGTGCCCCAAGAGAAGAAGGTCAAGCCGGGAAAACCTCCCGAAATGCGAGACACTTACGATGCTCACGAACCGCTCAAGCGGGTTCAGCGAAAACTCGTCGACAGGATATTGTCCAAAGCGACTTTTCCCCCGTATCTGCACGGTGGCATCAAAGATCGTAAGTCCCCCAGAAGCATTCACAGCAATGCGGCGGTGCACGCTGGGGCAAGATTCGTCATCCTCCAAGACATCCGAAACTTTTACCCGTCCATATTGAAACGACATGTAGACGCGTTGTTTCGCGGACTATTTGGATTCGGAGCGAGTGTAGCGGCTTTGCTATCATCAATATGCACTCGTGAGGGAAGCACGCCCCAAGGTGCTAGTACGAGTGGCTACATCGCCAACTTGGTTTTCTGGGATGTGGAGCCGAAGATCGTAAAAGGTCTTCTGGGTCGAGGTTTCCAATACACTCGGTTTGCCGACGACATCACGATCTCATGTGGTCGTAAGCCGTCATCGGATGAGCTTACCAATATTGTTTCGACTATCACTGGAATGCTAGCTGCCAAAGGATGTCATCAGAAGCGAACAAAGCTTCACATGCGCGTCCGTGGGCAGGGCATCAAAGCCGATGGTGCGATTTTCCAGCCCGTTACGGTGACTGGGTTGAGCGTCTTTAATAGCTCCCCAGGGCTCACCAAGTTGGAGCGTAGGCGTATACGTTCAGCGGTCAGGGAGTTTGAGGTCATGAGTGAATCGACCAATAATTGGTCTGATCTTGAATCAACCTATCATCGTGCGATGGGGCGGGTAGGGAGGCTACTTGCGTGCGGTCATCCAGACGGTGCGATGTTAAAGGAGCGCCTCAATTTGGTTATGCGGTCCTACCAAGCGCCACTTTTGGAACGATACCAGCAGGCAATAGTAGCAAACTCGAACACAGAGACGAGTTCGCTAGCTGCCCCCCCCATTCTTGAGTACTCATCGGAGCAAGACGGTCCTTTACCTTGGCAGTAAAGAGGCCGGTACTGCAACTCGTTAACTTATGGATCGGTACTTCATACCATTCCCGAAAATGGGGTACAGACCACAATTAATTCGAACCGATTTCAGGTGTATCTAGAATCGTGGTCTGTCCCGGTATTCCCTTGTCCCCGATATTCCTATAGCGGCGACCTAGAGGGATGTAAGTGGTGGCGTAGACTGGCCCAACGAAACTGGTCAAACTTCTTTTTTTTGCATGGAAAAATCTCTTTGAAAAAAAATCAAATTCTTGGGGGAGTGAAGCTTGCGAGTGTGTGGGCCATTTGGGCCTTTCTCGCTGTAGGTGCCGTAGGCTGGGCCCTGTTTACTCTTCTGGAGGCCTTTGGTGTATTGAAAGACGGGGCGGCTTGGGTTCAGGCTATCGGCTCAATAATGGCCATACTTATTGCTATTTGGGTGCCAGCATATCAACACGATAAGCAGCAAAAGGCTGAAGAGGATAAGCGTCGAGCTTATATTCGAGTCTTCATCAAGCGAGTGGACTTTGATTTTGGGATGCTTAGAGAGAACAAGGATAAGCATGAGCTTTGCAAACAGCTCGCAGTCTCGTTGGCTGCAGACATTCAAGAGTTTTTGAAAACTGATATCGATCTTCTTCGAGCTGAAGCGTGCTTGGAATTGTTATGGGCTTTTCAGGCAATGGCTTGGGAAGCCAATTTCAATGCTCCAGAGATGGAAAACTTCCCTGCAGTCATTCAGTTGATTGAGAATAGTTTCGATAGACTGAAGCGCATAGCCCAATCATATCCCATCGTCACGACATCGATACCGGGTGCAACCTGACGGCACGCTTGCTTGACCCTATACCGGATGACTGCGATGGAAGCGGCTATGGATAGTTCTTGCTGAGGCGCAGGGCAATGGCTTCGAGCTTTCGGCCATGGCCCATATTTCGTTGTTGTCGCGGCGGAAGACCACTGGCGCGCGGTGCACATTGGGAAAATGGGAGGGAAATGGGGGAAAGACCACAATTAATCCGAGCTGATTTCAGGTGTATCTAGAATGGTGGTCTGTCCCGGTGTTCCAAGTCGGTAGCCAGCGCTGCGCGATTTGGTCTTGTAGCAATCCTTCATGCCGTAAAGTGCATCACCTGACACTCGCGGCCCGGCCTGCCGTTCCTAGAGCTTTCGCAAGAACTGGAGGCGGAGGGTGTCGTCGAGTTTTCGCAGTTCTTTCAGAGCTTTCGGACCCCACTCGACTCCGTACTCAACGGCCATTGGCGATATCTGCCTCGGCCTCGCCAATGAGATCGTCAAGAGATACGCGAACAGGTGTTTCGTTGGCATCGATCCGTGCCTTGACCAAGTGGACGAGTTCCAATTCCTCCAGGCGCTCTACCATCGCCTCGTAGACATCGGCCGGGACCATGTAACCCATAACTCGGTTTTGGTTCAGTACGGCCACGGGCAAGCCGTTGGCACCGTTTAAGACGGAGGAGGGATTCTTCTTGAGTTCGGATACGCTGACGGCCACATCGGCCAGAATGTTCTGCATAGATCAGACTCCTATATAGGTCTTTATTCTGGTCATTCTGTGGTGGGTGGCAAGTGCCCTGGGTAGCGATTCCCAGCTCCTCTTCGAAACCGCCGATTACCGCATTCGCACCGTTACCCAGGTTCTGGAAAATATTGCGTTTCGCTCGGATATTAGTTCGGACACCGTAGTGCTCGCCGACTTTTGCAAGCTCCTGACGACGTCGCTACGCGATGGGTGTGACGTGATGGATGTGATTGGTAGGTGGTTGCGGGCGCAGGCGGCTGGTTAGAAGAATGGGCGACTTGTGAGTCGCCCATTTCATGAGGCTTGGGTCGGTTGAATAACGGTCGTAGCCCACCGGTCTTTACAGTAGAGTTTTTTAGCAGCCCGCCAGAGGCCAACCGACCCGCGCCGCACGAAGAAGGCTGGCCTTTACAACCAATCGGTGAAACGGGGCAATCACCAAGATGTACGCCCGGCCCAGACGATTGTGACAGTGCACCACGGTTGAAAAAACCAGCTGGCGACTGCCTTCCAGTTCTGCTTCTTCAACACATAGGATCGATATCCGGAAGTCGAGGTGCTTGTCGTCCTCTCCCAGTACGATTTCAGTCTGGTTCGTGCTGTAGACCTTGAAGATTCCAACCCGATTGGCAAGGGTTGCCAACTGTTTGGCTGTCTTGAGACCAAAACAGGCAACGATAGTGTCTCGGATTTTCATGAGCCAGCCGATCCAGGAGGGCTGGTGGGAAAGGATGAATCGAGCCAGTGAATCCGGATTGCCAGAGGCACCCGCAGGGAGCCGAATCGCGAAGGCGTCCGTCAGGTTCATCGACTTGTAAAGGTGGGCGATGCCGGACCTGGTGGGGACTGGCACGGAGGTAATGAGCTCAAATTCTCGGTGCATCGGGGATCCTTCCTGAGTTCTGACACGGATTAATTGGATGTTGTTGAAGCGCCCACTGCTCCTTGGCGAATACTGAGCTCAATCACGGCATCATAGAGCGCTTGCTGCCCAGCTGGCAGAACAGGGAGTAACGTCGCACGGCGCTTGTCGACATCGAACCAGGACTCCACCAACCATCCCACCAGATAGAGCGCCGACAGGCATCCGCCAGCGGTTGCAATGTTCCCCCGGCATACAAAAGGCTGGTCCACGCACTCAAGTCCCAGGGCTTGCAGGTCCGAGCGTGCATCCGGGTGCGTAGTCGCTTGGCCGTTAAGCAACCCAAGTCGTTCGAGAATGAAAGCGCCGGCGCATATGGAGCCGATTCGCTGGCGTCTGGCATCAAGTTCAAACGACGGTAGGAAGTCTGGGGCGGCAAGTGCGGCGGGGATACCTTCCTTGCCGCTGACAAACAATACCGCGTCGGCACTATTGGCCTCCGAAAGCGGACCGTGCACCGAAACAGGCAGGCCGTGCGCCGATCGCACAACAGGGTTGGAACCCACTATTCGGACGTGCCAATCCTCGGTGTTGCGGCCTAAGATGTCCCACATCAGGAACAGGTCGATATCCGTGAAGTGGTCGAAAGCAACCAGAACGATTTTTTTCAAGGCGAGCTCCATGACAAGTGCTGGTGCTCGCAACGTATCAATCGGTTGCCCACCCTACACAGTCTGTATGGTGCTAAACAGGGGGCGAAATAACGGGTGAAAAAACTGACGCGTACCATTGGATCGCCGCTGGTTTTGAGGCCCTCGACCAAATAGGGCACATGGGCGTTTCGGCCGAGAGTCTTTCGCGCCGATTGAATGTGACCCGTGGATCGTTCTATCACCATTTCCGCAATCGCGAAGACTTTGTCCGCACTTTGTTGGCCGCATGGGAAGAAGATTACACGGAGCGCATGCTCGCTTATGCGGCGCAGGGGCGTAGCGCGGGCGAGACCTTGAAACGCTACTTGAGTATTGCCGCTGAGAAACAACCAGGGCGGGAAGTTTCCATCCGAGCCTGGTCGCTGCACGATCCGTTGGTAGGCGAGTTTCAGCAGCGTGTCGACACAAGACGACTGGACTTCGCGATACGGACCTGCCGCCGCTTGGTCCATAGGCCAGGCGAAGCAGAGGTGATGGGGCAGATGGCCCATTTATGCCTGATCGGCGGCCAACAGGCAGGGCTGCGGCGTGATGCCGCTCGCTTCAATGGTTTCATGCATCGAGCCTTTTCACTTTTCGAAGGGGCTCTTGCACCGTGGCGGGCTAAGTTGTGACCTGATACCTCCCGGCATAGACGCTATGGGCAGGCCATAGACTGCCGAGACTGGTGCTTGGTCCATAGGAGACGACCATTGATTCTTCCCTCAGACCATGACTCGGTCACCAGAGAGCAATGGCCGCTCAGGTTCTCAACAAATGTCCTTGGATAACCCTCAGGCTCATCACCACCCAGGCGCATCCAGTTTGGATCTGTCGAGGCCAGGGATCTGTAAGGGGTGCAGGCGGCCAATGTGAGCAGAGAGAGTGCCAAAACCAGCTTTGTCATAAAGTCCTGATCAATCTGCAACATGGCTGATCACCGTCTATTTCCTCGTCCGTGAAGGCGGTCGATAAGTGTGCGGGCAGAAACTGGGCGTGTAGATAGACAGGGCCCTTTTCCAATGCGAGCTACGGCGAGGCGTTGCTGCAAATGACGCTATACGACCCACCTCAATCGGCGGAAACCAGACAGCTGGGGGCAGGGCACCGCTTGAGTTCACGTGTAATCGGACCGTCTCATAATTGTGATCTGCCCGCGTTTTCCTTGCATCCGCAGCCCACAAGACCATTGTCGCGACTGAAAAAGGGGCAGCGCTCGATTTGAGTTCATGATCTCTTTCGGCTCCACCGCACTGCCACTCTGGTGATGCTCGTTCTCTGTGGGCCCGGCCCGCGAAGAAGGCACGGAGGCGGCGAAAAGGGTTTAAGTCTGACCAGGCCATATCCAAGCGTGCCTGCACCATTTCATTTTTTGCCTGGACGATCTGCCCTGCCAAACTGAGCGCTCTTTTCTTGAACTCCCTGTGAAGGGCCTGCTCCTCGGTCTCGTTCCCCAGTGGCGCAACCTTCATCTCGGAGAATGTGAAAAGAACTTTGTCGCTGAGTACATAAAATGTGCCGCGACATTTTTGTATATTCCCGTGAAAGATAAAGTCGGTCGAAAGGAACGCACGTTCGTCTACGTCTATGTAGTACAGCAGCTCACCCAAGTGGTTTCGAACTTTTCCGTCCTGGTGAATCCGGCCCAGGGGTGCGCCATCGCTGCCATTGCCTTTGAAGACCAGGTAGCGGCCGTTCGTGTAGTTGTACGGCATTAACGTTCCTTATTTCGCCCTGACATTGGAACCCCTGGTTTGTCCACTCACCGCACCCATCCATGACCCTTGCCCGCAACGCTATCAGGTCAAGACTGGCCATGCCCAATTTCTTCTGGCGTCTGTTGGCAAATCCCATAAGGCGCCCGATGGTCAGTCGCGTCGACCCGACTGGCTAGCCAATAAGCTGTACATGATTTATATTTTTGTACAGGTTTTGTAATGGGATGTAGGAAAAGTGACCCCCCTCGAAAAGCTGATTTCATGGCATGAAAGTTGGGCGCTGCGCAATCAGATCGTGAAATGCAAGAGCTGTGGCGCCGAGCAGTCCGAGAGCGATAGAGAGCTGACGTTCATGCATGAGCCGACCTGTCTGAATGCGAGATTCGCCACCCAACCCTGGCAGGCGTTGGATGAGGTGAGAGAGGCTTATTGGGTTCCGCCGGAAACCTCATCATTGGATTAGAGCAGGGGAATACAGCGGTGAATCACGGGGAGATGAGCATCGTGGTGCTGTCCCTATTTCATAATGCCCCCGGCTCGTAGTGGCAAAGTAATGATGCTAAATTCTGCGCGTTCAACGTGTGCGCTCATTTGCCCCACGGGAATATCTAACCTCTCTCAACCAATTCTGTGGATATGGACGTCAATGAACAAAACCAAGCTCTCGATTGCGCTGTCCTGCGCTGTTGCCATCGTGATGTTGAGTGGATGCGCTGCTTCTGTGAAAAGCGGCGGAACTGAAACACTGGTCATCCAGGAATCAGCCAAGCAGAACCTGGTCGTCAACTTCCAGGGAAACAGCAAGGTTGAACAGAACGAGGACTGGTCTCGCCTGAAGCAAGAATGGAGTGACGCCCTGCAAGCGGAAGCGACTCGCGCGGGCTACCACCTTGCCGAAGCCCAGCCGACAAGCCTCGACGGCAAAGACGGTGTGGGCATTAAAATCAACGTGAGCAATTTCCGTTACCTGACCCCAGGGGCACGCTACGGAGCCGGTGTCATGGTAGGCAATGCGTGGGTCAACTCCAGCGCAGATTACTCGGACTTGAAATCAGGCCACCTGATTGGCACACGGACCTATGACACGACATCGTCTGCTTGGGAGGGCGTCATGTCGGCCATGACCCAAAAGCAGGTTCAGGCTATTTCTCAGCAAATCATCAGTGACATCAAGAGCGCGAAAGCCAAGTAAGACGATTCTTGCTTAATGTATCGACGTTTGGATTGGGGCGTTGATCTCATGTCTTTTGCTGTGAAGCTTTTGGAAAAACGGAAAGAAAGCACACCCTGAGGAAGGGGTGATCAATGTCAAAGAAACATCAGGAAAGCAAAGCAGTGACTGCTGCTGACATCGAGCGCTCTATTCAGGCACTGAACAAAATGGCTGAGCGCCTCTGGGGCGATGGTCGGGAAGCTGAGGCGAAAGCGCTGCTCGATGCCTTGGATGCTTTAAATAGAGCGCTCGACCGGATCAGGATTGGAGAGAGCCGCAGGGTGCTTCATTGACGAGAAGAGCAGGCCGTAACACTTAATGCCAGTCAGTTAAGCCACAAATCTGTGGGAGCAAAGCTTGCTCGCGATAACGACAGACCAGTCAACATTGCTGCTGACTGACTTAGCGCAATCGCGAGCAAGCTTTGCTTCCACAGGTTTTGCGCCGTTTGATCCTCAACTGACTGGTATTAGGCCGTAACGCTTTGTTTTGAGTGGGACTGCCTGCCTATGGGAAATGAATTTGTCCCTTTTTCGCTTTCGCCGCAACGCAAAAGCCCCGATCCAAATCGGGGCTTTCTCATTTCCGATAGAGACAAAACCCGCCGGATTGCGGGCTGTGCCTGTCAGTTCTTGCAGGCTACCTGCAGAGGCGCAGCAGGCGTCAGCTTTTTGGGAATGACAATTGAAGTGCCAGGGAAAGAGGCGAGTTCGAAAACCCCGAGGATGCACATAAGCGTTTGCCCGCCATCTTTGTTGGGGCTGTTAGCCACGCCTGCCAAAGCTTCATAGTCTTTCCCTGGTTCCAGCTTGTAAACCAGCGCCTGGCCACCGCAGGACGAGTAAGTGCTGCCATAGCCGCCAATGGTCGCGCCCAGGGTTGCAACCTGGAAGGGTAGATCAGCCCTGACGCGATACTCGGTCACGACCTCTTTGTACGCCCCTTCGGCCATCCGAATGGCAGGGATGTACTCGATAAGAGTGGGCATAACCCGTTGCGGCATGCCAATGCTCGCTGTCTTCAGAGGGTACTGCGGATAGTTGATGCTCGCCGTCCCGTCCCGCCCGAAACGTCCGGCTTCAGCCATTTTGTGACGGGTAGCAGGGGCACAACTGCCAATGATGCTGTCTCCATACACGCTGGAGTTGGTGATGACCCGAACACGGGCCAAGCTCTCGGATTGAGCAGGCTCTTCGTAGGGAACTGAAGGTATTCCAGAGCAACCGGCAAGTGCTGCAGCAAAAAAAATAACGAAAGTGACGACCCGCATGACCATGTCCTTATGTGCTCGATAACCAAAAAAAAACCGACACGATGGCCGGGATTTTCGTGCACTCCTATACGCGCAGGAGTGGCGGGATGGATGGTGGCTCATTGGCTCGCTGGGAACAAGCAGCTTTTGTCTCAACCAATCCCTTCGCATCCAACAGTGCACAGGTCGTGATCAGGTGGGGCTCGTTTGCTGTAGCACGTCCCCGTCGTCGCTCACCTTGGGAATACTTCATATCTATCTATACTCAGCGTTTCTGCTCGGATATTCATCCGGCGCATTCAAGGACGAGGAGAATAGACATGGCTTCCAGCAGCACACTCGCTCCAAATGATGAAAGCGGAATTGTCAGCGCTCTCAATGGCGTCGTCACGAAGACCGATGTGATTGCGAGTGCGATAAGGACTGGCAAACACATCAATGTGAAGCTGGTCCGAGGAGGGAGCGCCACAGGTTGCGAGGCTGCGGTCACTACCAAGAGCGCGGGAGGGGAGCCGGCCAATGCGGCATGTGGAGCACCGACACTGCAACAAATGATCAGTCAGGTGGGTGGCTCTCAGCCAGGGATACCCCAGGCGAAATTGCCGGAGTTCACTTCTGTTGCGGCTAACTCCGCAAAATGGGCGCGGCGCGGTGGGTGGCTCCTGGTGGAAATCAATACGAGTTATCTCATCGCTGGAGATGCTGGAGAAAGCGGTTGGGTATGCCTGAAGAACGCACCTCTGGTTTCGGCGATTTATATCCCTCATCCCACTGCTGCCTCTGCGCCAGGAGGAAAAGCACTCCCTAACGCTGATTGATGCTCCTTCGATAAAAAACACTGTCGTTTTAGATGAACAAGCATGAGCACCCAATGCTCAGCCCATAGTCTGCTCCACCAACCACTCCCTAAATACCCGCACCGCCGCCTGCCGCTCCCGCCCCGGCACGCACACCACGCTATACCGTGCCCCCGGCAGATTCACCTCAGGGCGATAGCCAACCAGTTGCCCCCGCGCAACCGCTTCAGCAACCAACACGTTACTGGCGAGCACCAGCCCATGCCCGGCGATGGCGGCCTGCAGCGCATGCTGTTCCTCGTCATAACGTCGCAAGCGCGCGTTATCCAGCCAGCTCTGGGTGCCTGCCGCGGCGCACCAGGTTGGCCAGTCGACTGCGACGCTTGAGTGGCTCAACCACGGTACGTCGATCAGCTCGACAGGTGAGTTCTCTTCGGGCGGTTGCCAGCCGGGGCGGCAATAGACGCCGAAGTACTCATCCAACAAAGGTTGTTCGATCAGCTGTGGCTCAGGCATGAACAAGGCGCGGATCGCCAAGTCGATGCTTGCGTCACGCTGGAGGTCCACTACGTCGTTGCTGCTGTGCAGGCCGACGTCGATATCCGGGTGCAACCGATGAAAATCCCCAAGCCGGGGTATCAGCCACAGGCTGGCGAACGCCGGCGTGGTGCTCACCACCAGGGACTGTGCAGCACACGTTGGCGACAGCATTTGCAGGCCATGTTGGATATCGAGCAGGGCCCGGTGGATGTGCGGGTGAAGGCGCTCGCCGTCGGCGCTCAGGCGCACGTTCTGGCTGGAGCGCTCGAACAGTTGCACGCCAAGGAAGCCCTCAAGACTTTTGACCTGATGGGAGATCGCCGCCGGGCTGATGTGCAGTTCCTGGGCCGCTGCCTTGAAGCTCCCCAGCCTTGCGGCAGACTCGAAGCCGCGCAAGGCGGTGAGGGGCAGTTTGGCGAACATGGGGATGGATGACTCAGGTTGAGCGTGGCTCAATTTAGCTCAATTGTGCGTGGGCGCTCAACTCGCCAGGCTGTGGTCTTCTCCCACCAATCCGAGAGAGCCACGATGCAAGGCACCCCCCGCAAGATTCTCCAGGCGATTCTCTACGAGGCTGGCGGCGTGCTGTTCGTGGCACCGGCCCTGGCGCTCACCTACGGTCAAGGTTTGGTCTATTCGACCCAGCTGTCATTGGTGATTTCCGCCGTGGCGCTGGCCTGGAACATGCTGTTCAACGGCCTGTTCGAATGGTGGGAGCGCCGCCAGTACTATCGCCATCGCAGTTGGCGACGACGCTTGCTGCACTCCCTGGGATTCGAGGGCGGATTGACGCTGATTCTGACCCCCGTGATTGGGGCGTGGCTGAGTATCAGCCTTTGGCTGGCATTGATCACCAACCTGGGGCTGTTTGTGTTTTTCTTTTTCTATTCGCTGGTTTTTCAATGGGGGTTTGATCGAGTGTTCGATGTACCGTTGTCGGCCCAGCCCGATCAGGATGCGGCGTCCAGCGCCAATGCTCCTTGAGCCTGACGCGATGCCTGGCTTGCTCGCTCTTAGTGATGCTGCTAGCTTCACTGCATGACGACTAATCGCCTCACCTCGACGACCACCACCACGACCTCTGAAAGCGGAGCGTGCGAGGTGTCGTGAACGATCAGTAGACGAACTTCAAAGGCCCGCCAGCGATGGACAGGGCCTTTTTTATGGCCTTGTGTCGGTGGCTCAAACGCAAGGAGATGCACCCATGTACGCACTGCTGATACTTGATGTCCAGGTTGGACTTGTCCATGGCCCGGAAAAGCCATGGCGCTGTGAGGCTTTGTTGAAAACCATCAATGCCCTGATGACGAAGGCACGCCGCGCTGGCGCTCCTGTTTTTCTGGCTCGGCACATCGGGCCTGCGGGTTCTCCCATCGAAGCAGGCAGCCCGCTGACGAACATTGCGCAAGAACTGGAGCTGCAGGGTACAGAAGTGGTGTTTGAGAAGCGGCGGCCTAATGCTTTCGAGAAGACCGACCTGATGGGTGAGCTGCGATCTCGCGGCGTGACGGGTGTAGTGGTCACGGGCATGAAGACTCAATATTGCGTGGACAGCACCTGTCGAGCCGCTCGCGATCTTGGCTTTGATGCAGTACTCGTGGCCGACGGTCATACCACCTTGGACTCACCTGTCATGAGCGCTGAAGACATTGTGGCTCATCACAATGCGACGCTGGATGGACCGTTCTGCCAACTGGTTCCGGCAGAGGAGTGGGACTTCCAGTAGCGTGGCGGGTATTACCGGAGAGGTGGACGGGCCGCATAATTCAATCCGTACCTCTTCCGGTTCCTCCGGTCACTTGGGCTTGTTGCCCAACACCCGCCGTATTTTTGGAGTGCTCCATATGAAGTTTTTTCTGGGCGCGATCACCGTCATGCTCCTGACCGGATGTTCGACGCTTGCCGAAACCTTTGATGATCACCCGCGTTGTGGTGCTCATCCCTATTGCGGATCTTCCACGGATATCGAGGTGATCAAGGGGGCCACTGAGGAAAATGCTGGCGTGCTCCGTGTGTTGTTGCCGGTGGCGCTCATTGACCTGCCGTTCAGCTTGGTTGCCGACACATTGTTCCTACCGTATACCGCGTTCAATACCGAACCTGCCCATAAGTAGCCAGATTGCCTTGGGGGTGCTCAGCGGGAGCGAGTTCTCTCGCATAATGAGCCCGGTGTCTTGATCCTTTGCAATTTATCGATGTTCTGTTCGTGCATTAGCATTCCTTCACCAAAATCCAGGAAGCATGGCTGTGAGAAACAGGTTTATAGCGGGTGCGTTTTTTCTGCTGATGGCCATGACTGCTCAATCTGCCTACAGCAGTGGGGGAGACGAGTCCGAAGAAAACGCGTCGTTGCTCTGCAAGATGCTGGACGGCCTGGATGCCTTGACCCAGGCTTCCGAGTTCTCGGCCGAGCATCGTACGGTCAATATCGTCATAGACGGGTCGTCAGAAGACGCCGACAAACTCTGTCCGGAAATCCTCGCCCTCGTCGAGCAGAACGAGTTGGTCTTTGCCCAGGGCTGGGCTGTAGAAATCATCTCTTCCAGCCCGGATTATGGCGTCATTGGTACTTGTCCGTTGTTGTGAGGGGGGGCGCGTAAAAGTTGTATGCGCTTCCTGTTTATGATTTAAAGGAGCGGCTCAAGTCGAGCATTGCGTAGCATCATAGAAACCGCGCCTGGAAGGCGCCGACCGAGAGAGGCGGATTGTCTCCAGGTATCTCAAAAGGGATTTTAGCTATGAATCTGTCTCTTCAGGACATCGCACCTGACCAAGTCGACGCGCTTAAAAAACAGTCTCAAGCGGCTTATGACCTGGAAGTCAAACGGCTGCAAGAACAGAACGTTCATCCTCATTCCCTGGCTGGGGTCGGATCCCAACAGGGCATTTGTGGCTACTTCCGCTTCGAAAGTGGCGACAGCATTGACGGGTCCCACACCGAAACGATTCAGATCACGGCTTTGTCCGCCATGATTGGCCCAGATGCTCCTCAACAAGGCATCCGGGTGCGATTTTCAGGTCATGCGACCGGCACGGGCACCCATTTGAATACCTCCAATCTGTACCTGCTGGGTACAGCGCCTGATGCCGTGAGTCTCATCGGGGTGCAATTGACACTGCAGCTGTTGATAAGCGCTGGCAAGATCAAAGTGTTCATCTCCGATGGGACCCGCTTGCAGGCCGTGCTGGTCAATCCCCAGCAGTCTCCACCTGATTTCGACGGAGAGTTCTCCGGTAGCGGCGTCGGTACGTTTACGCAGGTGTGATGTAGCTCGGGCACAAGGCCCTGGCAAATAAGCCAGGGCCTTCCTGGCACCTGTTTCTCGCTATCCCTGCGTATCTTCGGCCAAAGCCGTCAGGTACTCAGCGGCCTTCCGATATTTTTCAACCCGCTCCAGATCCTTCTGGCTCGGGCTGTCTATCCGTGACAAATCACTGTTTTCCGCAAGGTCGGCCAGCTTCACCCGACGCGCCAGTGGATCTCGGGCAGCCCGTTCGATGAAGGCCTGATAGGTCTCGCCTTCGCGCTTGGTAAGGGAATCGATGGCGGCCAGAATCGCCTCGCTGAAACCTTCGTTGCGCAGGTCTGCGAGCGTCACGCGGGTGTCTTCGACCACGTCATGCAGCACCGCCACGATACGTTCGTCGTGATGCGACAGGCGCAACATGACTTTCAGCGGGTGCAGGATGTAAGGCGCGCCACCCTTATCGGTTTGCCCTTCATGGGCCCGTGCGGAAATCGCTATGGCTTTCTCAAGCGTACTCATGCCACCTCACTCGTTCTCCAGGGATACTCGACGCGGGGACTGATGGACCGCGCGGCAATCTTAGCGTCAGACAAGCGTCTTCGATATGAACGCGTTCACTGAGGTATGAGGTTATCGAATAGGGCCTCTTCGAATTATGTGCTTTTCGGAAGTTGTCTTCGGCTCGCATACTGGTTCCTTTTAAGTCGATCCCTGAACGAGGCGCTGTCTTGTCAAACGTTGAACCCCCTCTGCATGAGTTGAAGCGCGAGCACATCTACGACGGCTTCAGGCAGTTGATGCCGATCTCTCTGTTCGTCGTCGTATTCGGAGTCGCTTTCGGCCTGGCTGCAGCGCAAACGGGCTTGAGTGATGCGTCGGCCGTTCTCATGAGCACGCTGGTTTTTGCCGGCGCTTCACAATTTGCCGCGCTGGATCTGTGGGGCGAACAGGTGCCCGTGGTGCCACTGATCATCACCGTGTTCGCCATCAACGCCCGGCATCTGTTGATGGGCGCGACGCTCTACCCATGGCTGCGGGAGTTGCCGGTGGCCAAGCGCTACGGCGTGATGCTGGTGGTCTCCGATGCCAACTGGGCCATGGCGATGCAAGCGTTCAACGCTGGCAAGCCGGGGTTCGGGTTGCTGTTCGGGGGCGGTATTGCGCTGTGGGCCGCCTGGATCCTGGGCAGTTGGCTGGGCCTGCATTTTGGCAGCGCCATCCAGAATCCCGTCAGTTTCGGGCTCGACATGGTGATGGGGTGTTTCCTGTTGGCGATGGTGGTGGGCGGGAAGAAGAACCCGCGCATGTTCATCATCTGGACCGTCGCGGCCTGCTCTTCGCTGATGGCTTACTGGTACTTACCGGCTAACAGTCATGTCGTCGTGGGGGCTTTGGCGGGAGGGCTGTTGGGCGCGTTGTGGATGGAGAAAAAACAATGAATATCGCAACGGCGGGGTATGGCACACTGGTGATCATTCTGATCATGGCACTCGTGACATTGGCGACTCGCTGGGGCGGGGTTTTCGTGATGTCGTTCGTGCCGATCAACTATCGGGTGCAGCAGTTCATCACCGCCATGTCGGGCTCGGTATTGGTGGCGGTCCTGGCACCGATGGCGGTCAAGGGGGATGACGGCGCACGCCTGGCCTTGCTCACCACGGCAGTTGTCATGCTGGTCCTGAAGAAACCGTTGCCGGCGATTGCGGCGGGCATACTGGCGGCAGCGCTGGTGAGGCAGTTCTGAGATGCAAATCGCCCGCTTACAGGCGGGCGATAAATTAATCTCACTCAGGTCAGAAGCTCAGGGCTGCGGTCTCCCCGAATGAATGTTCCTGTACGCCAGCCATGAAGTGCAGCGGCATCTGTTGCTTCGCCTCAATCGGCGTAATTTCAAAACTGCCGACTACCTGAACGTGAAGTGCACTCAGCCGTATCAATTCCTCTTCCTTTGCCTTTGCCATTCTCGCGTGGTTCGCTGCGATTTCATTGAGAGTTGACACGGTACATCTCCGGTGGCTGACCAAGCGTGATTGAGTTGCCGCAGCGTCAGAATGTCGTCTTCCTGGCGGCTACGGCAATTGCTGCAAACCCTAAGCCAGACGTGGCCCGGCAAGGCCGGCCACATCCTACAGGCGACGAATGGAGAGTCGGACGCCAGTGACGTTCCAACCATGCCTCAACAATAAGTCATTAATAATGCATTTCACGTCATCGCAACGGGCTGATACCCCGGCGGTGCCAGTCGAGGTGAACGTCGCCCTTATTGCGTGACATTTCTCAGTCGGTATCCGCGCCGAAGCGTGTTGATCGAGGTCTCGGGCTTCGATAGGCCACCATCACCCCGAGGCCGACCAGACCGGTCGCCAACGCCAGCAGCAGAATCACCTTTTGCAATCCGATCGGCGCGGCCAGCAGCGCGACCAATAGGCCCGCCAGCGGTTGTGACAGGTTGTTGAGCAACGTGATAACGCCGACGGTCTTGCCGAAGTCCTGGGGCGGGATGACTTGCTGGCGAATGCTGCGCATGTAGACGTTGAACATTTTGTCGAAGCCGACGACCAGGAGGAAACCCACCACGTAACCCCAGGCGTTTGGACTGAGGGCGGTGATGAAAGCGCCTGTG
Source organism: Pseudomonas sp. FG13 (assembly GCF_057809755.1). Classification (NCBI taxonomy): domain Bacteria; kingdom Pseudomonadati; phylum Pseudomonadota; class Gammaproteobacteria; order Pseudomonadales; family Pseudomonadaceae; genus Pseudomonas; species Pseudomonas sp. FG13. The sequence goes on from NZ_JBMDKO010000042.1 coordinate 34,528, forward strand.
GCGATCAACGTGTACGACAGGGCACCCAGCCATTTCAAGGGCAGCGAGACCCGTGCCAGGAGGAACAGGATGACGATGGTGGTCACGGCGCCAGCGGCCTGCAACCCGGCGTAATAGTCCTTGCCGGCGCTGTACTGGCCGATGACCATGGCCGCCGAAGTGGCCAGGGTGACGCCTATGATCAGATTGACGCCGATCGCCAGGCTGATGATCTTCTTCAGTTCCGTCAGGTTGCGGATATGGCTGAAAGCGATGCGTAGCGGGTTCAGCCAGAGATCGTGATGTTGCTCGAACGTTTCCAGGGTGACCGAGCTGGTGCGCTGCCAGTACCGCATGGCCAGGTCCGCCAGCAGGAACAGCGCGGCAATCGCCAGTACTACCCAATGCCACGCCCATACTTCCAGCATCAGCGCAGCGATCAATGGACCCAGCACCAGTCCGCTCTGGTCGGCGATCTGCGAGTAGGACAGGGTCTTGGTATAGGTGTAGTGCTTGAAGATGTAAGGCAGCACGACTTCGCGGGCCATGATGCCTTGGGTGGTCAGCACGCCGCACAAGGCCGAGAGGGCGATGATCCAGTAGAGGCCGCCAAAGATCCCGTAGAGCGCCGTGGCGGCGATGCACGCCACGGCGCGGTAGACCTGGCTGATGTGCAGGATACGGATGGGCGGGAACTTGTCGCACAACGCGCCGCAGATCGGGAACGACAAATAGCGCGGCAGGGATTCGACGAAGAAGGCCAGGCCCGCCCAGGAGACGCTGTTGGTGGTCTGGAACACGATCAACGGGACGATGAACAGCAGGATCTGGTCGGCCAGTCGGGAGAGGAACAATGAGCTGAAGAAGGCCAGGTAATCCTTGCGCATGGAACTCCTTGATAGCGTTTGTCAGGTCCGTTAGCGGCGGGGGACGCGATGTGGAACTAATATCATCCTATGCGTCCCTATGTGCAGGGATCTTCCCTTTTTTAGTGAGAGCCATCATGTTCAAATCGCGCTCGTTGATTGCAGTGGTGACTTGCTTCGCCTTGGTGGCGGGGCCTGAAATGGTCGTTGCGGATCCGGGTAACGGCAAGGGAAATGCTCAGTTCGACCAGGGGCCGGGTCACGGACAGGGCAAAGGAGGGCAAGGCAACAAGGGCGGTCAAGGCAACTATGGTAACCAGGGTGGCAAGGGCAACGCTCATGGCGGTGACTGGCACAACGGCCCGAGCATCGACCGGGGCGGTGTCATAGGTGTGATCGGCGGTTACCGCGATTATTGGAGCCCGGGCCCGGCGCTGCCACCGGGCATCCAGAAAAACCTCGCTCGGGGCAAACCGATGCCGCCGGGTATCGCCAAGAAGCTGGACGGGCGCCTGTTGGGACGGTTGCCGCACTACGATGGCTACGAGTGGCGGCAGGTGGGCACGGACCTGATCCTGGTGGCGATTGCCAGTGGCATCATTTACGAAGTGCTGAACGGTGCGTTCGATTGAGGCTCGGTTGAATCCGGCGTAGCAGCCTGTTGGCAGGCTGCTACGCCCTCAGTTTTCAAGCTGCCGCAGACGTTTGTACAAGGTATTGCGGCTGACCCCGAGCCGACGGGCCAGGTGCGAGATGTTGCCGCCCACCGCCTGCAATTGGCGGTTCAGGTCTTCGGCATCGTTCAAGTCCACCGACAGCGGCTCCGGTGTGTCCACCGGGTCCATCTCCAGGTCCACGAAGAAATCATCCGGCAGGTGTTCCGGGCGGATCGGCTGTTCCTCGGCCATCGCCAAGGCCACTTGCAGCACGCTGCTGACTTGTCGCAGGTTGCCCGGCCACGGATGACGTTCGAACAGTTCCTGCACCTCGCGGCTCAGGCCGGCCCATTGGGTGGGCTCGCGATGATGTTCCCAAAGGCGTTTGAACAGCGCCTGTTTGTCGCTGCGCTCGCGCAGGGGTGGCAGTTCCAGGGTCAGGCCGCCGATGCGGTAGTACAGGTCTTCGCGGAAACGGCCCAGTTGCACCTGTTCGCGCAGCGAGCGGTTGGTGGCGGAGATGATGCGGATGTCCACCGGGAACAGCTCGGCGCTGCCCACCGGTTGCACGCAACGCTCCTGCAATACCCGCAGCAAGCGGGCCTGGGTCGGCAGGGGCATGTCGCCGATCTCGTCAAGGAACAGCGTGCCGCGGTCGGCCTTGCGGATCAGGCCGATGCTGCCCTTCTGGTTGGCGCCGGTGAAAGCGCCTTTTTCGTAACCGAACAATTCCGATTCCACCAGCTCGGCCGGAATGGCCGCGCAGTTGACCGCAATGAACGGCTGCTTGCAGCGGGAGCTGGCTTGGTGCAAGGCCTTGACGAACACTTCCTTGCCGACACCTGTCTCGCCGTGGATCAGCAGCGGAATGTCTTTTTCCAGCAAACGTTCGGCCTGGCGCACGGCCTTTTCCACGCGGCTGTCACCAAAGTGCAGTGTATTGAGACTGATGACGTGGGCGGCGGGAGCAGGGGCGGGCGAGGGCGCCGGTTCGGTGAAGACGCGTGGCTTGATCGACACTTGGTTCGGGCGCTTGAGCATGCACTGGAAACGATTGCGCCCGGCTGCTTGCAGGGAGAACGGCAGGCCGTCGGGTTGGTTCAGCAGTTCCAGCAGCGAGACCTTGAACAGGCTTTCGATACTGACCCGTGACAGGCTCAGGCCCAGCAGATTGTCGGCCCGGCGGTTGGCGGACAGTACCTGGCCGCTCTCGTCGAAAATCAGCAGGCCTGCCCATTGGCTGTCGAGGTTGTTCAATCCGGTGTTGAAGGTCAGCTGAAAGTGTTCACCGCGGAACAGGTTGAGGATCAGCCGGTTCTCCACGGTCTGGCTCATCATCTTGACCATGCCCAGGGTGTGGGAGGGCGGCAAGTAGCTGTCGCTGGACACGTCCAGCACCGCGATGACCTTGCGCTCGGCATCGAAGATCGGCGCGGCGGAGCCGGTCATGAAGCGGTTGGCCTTGAGGAAGTGTTCATCGTGTTCAATGTGCACCGCCTGCTCGCAGGCCAATGCGGTGCCAATGGCGTTGGTGCCGGTGCACCGCTCCATCCAGCTCGCTCCGGCGCTGAAGCCGTGGGCCAGTTTCGGCTCGATGAAACGCTGGGTACCCCAGGAGGTCAGCACCTGCCCCTGGTTGTCGGCCAGCATGATCAGGCAATTGGAGTTGCTGAGGATGTTCTCGTAGTACGGCAGGACTTCCTGGTGGGTGGTCTGCACCAGAGAATGCTGGCTTTCCAGTAACTGGGCGATGCCTTCGGCGGGCAACGGGTCGAAGGTCGGTGCGCTCTGGTGATTCAGGCCGAAGGCACGGCAGCGGGACCAGGAGGCCTGGATGATGGCGTCGTGGGACAAGGCAGGAGCTGGTGCGGCCATGGGACACTCTCGCAGAAGCTGTTTTTATTGTTGTGGTGAGTTTCGCACAGACTCCTTGTGCTGGGGCAAGCCCCGATTGCCAGGTAGAACGCAAATCCTGTGTGGGAGCGAGCCCGCTCGCGATAGCGTCGGATCAGCTGCACCCATGTTGCCGATAGACCGCTATCGCGAGCAGGCTCGCTCCCACACAGGAGGCCGTCCAACCCAAGAAAACGTTCATTCATTGTTGTTCAGAATTGTTCATTGTCAACCGGCGAATTGTTCAGTTGTTCAGCTTTGCTTGTTCACTTGTGTTCATCCGTGAACGTATTTTTCCGACGGAAATCGGTAAAACCCAATAAATTCAGCGGGATGAGATTTCTGGCACGGCTTTCGCTTTTAACCTTCGGTCGCTTGACTCCCAAAAATAAAAAGGCCGAGCCATGTCATTAACGCTTGAGCACATTTGTCGCACCGTCGAGGGCCAGACCTGGATCGACGATGCCAACCTGAATTTCGAACCCGGATCCTTCAACGTTCTGTTGGGCCGCACATTGTCCGGCAAGACCAGCCTCATGCGCCTGATGGCCGGACTGGACAAGCCCGACAGCGGTCGCATCCTGATGAACGGCGTCGACGTGACGAATCGTCCGGTGCGGTTGCGTAACGTGTCGATGGTCTATCAGCAGTTCATCAACTACCCGACCATGACCGTTTTCGAAAACATCGCCTCGCCCTTGCGCCAGGCCGGTGTCTCCAACGAGGTGATCCAGAGCAAGGTGCTGGAAACCGCGAAGATGCTGCGGATCGAAAAGTTCTTGAAGCGCCATCCATTGGAGCTCTCCGGCGGTCAGCAGCAGCGGACCGCCATGGCCCGCGCGCTGGTCAAGGATGCCGAGCTGATCCTGTTCGACGAGCCGCTGGTGAACCTGGACTACAAGCTGCGTGAAGAGCTTCGCCAGGAAATGCGCGAACTGTTCCAGGCCCGCCACACCATTGCTGTCTATGCCACCACCGAGCCCAACGAAGCGTTGGCCCTGGGTGGCACGACCACGATTCTGCATGAAGGCCGGGTGATCCAGAGCGGCAAGGCGGCCTCGGTTTATCACCAGCCGCAAACCGTGCTGGCCGCCGAGCTGTTTTCCGAGCCCCCCATCAACCTCATGCCGGGACGTATTGCCGGTAATGAAGTGAGCTTCGCCAATTTCGTGCACTTCCCGCTGAACGTCGACCTGCGCCCGGTGGGCGAGGGGGAATTCCGTTTCGGTGTGCGCCCCAGCCACATCTCGCTGGTGCCGAGCAACGACGACGACCTGGAACTGGCGGTGACCGTCGAGGTGGCCGAGATCAGTGGCTCGGAGACCTTCCTGCACGTGCGCAACGAACACTTCCTGTTGGTGCTGCACCTGCCCGGTGTGCATGAGTACGACGTGGATGCGCCGATCCGCATCTACATCCCGACCCACAAACTGTTTGTCTTCGACGCCCAGGGCAAGTTGGTTCAGGCCCCGGGCCAGCGTATTGCGAGGGTTGCCTGATGGCTGAAATTCATTTGCAGAACCTCGCCCACAGCTACACCAGCACTCCGGCGGGCCCCGAGGATTACGCGATCCGTGAGATGAACCACGTCTGGGAGCAGGGCGGCGCCTATGCGTTGCTCGGGCCTTCGGGATGCGGTAAATCCACCTTGCTCAACATCATTTCCGGACTGCTCAGCCCCTCCGAGGGGCAGGTGAAGTTCGACAACAAAGTCGTCAACGACCTGAGCCCGGAACGGCGCAACATCGCCCAGGTGTTCCAGTTCCCGGTGGTCTACGACACCATGACGGTGTTCGACAACCTGGCGTTCCCGCTGCGCAACCAGGGCATGGCCGAAGCGAAAGTCCACACCAAGGTTCAGGAAATCGCCGAGGTCCTCGACCTGCAGAACCTGCTGGACAAGAAGGCCCGCAACCTCACCGCCGATGAAAAGCAGAAAGTCTCCATGGGCCGTGGGCTGGTGCGCGATGACGTGTCGGCGATCCTGTTCGACGAACCGCTGACGGTGATCGACCCGCACCTGAAATGGAAGCTGCGGCGCAAGCTCAAGCAGATCCACGAGCAGTTCAACATCACCATGGTCTACGTCACCCACGACCAGTTGGAAGCCTCCACCTTCGCCGACAAGATCGCGGTGATGTACGGCGGCCAGATCGTGCAGTTCGGCACGCCCCGGGACTTGTTCGAGCGCCCGAGCCACACCTTTGTCGGCTACTTCATCGGCAGCCCGGGGATGAACCTGATCGAGGTCACCGCGCAACCTGGCGGTGTCGGTTTCGGCTCGACCCATTTGCCGCTGTCCGAAACCTTGCAGAAGCGTGTGGCCGAGGCTGAAGGCAAAACCCTGAAAGTCGGCATTCGCCCCGAATTCGTCCACGTCTGGGAAGGTCCCTACGACGACGCGATGCGGGCCGAGGTGACGCACGTCGAAGACCTGGGCACCTACAAGATCTTGACGCTCAACCTCGACGGTGCGCCGCTCAAGGTGCGCCTGGCCGAAGACAAACCGGTGCCGGAAGGTACAGCGTATATCAGCTTCCCGGCCCAATGGCTGATGGTGTACGCCGATGAATATTTGCTGGAATCGTCGAGTGAGGTGCAGCCATGAACAAGGTGCAGAACAACAAGGCCTGGTGGCTGGTGTTGCCGGTGTTCCTGCTGGTGGCCTTCAGTGCGGTGATCCCGATGATGACCGTGGTCAACTATTCGGTGCAGGACATCTTCGACCAGTCCAGCCGCTACTTCGTCGGTGCCGACTGGTACAAGCAAGTGCTGATGGACCCACGGTTGCACGACTCGCTGCTGCGCCAGTTCATCTATTCGGCCTGCGTGCTGTTGATCGAAATCCCCCTGGGCATCGCCATCGCCCTGACCATGCCGACCAAGGGCAAATGGTCGTCCCTGGTGTTGATCATCCTGGCGATTCCGCTGCTGATCCCATGGAACGTGGTCGGCACCATCTGGCAGATTTTCGGCCGCGCCGACATTGGTCTGCTCGGATCGACCCTCAACGCCCTGGGCATCAATTACAACTATGCGGCCAACACCATGGACGCCTGGGTGACGGTGCTGGTGATGGACGTCTGGCACTGGACCTCGCTGGTGGCGCTGCTGTGCTACTCCGGGCTGCGGGCGATCCCGGATGTGTACTACCAGGCGGCACGGATCGATCGGGCGTCCAACTGGGCGGTGTTCCGGCACATTCAGTTGCCGAAGATGAAGAGCGTGCTGCTGATCGCGGTGATGCTGCGCTTCATGGACAGTTTCATGATCTACACCGAACCGTTCGTGCTCACCGGTGGCGGGCCGGGTAACGCCACCACGTTCCTGAGCCAGACCCTGACGCAGATGGCCATCGGTCAATTCGACCTGGGGCCGGCGGCCGCGTTTTCCCTGGTGTACTTCCTGATCATTCTGTTGGTGTCGTGGCTGTTCTACACCGCCATGACTCACTCCGACGCCAACCGTTGAGGCCTGCACGATGAGCAATAAGAAGCTGATCCCGTTGCTGCTCTACATCCTGTTCCTGCTGGTGCCCATCTACTGGCTGCTGAACATGTCGTTCAAGAGCAACACTGAAATCCTCGGCAGCCTGACCTTGTGGCCACAGGATTTCACCTTCCATAACTACAAGGTGATCTTCACCGACCCGAGCTGGTACACCGGTTACCTGAACTCGCTCTACTACGTGAGCCTGAACACGGTGATTTCCCTGAGCGTGGCGTTGCCCGCTGCTTATGCCTTCTCGCGTTATCGGTTCCTGGGGGACAAGCACCTGTTCTTCTGGCTGCTGACCAACCGCATGGCGCCGCCGGCGGTGTTTCTGTTGCCGTTCTTCCAGCTGTATTCGTCCATCGGGCTGTTCGACACCCATATCGCCGTGGCCCTGGCCCACTGCCTGTTCAACGTGCCGTTGGCGGTGTGGATCCTCGAAGGCTTCATGTCCGGGGTGCCGAAAGAAATTGACGAGACCGCCTACATTGACGGCTACAGTTTCCCCAAGTTCTTCGTCAAGATCTTCATCCCGTTGATCGGCTCCGGCATCGGCGTGACGGCGTTCTTCTGCTTCATGTTTTCCTGGGTCGAACTGTTGCTGGCTCGCACGCTCACCTCGGTCAATGCCAAGCCGATCGCGGCGGTGATGACCCGCACGGTGTCGGCCTCGGGTATCGACTGGGGGGTGCTGGCGGCGGCTGGGGTGTTGACCATCCTGCCGGGCATGCTGGTGATCTGGTTCGTTCGCAACCACGTGGCCAAGGGCTTTGCCCTGGGTCGGGTCTGAGGAGTCGATGATGGAATGGATGAACTGGACCGTCCCCACGGCGGTATTTTTTGGGGTTATCGCCTTGTTCCTGGTAGGCATGACCACTTGGGAGTTGCGTTCGCCGAGCATCCCTCGGCGTGGTTTCCTGCCGATTACCACGACCCGTGGCGATCGGTTGTTTATCGGTCTTCTCGGTAGCGCCTACCTGCATCTGCTGGTAATCGGCGCCACCGACTGGAGCATCTGGATAGCGTTCGCGTTGTCTTGGGTGTGGCTGTTGGCAGTGATGCGGTGGGGCTAGTCGCGCATATTCGACGATCAGGCTCTTAAACCCAAACAGGAGGTCTCTATGTTCAATAAAAACAATAAGCTGCGACATAGCGTTTCATTGGCAGCCGCACTGGCACTCAGCGGGTTGAGCGCTGTGGCCTGGGCTGACGCCTATGAAGACGCCGCTAAAAAATGGATCGGCAGTGAATTCAAGCCGTCAACCTTGACAGCCGAGCAGCAGCTCGAAGAACTCAAGTGGTTCATCAAGGCCGCCGAGCCGTTTCGTGGCATGAAGATCAACGTGGTGTCGGAAACCCTCACCACCCACGAATACGAGTCCAAGGTACTGGCCAAGGCCTTCACCGAAATCACCGGGATCCAGTTGACCCACGACCTGCTGCAAGAAGGCGACGTGGTGGAAAAGATGCAGACGGTGATGCAGTCGGACAAGAATATCTATGACGGCTGGGTCAACGACTCGGACCTCATCGGTACGCACTTCCGCTACGGCAAGACCGAATCGATCACTGACCTGATGGCCAATGAGGGCAAGAACTTCACTTCGCCGACCCTGGACATCAAGGACTTCATCGGTACGTCGTTCACCACCGCGCCGGACGGCAAGCTCTATCAACTGCCCGACCAGCAATTCGCCAACCTCTACTGGTTCCGCGCTGACTGGTTCGAACGTCCGGACCTGAAGGCCAAGTTCAAGGAGAAGTACGGCTACGAGCTGGGCGTACCGGTGAACTGGTCGGCCTATGAAGACATCGCCAAGTTCTTCTCCGAAGACGTCAAGGAGATCGACGGCAAGCGCGTCTATGGCCACATGGACTACGGCAAGAAAGACCCGTCCCTGGGCTGGCGCTTCACCGATGCCTGGTTCTCCATGGCTGGTGGCGGCGACAAAGGCCTGCCCAACGGCTTGCCGGTGGACGAGTGGGGCATCCGCGTCGAGGACTGCCATCCGGTCGGGTCCAGCGTGACCCGTGGCGGTGATACCAATGGTCCTGCGGCCGTGTTCGCCACCACCAAATACGTGGATTGGCTGAAGAAGTACGCGCCACCGGAAGCGGCGGGCATGACCTTCTCCGAGTCCGGCCCGGTGCCGGCCCAAGGCAACATCGCCCAGCAGATTTTCTGGTACACCGCGTTCACCGCCGACATGACCAAGCCAGGCCTGCCCGTGGTCAACGCGGACGGCACGCCGAAGTGGCGCATGGCTCCGTCGCCGCGCGGTCCGTACTGGGAACAGGGCATGAAGCTGGGGTATCAGGACGTGGGTTCCTGGACCTTCATGAAGTCCACGCCTGAGAAGCAGAAACTCGCGGCCTGGCTGTACGCGCAGTTCGTGACGTCGAAAACCGTGTCGCTGAAGAAAACCATCGTCGGCCTGACGCCGATTCGTGAGTCGGACATCAACTCGCAGGCGATGACCGACCTGGCGCCGAAACTGGGTGGCCTGGTGGAGTTCTACCGCAGCCCGGCCCGCGTGCAGTGGACCCCGACCGGGACCAACGTGCCGGACTATCCGCGTCTGGCGCAGCTGTGGTGGAGCCACATCGCCGAAGCGGCCAGCGGCGAGAAGACTCCGCAGCAGGCACTCGACGGCCTGGCGAAGGATCAGGACGCGATCATGACCCGTCTGGAACGCTCCAAGGCCCAGGCCACCTGCGCGCCGAAAATGAACCCGGAACGCGACGCGCAGTACTGGTTCGACCAACCGGGCGCACCGAAGCCGAAACTGGCGAACGAGAAGCCTAAAGGCGAAACCGTGAGCTACGCCGAACTGCTGAAATCGTGGGAAGCAGCCCGCAAGTAAGCGCCCTGCAATAAATGAACGGCACCGAAAGGTGCCGTTTTTTTTGAGCCATGAAAAGAAGCCCACAACCTCCAGACACACCACCGAACCCTGTGGGAGCCTGGCTTGCCCGCGATGACATCAGCCCATCCGACACCAAGGCCAACAGACCCACCGCCATCGCGAGCAGGCTCGCTCCCACACCGGATTGCGCGGCCCACAACCCCAGACACACCACCAAACCCTGTGGGAGCCTGGCTTGCCCGCGATGACATCAGCCCATCC
>NZ_JBMDKO010000043.1:0-44538 GCF_057809755.1 Pseudomonas sp. FG13
GCAGGCTCGCTGCCACATTGGTTTTTCAGTGAACACACATTCTGCGTCCGGCGCCAATCCCCTGTGGGAGCGGGCTTGCTCGCTCCCACATTGGTTTTTCAGTGAACACACATTCTGCGTCCGGCGCCGATCCCCTGTGGGAGCGAGCCTGCTCGCGATGGCGATCTGTCAGTGTCTTCCTTCAGGCACGCATGCCCTGGAACAGTAGCGCGGTAATCCGCTTGACCTGAGCGGAGTGCGCCTCGATATCCGGTTGTTCCTGGTTGACCAGCCTGAACAGCTGCAAGTGTGAATAGTCGTTCAGCAGAAAGGCGGCCAGCTCGACGTCGAGGTCGGCGCGCAGCTTGCCGGCCTGCTGCAGTTCCTTGATCAAGCCGCTGATTTCAGCCCTGAGCGCATCGTTCATGGCGCGATAACCATCCGGCAGCCCGCCGTCGCCGCCAAACAGAATCAAGGGCAGCAATTCACGCCAGAGGCTGGGGTGCATGACTTCCAGCGCGTAGCCCGTCAGCAGCCGTTCCAGGTAACACAGCGCCTCGACTGGATCCTCTATTTCAGGGACCTGCAACCGAGTGTCCTTGAGCGCGCGCTGGTCGGCCTCGTGGAGGATTTCCAGGATGATCTCCTGCTTGTTGCCGAAGTACTTGAACACGGTAGGGGCTGACACGCCGGCCTGGCCAGCGATCTGCTCGATGGTGGTGTTCTGGAAGCCCTGGCGCTCGAACAGTTCGATCGCTGCCTTGCTGATGGCTTGGCGTCGTTCGGCTTTTTGACGTTCACGCAGTCCGCTCACGGGAGGTCCTTTGTCACTGGAAAAGAGGGCATACAGTGCCCGGGATTCATGCAAAATACTTAACTCGATAAAATATTTAAAGCGTTTATTTAGATACTGGCTTTTTAGTGCGAACGCTCTGCAATGCCCCTTGGATGAAGAGTGCATGGCTAAATGCTACGTAATTTATGACGAGATCAGGCACAAAAGGAGCGCTTACAGATAATTCAGCGAGCAAGTGAGACGGGTAACGTGGCGCACCGTTTCTTCGTAGCGTCTGTTCCTCGGTACGTTCAATGTCGATTAAAAAGAGAACAAGAAAATGACCAGCCCCAGTTTCAAGGATTCGAACGGCCATCTGGCACAGGGCTTCAAGCCTCGTCACGTCACCATGCTATCCATTGCCGGAATCATCGGTGCAGGCTTGTTCGTGGGTTCGGGGCATGCCATTGCGGCAGCGGGCCCGGCTGTGCTGCTGGCTTATCTGTTCTCCGGCCTGTTGGTAGTGCTGGTCATGCGTATGCTTGGTGAAATGGCGGTGGCCCGCCCGGATACCGGCTCGTTCTCCACCTATGCCGACCAGGCCATCGGGCGCTGGGCCGGCTTCACCATCGGTTGGCTGTACTGGTGGTTCTGGGTCCTGGTGATTCCCATCGAGGCACTGGCCGCCGGGCATGTGTTGAACCAGTGGTTTCCGTCTGTTGATGCCTGGCTGTTTGCTTCGGTATCGATCGTGGCCCTGGCCGTGACGAACCTGTTCAGCGTCTCCAAGTACGGCGAGTTCGAGTTCTGGTTCGCGATGGCCAAGGTCGTCGCGATCATTGGTTTCATTTCCCTGGGATTCGCGGTCCTGATGGGCTGGATTCCCGAGCGGGAAGCCAGCGGACTGAGCCGCCTGATGGACGAACATGGCGGTTTCGCCCCCAACGGTTTGTCGGCGGTGGTCGGGGCCTTTATCACCATCATGTTCAGCTTCATCGGAACCGAGGCGGTGACGATTGCGGCGGCCGAATCCGATAACCCCGCGCAGAACATTGCCAAGGCGACGCGTTCGGTGATCTGGCGCATTGGCGTGTTCTATCTGTTGTCGATCTTCGTGGTCATCTCCGTGGTGCCATGGAACGATCCGCAGTTGGCTTCGGTGGGCTCCTACCAACGAGCGCTGGAACTGATGAACATTCCCCATGCCAAGTTCCTGGTGGATGCCGTGGTACTGATCGCGGTGGCCAGTTGCATGAACTCCTCGATCTACATCGCCTCGCGCATGCTCTATTCGCTGGGGCGGCGCGGTGATGCGCCAAAGGCCCTGAAGGTGACGTCGGGGGACGGCGTCCCGCGCACAGCGGTGATTGCCAGTACCGTGTTGGGCGCGGGTATCACGCTGTTCAGCTACTTCATGCCCGCCGGGCTGTTCCAGTTCCTGCTCGCCAGTTCCGGCGCCATCGCGTTGCTGGTGTACCTGGCGATTGCCATTTCCCAACTGCGCATGCGCCGGTTGCTGCGTCAGCAGAACGTCGAGCTGACCTTTCGCATGTGGCTGTTTCCCTGGCTGACCTGGCTGGTCATCGTGTTCATCTGCGCGGCGCTGGCGGTGATGATGGTGACGCCGGAGCACCGTAGTGAAGTCAGTTCGACCCTTGGCCTGGCGCTGATCATTTCCTTTATCGGACTGGTCACGTCGCGGCAGCAGCCGCAGGGGGAGAGAGCGGCTTCCCTGGGATAAGGGGGAGGCTGCACAGTCTTTCTGGCAAGTAGCCGTCTTATGGCGAAGGGATAAATCCCCTCGCCATAAGACGCGTTCCATCTCCGATCTGTTTCACCCCTGAAACACCCTCCTGAAGTCAGACCCTCCGCCTGTCACCCTGCCTGCAAACCCTTTCTGCCGATCTGGCACTAACCCGTTCGAGCGTTGTCATTAATTGGCGCCTTGGCGGCGTCACGTCAGCTGTATCGATGGGCTTCTCGAAACGCCTTCGGGCAAAAAAACTCGCGATGGATTGCGTCCTGGACCGACTATATTTTTGCGGGTTGCCATTCTATGGGGCTGCTTCTCGATCCTCGTCACGACATCGATGCTGCGTTATTGAGCTATCGCCGGGTGTTCTGGTCCCTGGCGCTGTTCAGCGGCGTAATCAATCTATTGGTGCTGGTGCCGTCGCTCTACATGATGCAGGTATACGACCGGGTCCTGACCAGTCGCAACGAAACCACTCTGTTCATGCTGACCCTGATCGCCTTGGGGCTGTTCATGTTCAGCGCGTTGATCGAGTGGGTGCGCGGCGAGGTGATGATTCGCATGAGCGCCGGGCTGGACGAGGCCTTGGGCGAGCGGATTTTCGATGCCGCTTTTGCCCGCAGCCTGCGCGAGCACAACGCCAACCCGGCGCAGGTGCTCAGCGATCTGGCGACACTACGGCAGTTGATTACCGGGCAGGGGCTGATCGCTTTGCTCGATGCGCCGTGGCTGCCGATCTTCCTATTGGTGGCATTCATTTTTCATCACTGGTTCGGGGTGTTGACCCTGGTACTCGCCCTGGTGCTGGTCGGCCTGGCGCTGTGGGGCGAACTGGCGACCCGCACGCGCCTGGGCGAAGCCAACCGTCTGGGCGTGCAATCGGCAGCCTACGTCAACAGCACGCTGCACAACGCCGAAGTCATCCAGGCGCTGGGCATGCTCGGGCCGTTGCGCCAACGTTGGAGCCTGCTGCAGCAGCGCATCATTGCTGCCCAGGCCCATGCCAGTGATCGCGGTGCCCGTATCAGCTCGATGACACGGTTTGTACGCATTTCGGGCCAGTCGCTGTCGTTGGGGCTGGGGGCGTTGCTGGTACTGGAAGGCCAGTTGTCGGCGGGCATGATGATCGCCATGTCGCTCCTGCTGGGCCGGGCCCTGGCACCCGTGGAGATCGCCATCGGTTCGTGGAAGCAATTCAATGCCGGGCGCCAGAGCTATCAGCGTCTGAGCCTGCTCCTTGCCCAGCATCCCCGTGATCGCCTGCGCATGCCTTTGCCGCCGCCCACCGGTGCGGTGCGCCTGGAGCAGCTGTACGTCGGCCCACCCGGCGCTTCACAGCCGATTCTGCGGGGGATCAATTTCCATCTGGACAAAGGGGAGGTGCTCGCGGTCGTGGGCCCCAGCGCCAGTGGCAAGTCTACCCTCGCCAGGGCGTTGGTCGGTGTATGGCCCCCCCTGGGCGGATCGGTGCGCCTGGACAACGCCGAGATCAGCCAGTGGTCCCATGATGCCCTGGGCCCCCACCTTGGGTATCTGCCCCAGGACATCGAGTTGTTCGACGGCAGCGTGGCCGACAACATCGCCCGCTTCGGCGAGCAGGATGCCGACAAGATCATCGCCGCCAGCCGTCACGCCGGCATCCACGAAATGATCCTGAGGTTTCCCAAGGGCTATGACACGCCGCTGGGTCCCGGAGGGCTCGGTTTGTCCGGCGGACAGAAGCAACGCCTCGGCCTGGCCCGCGCGCTCTATGGGCGCCCGGCGCTGATCGTGCTCGATGAGCCGAATTCCAACCTCGATGAAGCCGGTGAGCTGGCCCTGGTGCAGGCCATCGCCGTGCTCAAGGCCGCCGGCAGCACGGTGGTGCTGATTACCCACCGGCCCAGTGTGCTGGCGATGGTTGATCACATCCTCGTGCTCAAGGACGGAACCCAACAGGCATTCGGTCCCCGCGACCGGGTACTCAAGGCGCTGATGCCGGGGCCGCGAGCGGCTGCGGTGAGGGAGGCTGGCGAAGATGCATGATCTGACTCCAAGTCCACACGCGTATAGCGAGCCGGGGAGGAGCTTGCGTAACGTCAGCCCGTTGCCTGGCGCCAGTACCGATGCCGGCGGTGCGGCGCGTTATGGTGTGGGTTTCCTGGTGCTGGCGTTGGGCGGCGCATTGCTCTGGGCCTGCCTGGCGCCGCTGGATCAGGGTGTTGTCGGCAGCGGCACCGTGGTGGTGGCGGGCGAGCGCAAGGCGGTGCAGTCGCTGGTGGGAGGCGTGGTGGAAAAGCTGCTGGTCAGTGATGGCGATCGCGTCAGCCAGGGGCAGTTGCTGGTGCAGCTCAATACCGTGCAGGCGCAATCGCAGCTGGACGTGACCCTGGGCAAGTTGCTCAACGACCGCAGCATCGAGGCCCGCCTGATTGCCGAGCGTCTGGGCAGCACCGAGATCCAGTGGCCGGAGGACCTGCTGGCCCGTGCTGAGGAGCCACGGGTCAAGGCTGCCATGGCATTGCAGAGCCAGTTGTTCCAGAGCCGTCGTGCCGAGTTGGGCAGCCGCTTGCAGATCATCGAGCACGAAGTGGCGGCGCTGGAGCAGCAACTGCTCGGCTACGAGGGAGTCAAGCGCAACTACGACGAGCAGATGCGCTTCCAGCGCCAGGAGTTGGAGGGATTGCGGGACCTGGCGCGTGAAGGCTATGTCCCGCGCAACAAACTTTTCGAGGCCGAGCGCAACGCCGCTCAACTGGCCGGTCAGATTGCTTCCGGGATCGGCGATGTCGGCAGAACCCGTCAGTCGATCAACGAAAGCCGGCTCAAGGCCTTGCAGGCGCAGCAGGAGTTCCGCCGCGATGCCGAGACCCAACTCAGCGAAGTGTCCGCCGAGGCGGCGGGTTACGCCGATCAGATCCGCGCCTTGCAATTCGAAGTCGACAACGGCGCCATCCGCGCACCGACGTCCGGGCAGGTCATGGACGTGAACATTCACACCGTCGGTGGCGTCGTCCAGGCCAGTCAGACCCTGATGCAAGTGGTCCCGCTGGATGCGCCGATGGCGATCACGGCGCGGTTCGAGCCGCTGATGGCCAACAAGCTGCGGCCGGGGCTGCCGGTGCACGTGCATTTCACGGCGCTGCAGCGGGTGGATACACCGACGGTCACGGGCACGGTCAGTACGGTGTCGGCGGATCAGTTGATCAATGAGCAGACGCACCAGCCGTACTTCTCCGCCAGGGTCGAAATTCCCGCCGACACTGTTGCCTCGCTGCAGGCCGCCGGCTTGTGGGTACGTCCCGGCATGTTGGCGGATGTCACGGTGGTAACCGGCGAACGGACCTTGATGAATTACCTGATGAAACCTTTGCGCGAACGCTTGCTGGCTGCCTTCAAGGAGGAATGAGCATGACTGACCGGCGCCTCTATCGCTCCCGCGTCCTGCTGAGTCTGTATACCGGTTGGGTGGCGATCAGCCCCGCATGGGCTGCCGAGGGTGGCCTGAGCCTGACCGCCGCGTACGATGCCTCACGCCTGAATGATCCGACCCTGCAATCGGCCACCCATGCCTTCGATGCTTCCCGGAACGAAGAGGCCATTGGTCGCGGTGGCTTGTATCCGCAGGTATCCCTGACGTCGCGCTACGGTTACGGTGGTCGCACCGATGGTGGCGATGACAGGGGCTACGTCAACAGCAACGACTACCAGGCGAACAGCGTCACCCTCGCGGCGCAGCAACCACTTTATGACAAGGCTCGCTGGGCGGCCTATCAGGAGGGCAAGGCTCGCGGGCAATTGGGCAGCCAGCAGTTCGATGTCGCCGGCCAGGCCTTGTTCGACCGGGTTGCCAAAGGGTATTTCGACGTGGCCCGGGCCGAGAACGAAATCAAGTTGATCGCCCAACAAAAGGCGGCCATCAATGGGTTGGTCATCCAGAGCAAGAAGCTTTACCAGGGCGGCCAGGGGGCGATCACCGACATCGACGAGGCCCAGGCGCGGCTCGATCTGGTCGAGGCCCAGGAAACGGAGGCCCAGGCCCGCCGGGTGGCAGCATTGCGAGCCCTGTCCGGCCGGGCCAGCGTGCCCATCGACGACATCCAGCCGATGCGCGAGGAACTGCCCCCCGGCAGTCCGATTCCGTCGGAACAGGACCTGGGTTACTGGACGGCCATCGCCCGTGACGCCAGCCCCGAGCTGGCGGCCCGTCTGGCGGCGGTGAAAGTGGCCGAGGCCCAGGCCGACAGCCAGCGTGCCGGGCACTATCCGAGCCTGTCGCTGACCACTCAGTTGACCCGCCGCGAAACCCGTCAATATCAGGAGCTCGATCCGCGCCAGGACACCTATTACGTGGGGGTGCAACTGGATATCCCGTTGTATCGCGGCGGTGCGGTGCGTGCTTCGGTGGCCAAGGCCGAAGCGCAACTGGCCGGTGCCCAGTCGGACTATGACGTGCAGCGTCAACAGTTGGCCGAGAACATCGAAACCGATTACCTCGGCGTGGTGGCCGGGTTCGCCAAGAGCAAGGCGATGCAGCGCGCGGTGGAGTCCAACCAGCGCGCGCTGACATCGACGGAGAAAGGCTTCCAGGGCGGCGTGCGCTCCACGGTGGACATCCTCGATGCCCAGCAGCGGGTGTTCCAGGCCCGTCGGGATCTGCTCAATACCAAGCTCGACATGCTGCAAAGCTATGTCAGCCTGCACACCCACACCGGCCAGATGAACCGCGCGGTGCTGGAGCAGGTGCAGCGGTTGTTCTGATGTTCCGGGTGGGCAGGTTTGTCGAAGGTGCCTGGGTTGCCGTCATCGCGAGCAGGCTCGCTCCCACAAGGGTTCCGGGGTGGCCGCGAGACTCATGCCCACCGCCAATCCCCTGTGGGAGCGAGCCTGCTCGCGATGACGATCTGCCGGTCAGCACCGCTTCCGGACTTGATAGCCCAAGGCCAACCCGGACATTGAGCTATGATGCACACTTTCCCAGCGACCGACCGATTCCCATGACTGCCGTAACCGACACCCTGCTGTACGCCCTCGACACCTGCGACATGCTGATCATCGACGGGCTCCACGCATTCGATTTTTCCCTCGACGAGCAGGACCAGTTGCACGTCGAATGCATGAACGGCCGCACCCTCGCGCATTGGCGCTTTACGCCTGCGCAGATGCAGGCCGCGACATTCGACCCGGCGTCGAAACACTGGATCATTTCCAGCGATTCGGGCGACCACCACCTGGAGTGCGTGGAAGCGACCAGCGGCCACGACGATGAGGATGACGAACATGAAGATGCGTAGCCTCTGGCCATTGTTGATGGCCGGCAGCGTGGGCGCCATGGGCATGCAGGCCAACGCCGATGAGCACTACCAATTGCTGGTGGGTTCCTACACGGCGGGCCAGAGCCAGGGCGTCTACCGGCTGCAGTTCGACAGCCGTACCGGCCAGCTCGGTGCCAAGCCGTTGCAGGTGATCAAGACGGACAACCCTTCGTGGCTGACCCTTTCCCCCGACATGAGCCGCCTGTTCGTGGTCAACGAAAACGGGCCAGGGCAGAAGGATCCGGTGGGCAAGGTCAGCAGCTACGCCATCGACCCGGCTACCCACGCCCTGAGCCTGATCAATCAGGTGCAATCCCTGGGCAATGAGCCGACCCATTCCAGCCTAAGCGGCGATGGCCGGCATCTGCTGGTCAGCAACTATTCGGTGGTGGAAGATCCGGGCGGTACGCTTGCGGTATTACCCGTGGGGTCCGATGGCAAGCTGTCGCCCGTCGTGCAGTTGAGCAGTCACCAGCCGAGCCGGGTCAATCCCGAGCGGCAGATGTCGGCCCATGTGCATTCGGCGGTGTCGTCGCCCGATGGCAAGTACGTGTTCGCCAACGACCTGGGGGCGGACAAGGTGTTCGTCTACCATTACGACCCCAAGGCCAATCCCGAGCTGCCGCTGACCGCCGCCGCCCCGGCATTCGTGCAACTGCCCCCCGGCAGCGGACCGCGTCACCTGCTGTTCAGCGCCGACGGCAAGCACGCCTGGCTGACCCTGGAAATGACCGCGCAAGTGGCGGTGTTCGATTACCAGGACGGTCGCCTGGTCCAGCGCCAACTGGTTGACCTAGCGGCGGGCAAGCCTCAGCCGGCGAGGGCGGCTGCGGCATTGCACGCCTCGAAGGACGGCAAGTTCCTGTACGTCAGCAACCGTGGCACCAGCAACGAAGTGCTGGTATTTGCCATCGATCCGGCGGCCGGCACGCTGAAAGAACTGCAACGCCGCTCTGTGGAAGGCGACCATCCGCGGGAATTCAGCCTCGATCCGAGCGGGAAGTTCCTGTTGGTTGCCAACCAGAAGAGCAATCAGATCGTGGTGTTCGAACGTGATCCAAAGACCGGCCTGCTGGGTAAATCGGTACAGAAACTGCCAATGGATGCGCCGAGTGATGTGAAGTTCATCCAGCGTCAATAGGTCGCAGGCCCCGTTTTTCGGGGCCTGCGCGTTTATATCAACGGGAGTGATATTCGCTAGCATTGCAAAGCATTTCTAGACGAGACGCCTCGGCGCGTAAGTTTGCTTCACGGCCCAACCGGGCAAGCCAGCCAACTGAATCCGAGGAATACCGCCATGAACCTGAACCTCTTCTCCATCATCGCCGCTTCCGCCATCTCTGCCACCGTGGCACTGCCGGCCAATGCCAGCATCGAGATCAGCGACAAGAAGAATCGTACCCAGAGCTACACCGAGAAATACCTGCAACAGAGCGCCAACTTCTACGCCGCCCTGGATCACAAGACCCAGCACTGAGCGCGCCGGAACGACTGAAGCCTGCGATCTTTTCGTCTCGACAGAGAGAGAGAAAAGATCGCAGGCTTCGTCATTTTCATCAGGCGCTTCAGCGTGTTCTGAAAATCCCACTGTAATATCACATAGCCATGTGTTTAAATTTGACGCTGAAAAATTGACTCCTTTCTTCCATAAGGATCGACACCATGGCGATGCGTCTGGCGATGATGCTGCTGTTTCTCTATTCCACCCCGATCGTCTCGGCTGCCCAGCCGGTCCCCGACGAGCCGGAAGCGGCGCGTGAGCGACTGCTGAGTTTGCTTCAAGACTGATCGGGTCAGCAAACCACCGACCCCTGTGGGAGCAAAGCTTGCTCGCGATTGCGGTAAGTCTGCCAGCCACAATATTGACTGGCCCACCGCTATCGCGAGCAAGCTTCGCTCCCACAGGTTTTGCGTCGTCTGATCGTTAACTGACTGGCGTTAGAGCAAACCTTGCTCCTGCAGAGATCACTTGTTTCATTTCACCTCCACCGTACTCAACCCATTCCCCTGACGCTGGACCCGAATCTGCACCGGAATCCGCTCGTGCATTTCCTGCACATGGGAGATCACCGCGACCTTGCGGCCCTGGGCCTGCAAGCCGTCGAGGGCGTCCATCGCCAGTTGCAGGGACTCGGGGTCGAGGCTGCCAAAGCCCTCGTCGATGAACAGCGACTCGATCCTCAGGGTACTGGACGCCATTGAGGCCAGGCCCAGCGCCAGGGCGAGCGAAACCAGGAAGGTTTCACCCCCTGACAAGGAATGTACCGAACGCAGTTCATCGCCCATTTCCGTATCCAGCACCAGGAGCCCGAGCATGCTGCCGCCGCGCTTGAGCCGGTAGCGCCGCACCAGTTGCCGCAACTGGACGTTGGCGTGGTGCACCAGCAAGTCGAGGTTGTAGGCCTGGGCCAGTTTGCGGAAGCGGTCGCCGGTGGCCGAGCCGATCAGTGCATCCAACCGGGCCCAGCGCTGGTACTCGACATAGGCCTGCTCGATTTGCAGGGCCAGGGCCTGGTTGGCGCTTTGCCGGCGTTGGTCTTCAGCCTGTTCGGCGCGCAGTTCGGCACAGCGTTGTTCGCTGGCGGAAAATTGCTGTTGCAGTTGGGTGAGGGCATCGGCCAGTTGTTCAGGCGACAGGTTGCCATTGTGCTGGGCCTGATGACTGTGCAGGCGCTTTTCCCGTTCGGTCAGCAGTACGCGGGCCTGTTCGATGGCTTTTTCGCTATTGAGCAATCGCTGGCGCAACTGGCCGACCTGTTGCTCATCGAGTGCGAGCAGGGCTTCAAGGGAGGCGTCGTCCAGTTCGGGATGGGACGTGCGCCATTGGGCGATACCGGCGGCCAGTGCCTGATGTTCAGCTTCCAGGGACTGTGCCTGCTCTTGTCGGGCTTTGAGTTCGGCGGCCAGTTGCACCAGGTTGTTGCGTAACTCGTGCAATTGCTGATTGGCCGTTGTCTCGGCAGTGCGCGCCTGTTCCAGGGCCTGGTCGAGTTGTTGCTGCCACTGTTCGGCGCTGCGGTGTTCGCCGAGTAATTGCGTGAGGGTCTGCTGGCAAGCCTGCTGTTGTTCGGTCAGGCCCTTGAGTTGTTGTTGCGCCGACTCCAGTTGCTGGGCGCGAGTCTGTTGGCGGTCCTGCTCCTTTTCCAGGGTCTGCTGACGCTGGAGCTGTTCGCTGAGCTCGTCGCGCTGCTGTTCCAGTTGTTCCAGGCGCTGGGCAATCTGCTGGTCGAGCTGCATGAATGTCGCGGCCGGCTCGGTGCGCAGGGCTTGCAAGGTGTCTGCCGGCAACAGGCTGCTGAAGTGGCTCAGTTCGTCGTCCAGGCGTCGGCGATCCCGGTCCAGTTCTTGTTGCTGATTGCTCAAGTGCAGTGACGCCTGTTGGCTCGCCGTTTCAGCATTGCGCAGGTGCTGGGTCAGGCGGGCTGCGTCCTGTTGCAGGGTCATTAGGGCGGTTTGTCGCTGCTCGTCCTGGGTGATGCGCTGGTGCAGTTGGGTGTTTTGCTGGATCAGCCAGGCATCGCGCTTGACAGTGTCCTGCGCCAGCAGTTGCGCGGACAGTGGATGGGCTTCCAGGCTGGGGGCCAGGTCCTGTTGCTGGGCTGCCAGTTGTTCCTGTTGCTGTTTCAGCTCCTTGAGCTGGGCCATGACACCGCTGTACTGCGCACGTAGGTCGATGACTTTTTCATTGAGCAGGTCGACGGTTTTGCGGGCGCTGGCCTCTTCGTGTTCATCGTGGCGGCCGAGGCTTTGCAGCAGTGCTTCAGGCTGATGATAGGGATGCTCGACGCTGCCGCACACCGGGCAAGGCTGGTCGTCCTGTAGCTGTGCACGCAATTGCTCGACGCTTTCGCTGCGGGCAAGCCGTTGGCGCGCCAGCAGTTCGCGGGTCACGGTCAGGGTCTGTTCGGCAACCGCCAGCTCGGCCTTGGCTTCGCCGCCTTCGCGCACCAGTCGGTCGCGCTCTTGCAACGCCTGTTGCTGGCGTTGCTCAAGCTCGGTGCCACGTTTGTCCAGCTCCTGCTGGCGGGCCCACAACCGCGTGAGGTCCTCGAAGGCCCGTTGTTGCTTGCGATTATCTTGCAGCAGAGTGCCGAGCAGTTGGATCTGTTCGGCCACGGCTTCGGGTTCGGCGCCGGCTTCCTTGTAAAGCACCTCGAGCTCTTGCCGACGGGCCACCAGTTCCTCGGCGGCGCGGGTGGCATTGTGTTCCAGCGCAGCGAGTTCGGCCTGGCCCTTGTTCAGGCGATTGCCGATCAGCATCAACTGTTGGAGGCGATCACGGTAGGCGTTCCAGGCATCGCTCAGTGGCGCGAGGTGGGTGCTCTGCTCAAGCTCGCCGGCGATGCGTTGCAAGCGCGCGGCCACTTGGTTTTGCTGTTCGAGCAGGGTGTCGATCGTACGCTGGCCATCCGTGCAGGCCAGTTGTGCCTGCGTCTGGCGCTCGGCGGCCTGATTGGCCTCCTTGATCAGGCGGGCGAGGGTGTTCTGTTCCTCAAAGGCCTGGCGCAGCAACGGCGCGTTGTCCGTGCTTTGTTGACGGGCTGCGGCCAGCGCCTGTTGTGCTGCGGCCAGGCTTTTTTCCAGTTGCGCCTGCTGTTCATTCAGGTCGATCTGCTGCTGGTCGAGCTGTTGGATCTGGACCGTCAGCGGCGCCAGGAGCCGGGTCAGTTCCGACTGGCGAATGAACTGATGACGCTGGGGAGCCAGTTGCTCCAGACGGGTCAGCTTCAGGCGCTCGTCCGCCAGGGCGTTCCAGTCGGCCTCGGCTTGCTGCAGTTGTTCGGCGGCGCTGGCGTGCTCTTCCTGCAACTGTCGCAGGTCCTTGAGCCAGGTGTGTTGCAACTCCAGTTGCTTGAGTTGTGCCTGTTGGGTCTTGAGCTGTTGCTGGGCTTCGTCGAAGCGCGCGTCCAACTCGGCCCGGGCCTCGGGGGACAGCGGCGTGACGCCGGTGGCCTGGTCCTGCAACTGCTTGTGGCTTTCCTTGGCCTGCTTGGCCTTGTCGAATGCGCGGCGGCCGAGGCGGGTATACAGGGCGGTGTCGGTGAGTTTTTCCAGCAGTTCGCTGCGGTCGTTGTCGTCGGCCTTGAGGAATGCGCTGAACTCACTCTGGGCCAATAACACGGCGCGGGTGAACTGTTCGAAGTTCAGGCCCAACGCAGCTTCGAGCTGAGCCTTGTACTCGCCTTTCTGACTCGCCAACAACTGGTCGTTGTCCAGGTCCCGCAGGCTCTGGCGACTGGCCTGTAACTTGCCACCGGCCTTTTCCCGGGCGCGATTGGCTTCCCAGCGGGCGCGATAACGGCGCCCGTCTATGCCGCGGAAATCCACTTCCGCGTAACCATCGCCGGTGCCGCGGCGCAGCAACGTGCGGGGGTCACCGGTGGCGATTTCACCGTCGGCGTCCGGCACCTTGGCATCGCGCCCGGTGTTGTTCAGGCGCGGCACGGCACCGAACAACGCCAGGCACAGGGCATCGAGCAAGGTGCTTTTGCCGGCGCCAGTGGGGCCGGTGATGGCGAACAGGCCGGCGCTGGCCAGGGGCTCGGCGGTGAAGTCGATGTCGAAAGGACCGGCCAGGGAGGCGAGGTTCTTGAGGCGGATCGCGAGGATCTTCATGGTTGCTCGCTCTCCATCTGGACGTCTTGCAGCAGCACGGCAAAATCCTTGAGGGTCTGCTCATCCACTTCGTCGCCATAGGTGTCCTGCCAGGCCCGGCTGAACAGTTCCTGTGGGCTCAGTTGATCCAGCTCGATCAAGGCCGCGTCGTCATCGGCACTCGCAGCACTGCCGTGGCCCGCGTATTCGGCGGCGATCCGCACCAGCCGCACCGCCTTGCCTTGCAGCGCGGTTTCCACCTGATTGCGCAGGTCCGGCTGGGGTTCGTCGAGGCGCACCCGGACTTCCAGCCAGGGTTGCCGCTGGACGTCGGCCAGCAGGTCGACGTCCGGCAGGTCCTTGAGTTGCCCGAGGATCTCGGCCAGTGGTGCCGGGCCCAGGCGTTGCAGGTTGACGGCCCGGGGAATCAGTCGCGGCTCGACCTTGACCAGGGTGTCGCCGTCCAGGGTGACGTCGAGGATCTGATGCGGGTAGCCGATTTCCGAGAACGACAGCGGAATCGGCGAGCCGCTGTAGCGGATGCGTTCCTCGCCGTTGACCTTCTGCGGTTTGTGCAGGTGGCCGAGGGCGACGTAGCTGATGTTCGGGCCGAAGAGACTGGCGGGCAGGGCTTCGGCATTGCCGATGATCAGGCTGCGCTCCGAGTCCTCGGACACCGAACCGCCGGCCATGTGCGCATGGCTGACGGCGATCAGCGCCTGGCCCTTCTTGCGCTTGCCGTTGGCGGCGGCGATCAGCCATTCGTGGACCTGGCCGATGCCCCGCAGGTAGTCATCGCCCAGTTGCGCGCCGGTCACTTCGGCGGGGCGCAGAAACGGCAGGGCGAGGCACCACGCCTTGATCTTGCCCTTGGCATCGGGCAAGGGCAGCAGCAGGCGTTCGACGTCCAGTTGCCCGTCGTCCAGCCACAACACCCGGCCGAGGGCGTGGGTACGCAGCCGTCGCATCAGTGGCGCGGGCAGCTCGATCCTCGAGCCGGAATCGTGGTTGCCGGCGATCATCACGATGGTCAGGTCGGGGTGCTGTTCATGGGCGCTGACGATGAAGTCGTACAGCCGCTCCTGGGCTTTGACCGGCGGGTTGACCGTGTCGAAAATATCGCCGGCGATCAGCAGGACATCGGGTTTTTCGCTGGCCAACTGGCGCAGCAGCCATTCGAGGAAGCACGCGTGTTCGAAATCGCGCTCCTGGCCATGCAGGCTTTGCCCCAGGTGCCAGTCGGAGGTGTGGAACAGACGCAAGGCAAACTCCAGAAAACAGGTGATGGCCGCGGGTGAAGACGGCGGCTGGAAAGATGCAGAGTTTACTGGGAAGAACCGACCTTGTGGCGAGGGGATAAATCCCCTCGCCACAAGGTCCGGTGTTTATTTCGGGTAGAGCGGTGGCAACCCACTGTCACCCAACGGGTCCTGGGAGCGCTCGGCGGCGGGAATGGCCCGAATGGCGCGCCACAGGTCTTCGCCTTGCCAGTGCTGGCCGGTCTCGCTGTAGAGCGCGCCGTTGAGGCCATCCAGGGCGTCGGACAGTGGCACGAAGCGCGCCGCCATGTCGGCCAGGGTTTCCGGCTGCTGGCGGGCCCAGGCGTCGAGTGCCTGGCGGGTGGCGTGGGGGTCGTTGGCCAGGCAGGTACGCTTGAGGTCGTCCAGCAGGGTGCGTGGGCTCGGTCCGGCCTGGGCCGCGCGCAGGATCGCCGGCTGCGAGCGCGCGCGCCACCAGAGACCGAAGCCGAGCAGCGTGGTGCAGGCCAGGAGAAACGAGCTCAGTTGCCAGTACCACAAGGTTTCGTTGTCGACAGTGGTCACGATCTGCGGCGTGCCCGTTGGTGTATCCACCATCAGGCTCGGGTTGTTTGCCACTTGCAGGGTTCGCGCCGGGAGGCTGGTGCGGTCCAGGTGATTTTCCAGGGTGTTCCACCACATCACTTCAACGGGCGGCAGCTCGATGGTGCCGCTGCGGTTCGGCACCAGTGCCTCGCGGTCTTCACGGCTGCCCACCAGCCCGCGTTCGCTGCTGCGGCTGCTCAGCACCGGCTGGTCGGGATAGCGCCGCAGGCCGTTGATTTCCGTGGCCGGCAGGGGGGGGAGTTGGGCGCTGGCCAGGCCTTCGGCTTCAAGGGTCAGGCTGCGGGTCAGGGAATCACCGACCTGGCTGTGGGTCGGTTCCGGGCTCCAGCTCTCGCTCAAGGACAGGCTGCGTGCCGGCAGCCATGGCACATTGGCCGGGTAGCTGGCCGGCTTGGGGTCGACGGTCAGCCGCAGTTGTGTCGAGCTGACGCGCATCAACTGGCCGGGCTTCGGCCCCGACGGCGCCGAGTCCTGGGTCACGGGCTCGACCAGGGTGGCGCTGAACGTCTGGGCCGGGATCGTCAGTTCGCCGCTGCGTTGCGGATAGATGCCGTAACGCAGTTCGATCACGCCGTGGCGCACGTCGTTGATGACTTTTTCATAGGTGCGGGACTCGCCCAACTGTTCGGCGCGTGCATCGGGAATGTGCAAGGGCGTCAGGCTGCTGTCGTCGTACAGCGACACCGAATGGTAGATGCGCAGGGTCAGGATCGCCTGGGCCTGTACATACACGTGACTCTGGTCGAGGCTGGCCTCGATGAATATCGGTGCCAGGGTTCCGGCCGCGTTGCGGGTTTCGCTTTCGATCACTTGCAGGGTGATCGGCTGGCTGGACACTTCGCCCAGATGCACGGCGGGAATCACCACGGTGCCGCTCTGGCGTGGCAACAGGGTCACGATCCAGCGCGTGGTTGCGCGGTTTTCGCCGTCCAGGGTGGTCAACTGGTTGACCTGGCGGGTGCCGCGCACATCGAACAGCGACTGCAGCGGGCTCAGGTCAGGTTTGCCGAACAGCGTGGCATCGGTGGATTCCAGGGTCAGCTCTACCGTTTCCCCGGAGTTCAGGCGGCTGCGATCCACGCTGGCCGTCAACTGCGCTGCCTGGGCGGCGCCGATCCAGAACAGCAAGACAAGGAACTGGGCGGTGAAGCGGATCATTGGGTTTTTCCCTGGGCCTGATGGCTTTGCTGTTCATACCAGAATTTTCGCCTGAGCAGCTCGCCCGGATTATCCGGGATCTGGCGCAGCCATTGCTCCAGCGCTTGATGCTGTTCTTCTTCGTTGCGCTGGCCGGCGGCGGGACGCAACGGTGGGGTGGTGGTCTGCTCGTCGGGCAACTCGCTGCCCGGTACGTCCTGTTCGCCCACCGCAGGCTTGTGGGGCGCCTGGGTTTCATCCTGCGCCGTGGTTGTCTCGGCAGCGGGCGATTCGGTTTCCGAAGGTTGGGATGGCGTACCGGCGTTCGGCGATTGCTCGACGGGGCCCGGCTCTTCGCTTTCGGCTGGCTTGGATTCATCCGGTGGCGGTGTCTGTTCCTTCAACAGGCTTTCCACCAGGGCTTTGTTGGTTTGCGCCGGGCGCAGGTCCGGTTGCAACTCCAGGGCCTGTTCATACGCATCCAGCGCGGCCTCCAATTCGCCACTCTTGGCCAACGCGTTACCCCGATTGTAATGCGCGCGGGCATCGTTGCCTTCGGCAAAGCGTCGGGCGGCCTCGCCATAGGCGCCGGCTTCGTACAGGGCGACCCCTTGCCACTGGCTGTCTTCGAAGTGCTCGGCGGCCTCGGCCGGGCGCTTCTGTTTGAGCAGATGCTGGCCCTGCTGGTCGGGGCGTAACCACAGGTCTTGGAATTCGAAGGCATGGCCGGTCTGCGGCAAGGCGAACAGCAGCGGCAAGCAGAACAGCCAGCCTCGACGCCCGGCACAGGCGGCCAGCAGCAACAGTGGCAGGAGCAACCAATAACCCTGATCGGCCCAGGTGTCCAGGCGCAGGGTCTGGCCGTCGCTGCGCAGATGGCGCGGGCCGGCCAGCAGTCCAAGGCCTTTCAGGTCGCTATCGTCCAGGCGTGCCGGGCGGTAACGGCCGTCGAGTTCGTTGGCGAAGGATTTGAGGCTTGGGCTGTCCAGGCGCGGCAGCAGGATCGCACCTTGGTCATCCTTGAGGTAGCTGCCATCGCTCTGGGCTATCGGAGCGCCTTCCCGGGTACCGATGCCCAGCATCAACAAGCGCGTGGCGGAGCCATCGAGTACCTGGTGAATGCCTTGGCGTTCCTGCTCGTTCAACGACGAACCGATCCACAGGATCCGACCATGGCCCAGCCCGCCCTGGTCCAGCAGAGCCATGGCCTTGTTGATCGCCAGGTCGGCGCGATGGCCGCTTTGCGGCATGATCGACGGCGCCAGGGCTTCGAGCAGGTTGGTGCTGGTGGACAGGTCGTCGGACAGCGGCACCAGGGTATGGGCGCTGCCGGCATAGACAATGATCGCCGTCTGCGCATCGCTGCGGTTATGCAGCAGGTCCAGCAGCTTGCGCCGAGACTGCTCCAGGCGGGTAGGTGGAACGTCGGTGGCGAGCATTTCCGGCGTCAGTTCCAGCACCACCACCAGCGGGTCGGCGGGTTTCTGGCTGGTCTGTTCGACCCGCGCCCAGCTTGGCCCCAGCAATGCCAGCACCATCAGCAACCAACCCAGGCCCAGAGCGATCCAGGGCAGTCGGCTTTCCCGGCCGCTGCCGCCACTGAGTAGCACGGCATGGAACGCCGGGGGCAGGATCATCTGCCAGCGGCCCACCCGTTTCTGCCGATGCCACAGTTGCCAGAGCAACCAGCCCAGCAGGGGCAGCAGCAACACGAAAGCGGGGCGCAGCCAGTGCGGCCAGAGCGCGATCATCGGCGCCTCCGCAAACGCAGGCGCTTGAGGCGTTGGCGCCATTCGGCGTGGTGGGCCGGTTGGAACAGCGGCTGGTTGAACAGGCGTTGCAACGGGTTGTCCGGCCAGCGTTCCCGGGCCACCAGCAACACGCTCAACAACAGCGCAACGGCCAGCGGCCACTGATAGAGCGCCTGGGCGGGACGGGCCTGGGTCGGTTGCTGGGTCACCGGTTCGAGTTGGTCGAGGGTGTTCTTGATCGCCAACAGTTGCTCTCCGTCCTGGGCGCGAAAGTAGCGGCCGCCGGTGGCGTGGGCGATGTCCTTGAGTGTCGGCTCGTCGAGGTCCAGGCTCGGATTGACGCCGAGAAAACCCGCAGTGCCGCTTTGCTCCGGATCGGCACCGATGCCGATGGGATAAATCTTCACGCCTTCATCGGCGGCCAGCCGGGCGGCGGTCAGCGGGTCGATCTCGCCCCCGTTATTGGCGCCGTCGGTGACCAGGATCAGCACGCGGCTGTGAGCCGGGCGCTGGCGCAGGCGTTTGAGGGCCAGGCCAATGGCGTCGCCAATGGCGGTGTTCTTGCCGGCGATGCCGATGCGCGCTTCGTCGAGCCAGCGCCGTACCGTGTGGCGGTCGAACGTCAGCGGGGCCTGCAGATAGGCCTGGCTGCCGAACAGGATCAGGCCGACCCGGTCGCCTTCGCGGCTTTCGAGAAAATCCCCGAGCATGTGCTGGACCAGCGTCAGGCGGCTGACTTCTTCGTCCTTCCACTGCATGTCGGGAAAGTCCATGGAACCCGAGACATCCACCGCCACCAGCAGGTCACGGCCGCTGGCGGCAATCGGCAGCGGCTCTCCCAGCCATTGCGGGCGAGCGGCGGCAATCAGCAACAGCAGCCAGAGCAGGATGAAGGGCGCCTGCTGACGCCAGCTCGGCAAACTGGTCCGGGCCCGACGCCCGACGAGGCCTTCCAGGTCTTCGAGGAAGCTGACCTTGAGCATCGACTCACCGCTGTCGGCCGCCGGCAGCACCAGGCGCATCAGCCAGGGCAGCGGCAACAGGGCAAAGATCCACGGCCAGGCGAACTCAAACATGCTTGCGAATCCAGATTTCAACGGCTTGGGTCAGGCCGGCGATGGCCTTGTCATCCAGCTTGCATTCGGGTTTGTAGGCGCCTTCGACCAACACCATCCAGCGGGTCAGGCCGGCCGCCGGGCAGCGGTTATCCAGGAAGGCCAGCCACTTTCGTCCATTGAGGGTGTGGCTCTGGCTGTAAGGATAGTGGTTGCGGCACAGGCGCTTGAGCAGTCCGTTGAGTTGCTGCAGCCAGGCACCGGCCGGTGCGCCGTCATAGGGTTTGGGCAGCAGCGCCAGTTCGGCCAGGGCGGCCAGGCGCACCGGGTCCAGGGGCTGCTCGGTGCGGGCGGTGGTGCGCTTGACGGGAAGGAACCGGCGCAGGTGCCATAGGCCCAGGCCCAGCAGCGGCAGCAACACAAGCAGTAGCCACCAGCCGGGCGCGGGGGGCCAGAACCCGACGGGAGGGGGCGCTATCAGCGGCTGCAACTGATCGAGGTTGCTCATCGGCTTTTCCCCGTTCGGCCGGGATTCAGGTATTCGCGCAGTTGTTCGACCATGTCGCCCTGGGTGCTGAGGGGCAGCATCAGGATTCGCAACTTCTGCGCCAGCCACTCCCAGCGCGCCTGGCGTGCCTCGGCCTGGGCCCGATAGGCCTGGCGCAGTTCGACGTTCAACGTGTCGAGTTCCAGCTGCGCGCCACGCTGGGCGAAACGCAGCAACCCGGCAGCGGGGAGGGCGTGGTCCAGCGGGTCCGACAGCGGCAGCAGCAACAGGTCGCAGTGACGGGACAGCAGGCTCAGTTGCTGCTCGGCGCTGTCGGACAGCGCACGTTCGTCGCAGATCACGATGACCAGGCTGCCGGGGCGCAGTACCTCGCGGGCCCGGCGCAGGGCAACGCCGAATGAATCGCGGTCCGGCTCGCTTTCGGTGTGCAGCGACTGATTGACCCGCACCAGGCGGTTGAGCAGTTGCAACAGGCTCTGCTTGCTGCGCCGTGGCTTGACCTCGTAATGGGTGTTGTTGCCGAACACCAGCCCGCCGACCCGGTCGTTATGCCCCAGCGCGGCCCAGCCGATGAGGCTGGCGGCCTGGGCGGCAAGCACGGACTTGAACACCTGCCCCGAACCGAAGAACAGGCGATGGCTCTGCTCGATCATGATGAAGATCGGCCGTTCCCGCTCTTCATGGAACAGTTTGGTGTGGGGCTCCTGGGTCCGGGCAGTGACGCGCCAGTCGATGGTGCGCACGTCGTCGCCGGCCTGGTAGACCCGCACCTGGTCGAAGTCCACCCCGCGCCCGCGCAGCTTGGAGTGGTGCAGGCCGATCAGCGGGCTGCGCTGGCCCGGCGTCGAGAACAATTGCACTTCGCGCACGCGATGGCGCATCTCGATCAGCTCCGAAAGGCTGACGCGGATGCCCGGTGCAGGCGCGAGTGGGTTATTCATGACTCATGCTCAAGCGACAGCGACGACGTCGAGAATCCGCTGCACGACCCGGTCCTGATCAATGCCCGCGGCTTCCGCTTCGAACGACAGGATGATGCGATGGCGCAGCACGTCGAACAGCACGGCCTGGATGTCCTCCGGGCTGACGAAGTCCCGTCCGGCCAGCCAGGCGTGGGCGCGGGCGCAGCGGTCCAGGGCAATCGAGCCCCGTGGACTGGCGCCGTAGGCGATCCATTCGGCCAACTCCGGGTCGAACTTGGCCGGGGTGCGGGTCGCCATGACCAGCTGCACCAGGTATTCCTCCACGGCGTCGGCCATGTAGAGGCCGAGGATTTCCTTGCGGGCAGAGAAGATCGCCTGTTGGCTCACCCGACGCTCCGGCGTGGTTTCGCCGTGCAACGCTTCGCCCCGGGCCTGTTGCAGGATGCGGCGTTCCACGGCGGCATCCGGGAAACCGATCTTGACGTGCATCAGGAACCGGTCGAGCTGGGCTTCGGGCAGCGGATAGGTGCCTTCCTGCTCGATCGGGTTCTGCGTGGCCATGACCAGGAACAGCGGTGACAGCTCATAGGTGCTGCGCCCGACACTGACCTGCCGTTCGGCCATCGCTTCGAGCAAGGCCGACTGGACCTTGGCCGGGGCACGGTTGATTTCGTCCGCCAGCACCAGGTTGTGGAAGATCGGCCCCTGCTGGAACACGAAGCTGCCGGTTTCCGGACGGTAGATTTCCGTGCCGGTGATGTCGGCGGGCAGCAGGTCGGGGGTGAACTGGATGCGGTGGAACTGCGCCTCGACGCCTTCGGCCAACTCCTTGATGGCCTTGGTCTTGGCCAGGCCTGGCGCGCCCTCTACCAACATGTGGCCGTCAGCGAGCAAGGCGATGAGCAGGCGCTCGATGAGTTTTTCCTGGCCGAGGATCTGCGTTGAAAGAAAGGTTCGCAGCGCAAGCAGCGCTTCACGATGTTCCATCGGTGACGGTTCCTGGAAAGGGTGGCCCAGGGCGTTCGGATAACGCCGGGGCTGGGGGCGTTACTTTAATGCATGGCGGGGGGTGGCGACTAACGGGATTTTGATCGGGTGTTCATAATTGTGATCGGCTCGTAGTCATCGCGGCAGCGAGCGTGCTTGAGATGACGGCCGTTCATCCCGCGTCTTTGCCAGCGGGTCTTGCGTCTTGGTGGGCTGGCTCGCGCCTGCGAAGGGGCGGGATGGGGCTAATGCCAGTCAGTTAAGCCACAACCCTGTGGGAGCAAAGCTTGCCCGCGATTGCGGTAAGTCGGTCAGCAGCAATGTTGACTGATCTGTCATTATCGCGAGCAAGCTTTGCTCCCACAGGTTTTGCGCCGTTTGATCCTTAGCTGACTGGTATTAGGGATGGGGCCGGTTTTTTGGTGGTTTCCGAATCCTGTCGGCGCAAGTCTGCTGGCGATGATCGTGATGCCGGTGGCAAACGACTCAACCTTTCCAGGCTTCCCGGTTCACCAGGTTCATCGGCCGCTCTCCCGCCAATGCCGCCAACAGGTTGTCCACCGCGCAGCGCGCCATGGCTTCTCGGGTCTCGTGGGTAGCCGAGCCCATATGCGGGGTGGCCACCACGTTGTCCATGTGCAGCAGCGGCGAGTCCGGGTCCAAGGGTTCGCGTTCGAACACGTCCAGACCCGCGCCACGGATCTGGCCGTTGCGCAGGGCGTCGATCAGCGCCGCTTCGTCCACCACCTTGCCCCGGGAGATGTTGATGAACAGGGTCTCGGGGCGCATCTGAGCAAATGCTCGTGCATCGATCAGGCCTTGGGTCTCGGCCGTCAACGGCAGGGTCAGGCAAACGAAGTCGGCTTGGCGCAACAGCGTTTCCAACGAACAGTAGCGGGCATTGAATCGCTGCTCGACGGCAGGTTTGGGCGAGTGGCTGTGGTAGAGCACCGGCATGCCGAAGCCGAAGTGGCCGCGCTGTGCCAAGGCCTCACCGATACGGCCCATGCCGATGATGCCCAGGGTCTTGCCGTGGACATCGGTGCCGAAATGCCGGGGGCCGATGCTTTGTTGCCAGCCACCTGCGCGAACCAGGTTGGCCAGTTCCACCACGCGGCGGGCCGTCGACAGGATCAGCGCGAACCCGGTGTCGGCCGTGGTCTCGGTCAGCACGTCCGGGGTGTTGCTCAGCAGGATCCGGCGTTCGGTCAGGTAGTCGATGTCATAGTTGTCGACCCCCACCGAGACGCTGGCGATGGCTTGCAGGTTCGGCGCCAGGTCCAGTAGCGAAGCGTCCAGCTTGAGGCTCGCGCCCAAGAGGCCATGGGCGCCGGGCAGGGCGTCGCGCAGTTGCGCCAGGCCCTGGGCATCCAGGCGGTCGATGAGAGTGACGTCGGCCTGGGCTTGTAAACGGGCCATCAGTGACGCCGACAGCGCCTTGTACAACACCACGTGCTTTTTCATGAGCGGGTCTCGATTCAGGAATGGGCGGGCGCCGGGTGCGGCGTCGCGGAATGAGGGGTGGCGCGGTCGCTGGCGCCGGGTTTGAGGGCAAGGGTCAGCACCACTGACAGCAGCAGCGCGCCACTCATCAGCAGGAAGGACATGCCCGGGGAGCCGGTGGAGCCATTGAGGTAGCCCACCAGGTACGAACCACCGAAGGAGCCCAGCGCGCCCATGCTGTTGATCAGCGCCATGGCGCCGCCGGCGACGTTGGCCGGCAGGATTTCCGGAACGATGGCAAAAAATGGCCCGTAAGGCGCGTACATGCAGGCGCCGGCGATCACCAGCAGGCTGTAGGACCACCAGAAATGTTCAGGCCCCAGCAGGTACGAGGCGTAGAACGCGATGGAAGCCACCAGCAGCGGCGGCCAGACGAAGCGCTTGCGCTTCTGTGCCTTGTCCGAGGCCCAGGACACGCCGAGCATGGCGACGACGGCCGCCAGGTACGGCAACGACGACAGCCACCCGGCCTCGACCATGCTCATTTGCAGGCCGGCCTTGAGGATGGACGGCAACCACAGCACGAACCCGTAGACCCCGATGCTCCAGCAGAAGAACTGCAACGCCAGGATGATGACCTTGGGCGAGCGGAAGGCCTCGGCGTAGTTCTTCACTGCCTTGATGCCGACTTGTTCGGCTGCCAGCACGCTTTCCAGGTCCTGCTTTTCCTGAGCGCTGAGCCACTTGGCCTCGGACGGACGATCGTCCGCCAGGCGCCACCAGATGAAGGCCCAGAGGACTGCCGGCAGTCCTTCGATGATGAACATCCAGCGCCAGTCGAATTGCTGCACCAGGTAACCCGACACCACCGACATCCACAACATGGTCACCGGGTTGCCGAGGATCAGGAAGGTATTGGCGCGCGAGCGTTCGGCCCGGGTGAACCAGTGGCACAGGTACACCAGCATGGCCGGCATCACGGCGGCTTCGACCACGCCGAGCATGAAACGGATCACGATCAGCCAGTAGGCGTTGGACACCACGCCGGTCAACGTCGCCAGTGAGCCCCAGAGGATCAGGCTGACGAAGATCAGTTTCTTCACGCTGTGTTTCTGCGCGTAGATCGCTCCCGGCACCTGGAAGAAAAAGTAGCCGAGGAAAAACAGCGCGCCGAGCAGTGACGACAGCCCCGGGGTAATCATCAAGTCCTTGGCCATGCCGGAGGCTGCGGCGAATCCATAATTGGCTCGGTCCAGGTAGGCCAGGCTGTAGGTGATGAACACGATGGGCATGATGTACCACCAACGGCGGGTGGCGAGGTTGAGCGTTTGCATGTCGTTGACTCCTGAGCTTGTTGTTTTTGTTGCAGCAGGTGTATTTGCGGTGTACTTCAGGCCTTGATCGCGAGCAGGCTCGCTCCTACGGATTTAACGGCAACCCATGTGAGAGAGGGCCTGCTCGCGAATGGCGCCCTCAAACTCGGCCGATAACTCGGTTCGGGTCGGCAACCCCTCCATGTCTCCTCGGTTCTGCACCGCGCGACTGCCAATCCAGTTGGCGCGCTGTACGGCCTCGGTGATATCGCGGTGTTCCAGCAGCGCGCTGATCAGGCCGACGGCGAACCCGTCCCCGGCGCCTACCGTGTCCACCACCCGGGCCACCGGCACGCCAGTCACGAAGCCCTGGGCCTGCGGCGTGCGGTAATAGGCGCCCTGTGCGCCGAGCTTGATCACCACGGCGTTGGCGCCTTGGTCCAGATAGAAGGCGGCGATGTCGGCCGGGTCGTCGAAACCGGTCAGCAACCGGCCTTCTCCGAGCCCGGGCAAGACCCAGTGGGCGAGGGCTGCGAGGCGATTGACTTCGCGGATCATCAACGACTCGCTGGACCACAGGCTGGGTCGCAGGTTGGGGTCGAAGGACAGGCTGCGGCCGGCCTCGCGCATGCGGGTCATCAACTCAAAGGACATCTCGCGGGCCGTCACCGACAGCGCTGGCACAATCCCGGTGGCATGCAGGTGTCGGGCGCCCAGCAGCGCCGGAGCGATGGCGTCGATCGACAAGTGGCTGGCCGCCGAGCCGCGCCGGAAATATTCCACCTGCGGGTCGCTGCCATCGTCGTTACGGGATTTGAACTGGAACCCGGTAGGGTGCGTTGGATCGACCGCCACGTGACGACAATCCAGGCCTTCCTGCTCCAGCGTCTGCACGACAAAGCGTCCCAGGGAGTCGGCGCCGACCCGGCTCAGCCACGCCACGTTGAAGCCCAGCCGTGCCAGGCCGATGGCGACATTGCTGTCGGCCCCGGCGATACGCT
This sequence comes from Pseudomonas sp. FG13, assembly GCF_057809755.1. NCBI lineage: Bacteria > Pseudomonadati > Pseudomonadota > Gammaproteobacteria > Pseudomonadales > Pseudomonadaceae > Pseudomonas > Pseudomonas sp. FG13. The sequence goes on from NZ_JBMDKO010000043.1 coordinate 25,380, forward strand.
TGCTGAAATGGTTGACGTTGGCCAGGTCGCCGCAGCTGTCGGCCACCAGCATCGCCATGGTTTCGCCGAACGACAAGATATCGAATTCAGACATGGGCGGGCTCCCGGTGTGCCTGCCCGAGGCCTGCAAGAATGGTGACGTGTTCAGTGGTCAATTGCAGCAGGTCATCGCCTTGGAGCGGGTACTCGGCGGCGCGCATCACGCCGGCGGGCATCTGCTTGAACAGCTGTTCCCACAGATGCAGATCGGTCAACGCCGGTGGCACTGCAATCAGTTTGCCGTCGTCGCGCCGGGCCACGGCCTTGCAATGCACATACCTCACGTGGCGTCCGAGCAGCCGGGCCGCCAGGGTCGCCGATTGGTCCTGCCATTGCCAGTTGCCAATGTCGAAGGTCATGCCAATGGGCAATCCTTGTCGCTCGGTGGCAGCGAAAAACCGTTGGAACGGTTCGATCCGTCCGCCCTGCAACGTCTGGTCGTTCTCTACCAGCAACTGCACCGGGCTGACGGCGAGCATGTTCGCCAGGACGGTCAGGTCATGGGGCGCGGTGAAATGCCCGAGCGAGACTTTCAGCCATTTCGAACCGAACGCCTCGGCACGCTGCAAGGCCAGCGACAGGGCGGGATTGGGCTGGACGCAGTCGGCAAGCCACAGTTCGAGGGGCGACGAAAAAACACTTTGCAGGCCTTGGGCCTGGGCGCTGGCCGCCAGCTCGGCGGGCTGTTCGTGGGTAAGCAGTTCTTCGCGCCATTCGATCCGCGAGGCGCCGGCGGCAGCCAATAGCAGGGTGAAACGGCCTTGACCTTGCTGCCGCACCAAGTCGGTGCCGTAGCTGGACAGGCTGATGGAAACGGGTGGTTTATTCATTGTTCTACACCTCTGAAACCGGTTTCAGTTTTGTTCAAAAAAAGGGGAGCGCTTGGGGCAATGCCAGTCAGTTAAGGATCAAACGGTGCAGAATCTGTGGGAGCAAAGCTTGCTCGCGATAGCGGCAGGCCGGTCAACATTATTGCTGACTGACTTACCGCTATCGCGAGCAAGCTTTGCTCCCACGGGCTTAACTGACTGGCATTAAAGGCTTGGAGGGCCCTTCGTGAGCAGGCCATCATTGATCCAACCCCCGGGTCGACCCACGCTCAATCAGCTGCGCCGCAAAATCCAGGGTCTGCACCGGCCCGTTGTCGCCGCGCAGGCGCTTGAGCAGGCACTCGAAGGCTCGGGCGCCGATCTCCGCGGTCGGTTGGGCCAGGGCGGTGATGCCGCTGCCCACCAACGGGTACCAGTCCAGATCATCGAGGGCGATCAGGCCCACGTCGTCGAACAGCTGGCAGCCCAGCTCGCGCAATACTTGGGTGGCGGCCAGGGCGGCAATGCCGTTGGCGCAGAACAGCGCCTTGGGGCCAGGGCCCGGCTGGGCGAGGAAGGTCTTGATCCGGGTCGTCAGTTGATCGCGGATTTCCACCACGGCGCCGGCCAGGGCCGGGCGTCGTTCGATCTCCGACTTGAAGCTGTCGACCCGCTCGATCCGTGAACTGGTGCCGTCGAACGGTTCAGTCACCAGCAGCAGGTCGCGGTAGCCGCGCTGTTCGAGATGATCGAGCGCCATCTTCACCGCTGCGGGGTTGTCCAGGCCGACCAAGTCGCTTTCGAGCCGATCGACCTTGCGATCCACCAGCACCAGGGGCATCTCGCTGCGCAGTTCAAGCAGTTCGTCCCGGTGATGACCCAGGGTGTTCACGATCAGCCCTTCGATGTTGTAGGCACGCAACAGGGCCAGATGCTGACGTTCCTGTTCATCGTCGCGGTCGGTGTTGCACACCACCAGGCTGTAGCCGTGGCGGCGGCAGGCGGTTTCCACACCGTGCATCACGGCAATTGAATAGGGGTTGCGGATATCGGCCACCAGCATGCCGATCAGGCGGGTACGGCCGCGCTTGAGGCCTCGGGCCATCTGGTTGGGGCGATAGCCCAGCTCGCTGATCGCCTGCTCGATGCGCCGGGCGATGGCCTCGGAGAGCAGGGCGCGGTCCTCGCCGATGAACCGCGAGACGCTGGCCTTGGAAACCCCGGCGCGTTCGGCGACATCGAGCATGGTCACGCGGCTGCGCTGGGCGGCGGAGAAAGAATTCACGGTTGGAAACCTGCCTGTTGGATTTATTAGCGGCTCTGAAACCGGTTTCAGGAAACCTCAGAACCCGGTGAGTCGTCAAGGGCGTTGTGCGGGAGGGGCGACCGACGGTGGATGTCGATCAGGGGGCAGGTGGCTGGACCGCCGCTATCGCGAGCAGGCTCGCTCCCACAGTGGGGACGAGGTGTTCTCGGGAATAGCGGCCGCCACAAACTCTTTGTGGGAGCGGGCTTGCTCGCGAAAGCGGTGGATCAGTGGCGATGGTGTCGGCTGACACGCCGTCTTCGCGGGCAAGCCCGCTCCCACAGGGTTGTGAGGTGGCATCGGAATAGTGGCCGCCACAGGTCCCTTGTGGGAGCGAGCCTGCTCGCGATAGCGGCCGCGCTGACGCTGAAATCAATTCTGTCTGACGTAGGTCCCTACACCCCTGAGGATGTTCTGCAACGTCAGTTCCACCTCCGCCAAGTCGGCTTCATCGGTGTCATGGCTGATTTCCAGCACATCGTCGCCATTGAGCGCATCGGCATCGGCCGCAGCGATTTCGATTTTCAGCAATGTCGGGCTGAGGGTGACTTTCACGCCGTCCAGGGTCGACGGCTCGCCATCAAGGGCGATTTCCAGTTCGTCTTCATCGGGGTAGCGGGTCATCAGGAACATTTCGCCCTGGGCGCTGTGGCAGCAAAGCATGGCCATGTTGTCTTCTTCGTCATCGCACGGGTTGGCGATCAGAAGGGCGGTGGTCATTTGCATCGGGACGGCTCCTGGCTCGATGAGCCTTGCGGGTGCGAAGAAGCGGAGTTTGCCAGCCTGGGGGATTTACTGCGACCTCAGCCGTCATCTGTGCACGATTTCACATCGCGGGGTGCCGATTGTTCCCCAGGCTGCTAGGGTTGTTCGATGCATACGCTAGCCGATGTCCGAATATGTCGCAGCGCTGCAAGCAGGGGCCTTATCGCACTCGTTAAGCTGCGCAACGGATGCGCACTTGCACGGGCATTTCCTGTAGATGCCCGTGACATGGAAATGGAATGTGACCTGCGGGTCTTGTCCAGCTTCACCCACCTGTCGTCCTGTTTCCTCTGCCCGAGAATCAGGAACAGGATGGCCGGCAGCCCGAAAGGGGCTGCATGACGCTTCCATCAATAACAAGCCCAAGCGGAGTACCACAGATGGCGTTCTTCACCGCAGCCAGCAAAGCCGACTTCCAGCATCAACTGCAAGCGGTACTGGCGCAGCACATCAGTGAACAGGCACTGCCACAAGTGGCGCTGTTTGCTGAACAATTCTTCGGCATCATTTCCCTCGATGAACTTACCCAGCGCCGGTTGTCCGACCTCGCCGGCTGCACCTTGTCCGCCTGGCGCCTGCTTGAGCGCTTCGACCACGCGCAATCGCAGGTTCGCGTCTACAACCCCGATTACGAACGCCACGGCTGGCAGTCGACCCATACGGCCGTAGAAGTGTTGCACCACGACCTGCCGTTCCTGGTGGACTCGGTACGCACCGAGCTGAACCGCCGCGGCTACAGCATCCATACCCTGCAAACCACCGTGCTGAGCGTGCGTCGTGGCAGCAAGGGCGAGTTGCTGGAAATCCTGCCGAAGGGCACCCAGGGCGAGGGCGTCCTGCAAGAGTCGCTGATGTACCTGGAAATCGACCGCTGCGCCAACGCCGCCGAACTCAACGTCCTGAGCAAGGAACTCGAGCAGGTGCTGGGCGAAGTGCGCGTGGCCGTGGCCGACTTCGAGCCGATGAAGGACAAGGTCCAGGAGATCCTCACCAGCCTGGACAACAGCGCCTACACTATCGATGCCGACGAAAAAAGCGAGATCAAGACCTTCCTGGAGTGGCTGGTGGGCAACCACTTCACCTTCCTGGGCTATGAAGAGTTCGTGGTCCGTGACGATGCCGATGGCGGCCATATCGAGTACGACCCCGAGTCGTTCCTCGGCCTGACCAAGCTGCTGCGCGCCGGCCTGACCGCCGATGACTTGCGCATCGAGGACTACGCCGTCAACTACCTGCGCGAACCGACGCCGCTGTCGTTCGCCAAGGCCGCGCACCCGAGCCGTGTACACCGTCCGGCTTACCCGGATTATGTGTCGATCCGTGAAATCGACGCTGACGGCAAGGTCATCAAGGAATGCCGCTTCATGGGCCTGTACACCTCCTCGGTGTATGGCGAGAGCGTGCGCGTTATTCCGTACATTCGCCGCAAGGTCGCCGAAATCGAACGTCGTTCGGGCTTCCAGGCCAAGGCGCACCTGGGCAAGGAACTGGCCCAGGTGGTCGAAGTGCTGCCCCGCGACGATCTGTTCCAGACCCCGGTGGATGAGCTGTTCAGCACCGTGATGTCCATCGTGCAGATCCAGGAACGCAACAAGATCCGCGTGTTCCTGCGCAAAGATCCGTACGGCCGTTTCTGCTACTGCCTGGCCTACGTGCCGCGCGATATCTATTCCACCGAAGTGCGCCAGAAGATCCAGCAAGTGCTGATGGATCGCCTGAAGGCCTCGGACTGCGAATTCTGGACGTTCTTCTCCGAGTCGGTACTGGCCCGCGTGCAGTTGATCCTGCGAGTGGACCCGAAGAACCGCATCGACATCGACCCGCTGCTGCTGGAAAAAGAAGTGGTGCAGGCCTGCCGCAGCTGGCAGGACGACTACGCCAGCCTGGTCATCGAGAGCTTCGGCGAAGCCCAGGGCACCAACGTGCTCGCCGACTACCCGAAAGGCTTCCCGGCCGGCTACCGCGAGCGCTTTGCTGCGCATTCGGCGGTGGTCGACATGCAGCACCTGCTGAGCCTGAATGAAAAAAATCCGCTGGTCATGAGCTTCTACCAGCCGCTGGGCCAGGTGTCCGGCCAGCGTGAGCTGCACTGCAAGCTGTATCACGCCGACACGCCGTTGGCGCTGTCCGATGTGCTGCCGATCCTGGAAAACCTCGGCCTGCGCGTACTGGGTGAGTTCCCGTATCGCCTGCGCCATACCAATGGCCGCGAGTTCTGGATCCACGACTTCGCCTTCACCGCCGCCGAAGGGGTGAACCTCGACATTCAGCAGCTCAACGACACCTTGCAGGACGCCTTCGTCCACATCGTGAGCGGTGACGCCGAGAACGATGCGTTCAACCGCCTGGTGCTGACCGCCGGCCTGCCGTGGCGCGACGTGGCACTGCTGCGTGCCTACGCCCGCTATCTCAAGCAGATCCGCCTGGGCTTCGACCTGGGCTATATCGCCAGCACTCTGAACAACCATACCGACATCGCTCGCGAGCTGACCCGGTTGTTCAAGACCCGCTTCTACCTGGCCCGCAAGCTCACCGGCGAGGACCTGGAAGACAAGCAACTGCGTCTGGAGCAGGCGATCCTCACGGCACTGGACGACGTCCAGGTGCTCAACGAAGACCGCATCCTGCGTCGCTACCTGGACCTGATCAAGGCCACCCTGCGGACCAACTTCTACCAGACCGACGCCCACGGCCAGAACAAGTCCTACTTCAGCTTCAAGTTCAACCCGCACCTGATCCCGGAACTGCCGAAGCCGGTGCCCAAGTTCGAGATCTTCGTCTACTCGCCACGGGTTGAAGGCGTGCACCTGCGCTTCGGCAACGTTGCCCGTGGCGGCTTGCGCTGGTCCGACCGTGAAGAAGACTACCGCACCGAAGTCCTGGGCCTGGTAAAAGCCCAGCAAGTGAAGAACTCGGTGATCGTGCCGGTCGGCGCCAAGGGTGGTTTCCTGCCGCGTCGCCTGCCACTGGGCGGCAGCCGGGACGAGATCGCGGCCGAGGGCATCGCCTGCTACCGCATCTTCATCTCCGGTCTGTTGGACATCACCGACAACCTCAAGGATGGCGCCCTGGTACCGCCGGCCAACGTCGTGCGGCATGACGACGATGACCCGTACCTGGTGGTGGCTGCCGACAAAGGCACGGCGACTTTCTCCGACATCGCCAACGGCATTGCCATCGACTACGGCTTCTGGCTGGGCGACGCCTTCGCCTCCGGCGGTTCGGCTGGCTATGACCACAAGAAAATGGGCATCACCGCCAAGGGCGCATGGGTCGGCGTGCAGCGCCACTTCCGCGAGCGCGGCATCAACGTCCAGGAAGACAGCATTACTGTGGTCGGCGTGGGCGACATGGCCGGCGACGTGTTCGGTAACGGTTTGTTGATGTCCGACAAGCTGCAACTGGTCGCGGCGTTCAACCACCTGCACATCTTCATCGACCCGAACCCGGAACCTGCCAGCAGCTTCGCCGAGCGCAAGCGCTTGTTCGACCTGCCGCGTTCGGCCTGGACCGACTACGACACCAGCATCATGTCCGAAGGCGGCGGCATCTTCTCGCGTAGCGCGAAGAGCATCGCCATCACCCCGCAGATGCAGGCACGCTTCGACATCAAGGCCGACAAGCTGACCCCGACCGAACTGCTGAACGCCTTGCTCAAGGCGCCGGTAGACCTGTTGTGGAACGGCGGTATCGGCACCTACGTCAAGGCCAGCACCGAAAGCCACGCCGATGTCGGCGACAAGGCCAACGATGCGCTGCGCGTGAACGGTAACGAACTGCGCTGCAAGGTGGTGGGCGAGGGCGGCAACCTGGGCATGACCCAGTTGGGCCGTGTCGAGTTCGGCCTGCATGGCGGCGCCACCAACACCGACTTCATCGACAACGCGGGCGGCGTGGACTGCTCCGACCATGAAGTGAACATCAAGATCCTGCTCAACGAAGTGGTGCAGGCCGGCGACATGACCGACAAGCAACGTAACCAGTTGCTGGCGAGCATGACCGACGAAGTCGGTGGCCTGGTGTTGGGCAACAACTACAAGCAGACCCAGGCCCTGTCCCTGGCGGCCCGTCGCGCATTCGTGCGGATCGCCGAATACAAGCGCCTGATGAACGATCTGGAAGTGCGTGGCAAGCTGGACCGTGCAATCGAGTTCCTGCCGACCGAAGAACAGCTGGCCGAACGTGTCGCGGCGGGCCATGGCCTGACCCGTGCCGAGCTGTCGGTGCTGATCTCCTACAGCAAGATCGACCTCAAGGAAGCGCTGCTCAACTCCCTGGTACCGGACGACGACTACCTGACCCGTGACATGGAGACCGCGTTCCCGGCGACGCTGGTGAACAAGTTCTCCGAGGCCATGCGTCGCCATCGCCTGAAGCGTGAAATCGTCAGCACCCAGATCGCCAACGACCTGGTCAACCACATGGGCATCACCTTCGTTCAACGGCTCAAGGAGTCCACGGGCATGAGCCCGGCGAACGTGGCGGGCGCATATGTGATCGTGCGGGACATCTTCCACCTCCCACACTGGTTCCGTCAGATCGAAGCCCTGGACCACCAGGTGTCGGCCGACGTGCAACTGGAGCTGATGGATGAGTTGATGCGCCTGGGCCGTCGTGCGACCCGCTGGTTCCTGCGCAGCCGCCGTAACGAGCAGAACGCTGCTCGCGATGTGGCTCACTTCGGTCCGCACCTGGCGGCGTTGGGCCTCAAGCTCGACGAACTGCTGGAAGGCCCGACCCGTGAAGGTTGGCAGACCCGCTACCAGGCCTACGTGGCCGCCGGTGTGCCGGAGCTGCTGGCGCGCATGGTTGCAGGCACTACGCACCTGTACACCTTGCTGCCGATCATCGAGGCCTCCGACGTCACCGGTCAGAACGCCGCCGATGTGGCCAAGGCCTACTTCGCCGTGGGCAGCGCCCTGGACATCACCTGGTATCTGCAGCAGATCAGTGCCTTGCCGGTGGAAAACAACTGGCAGGCCCTGGCCCGCGAAGCGTTCCGCGATGATGTCGACTGGCAGCAACGGGCGATCACCATCTCGGTCCTGCAACAGGGCGACGGCAGCCAGGACGTGGAAACCCGTCTTGCGCTGTGGCTGGAGCAGCAGCAGGACATGGTCGAGCGCTGGCGTGCCATGCTGGTGGACATTCGTGCCGCCAGCGCCACCGATTACGCCATGTACGCAGTCGCCAACCGCGAACTGCTGGACCTGGCGTTGGCAGGTCAGGCGGTCGTAACGGCCAACTGATTCGGCGTTGAATGAAAAGCCCCGCATCGAGAGATGCGGGGCTTTTTATTGGGCGCGGTTCATGCGCAGCACCGATTTTCCTTGTGGGAGCGAGCCTGCTCGCGATGGCGTCGGATCAGTCGACGGCGATGTTGGCTGTGCCTCCGCTATCGCGAGCAGGCTCGCTCCCACAGAGGGGAAGTGTGTGGTGAACCATCAGTTCTTCAGCGGAATCAACACCGCCTCCTTCTCACCCATCACCATGAAGACCAGCAGTTTCGCCGGCGCGGTCGCGCTGGCGTTTTTCGAGACCAGGTGCTCGGAACCCGCCGCCTCGTACCAGAACTCCCCGGCCTTGTAGGTGGTCGCCGGCTCGCCTTTGACCTGGGAGGTAATGGCACCTTCGAGCACATAGGCCATGGCCGTGCCTTCATGTTTGTGGGCGATGGATGACTGGCCTGGGGCGTAGTCAACGGTCAGCATCATGGCTTTTTTGCCCGGCAGGTTTTTCAGCATTTTCTCCTGCAACACCTGGACCTTTTCCGAAGGTGCGGCTTCGTGGGCGTAGACCTGGGCGACAGGCAGCAGGATGAGGGCGGCGATCAGGCAGAGGGTTTTCATGGCAGTGGCCTTCGTGGGTTTGGAGTGGGTCCGCGCTGTTGCGGCGATGGATCCACCCTATGCCCGCTGGCGGGGCAAGCAAACGTCCAATCTTTCGGAAGGCCGGTAGACCAATTGGCCTACTACGGATTTGCAACTGACTGGACCGTAACCCTGTGGCGAGGGGATTTATCCCCGCCGGGCTGCGCAGCGGCCCCAAGATATTCGTGACGGCGCCTATCTGGCGAGTGCTGCGCACTCGAGCGGGGCGGTGCGACGTTTCGCTAAATCCCCTCGCCACATGGGGCACGGCCCAGGAGTGCGGGCAGCTCAGACAATCGGGAAACTATTGAAATCCACGCTCCGGGCCAGGCGACTGTCGATCAGGCCGATAAAACCCTGCACTTCGGGGCAATTGAAGTGGGCTTGCATGGCTGCTTCCGATTGCCAGCGGGCGCTGACGGTCCAGCGGTCGCCGTCCACCGGACACCGATCGACCATGTAGGCGTCGCAACCGGGCTGGGTGCGCAGGGTTTCGACGATTTGCTGCAACTGTCGGCCCAGCTCTTCCGAGCGACCGGGGGTGGCTTGCACCTGGACGGTATTGATCACTTGGCGAGACATCGTTCAGGCTCCTGAATCAAGTCGGACGGGATGTTCACAATCAACGGTACCCGTGCAGGATAGGCCTGCATGGGCGAGGCTTAAACAGCCAATGGGCGGATAAGCAGGCAGTCCAATCGTTCAGGCGACCTGCTGCAGGATGTCCCGCAAGCGATCCAGGGCGATGTCGATGTCCAGGACTTCGATGGCACCAAAACCGAAGAACAGCCCTTGTCGCGGTGGTGCTTCGTTGAAAAAACCATCAAGGCGGTACAGACCGACCTCGACTCTTTTCGCCAACTCGACCACCAGCGGCAGATCGATCGGTACTTTGCACAATACCGCCAGGTGGAAGCCGGCGGTGGTGGGCACGGCTTCGAACCAGGGCGACAGGTCACCGGCCATGCGCGCCAGGATCCGCTCGCGACGTCCGGCGTACAAGGTGTGGCAGCGACGAATGTGCTTGAGCAGGCAACCTTCGGCGATGAACTTGGCCAGCGCCCATTGGGGCAGGGTGGACGTGTGTTGGTCGGTGAGGCGCTTGGCCAGGATCACCGCTTCGAGAATCGCTGGCGGCAGGATGGCGTAGCCAAGCCGCAACTCCGGCAACAGGGTCTTTGAGAACGTCCCGACGTACGCCACGATGCCTCGTTCGTCCATGCTCTGCAGCGAGTCGGCAGGCCGGCCTTCATAGCGGAATTCGCTGTCGTAATCGTCTTCGATGATGATCGCGCCGAGCTCATAGGCTCGCGCCAGCAGGGCCTCGCGGCGGGCTTGGCTCAGGGGCATGCCCAGGGGGAACTGATGGGAAGGCGTGACGTAGATCAGCCGCGTGCCGTCCGGAATCAGGTCGACCCGCATGCCTTGCTCATCCACCGGGACCCCGACCACCGTGGCGCCGTGGGAGCCGAACAGCAGTCGCGCCGGTGGATACCCCGGGTCTTCCATCGCCACCAGGCTGCCGGGCCGGGTCAATACCCGTGAGATCAGGTCCAGGGCTTGTTGCGCGCCGTTGCACACCACCACATCATCGTCCTGGCAATTGACCCCCCGGGAAAATGCGATGTGCCGGGCGATGGCATTGCGCAGGGCCGGCAGGCCCCCGGGTTGGCTGTAGAGGCCCTTGGCATTGGCGATCTGGCGCAGGGCGTGGGCAGTGCAACGACGCCAATCGTCCAGGGGAAACTGCCCCTTGCCGGTGGCACCGCCGATGAAGTCGTAGCGTAATGCGCTTTCCGGCGTCGGATGGCGCAACAGGTCCGGCATGTTGCGCCAGGCCTCGACCACGTCGGCCCCGGCCAGCTCCCGATGGCTTTGCTTGCGCACGATCTTGGCTGGCCGCGCATTGACGTAGGTGCCTTTGCCGATGATGCCGGTGAGAAAGTTTTCGTAGGTCAGCTGGGCGTAGGTGTCGGAAACGGTCTTGCGCGAAACGCCCAGCTGTTCGGCGAGCAGGCGGCTGGGGGGCAGTTGTGTGCCGGCAGTCAGGCGACCGCTTTCGATGGCGCTGCGCAACTGTTGGTACAACTGACTTGTCAGGTCCTTGCGGCCATTGATGACGACATGAAGTTCCATACCCGCGGGCTCCCGGACAATCGCCTGGCGGCAGCGTCAAAGCTGCAAGATTACCTGCATTGTGCGTCTGGATAGAAGTTGTGTGGAGAAAATCCGGCAGATTGGTCTGGCGTTGGATGGCCCTGGTTTTTTCGGCCAATTGGATCTGTCGCCGATGGCCTTCAGGTTCTACCGTGAAGGGATCACTGCCACGGAGCCCGTCATGAACCAGCGTCTGGATTACTACAGTGCGTCCCCAGGGGCGATGAAAGCGATGATTGGCCTGGAAGCGCTGACCAGCCGCCTGAGTATCGAAGCGGCGCTTCTGCACCTGATCAAGATCCGCGCTTCGCAACTCAACGGGTGTGCTTTCTGCACCGACATGCATTCGGTGGATGCACGACGTCTGGGTGAAACCGAACGGCGTCTGTTCGCAGTGGCTGTATGGCGCGATAGTTGCTTTTTTACTGACCGTGAGCGCGCCGCCCTGGCCTGGACCGAAGCGGTGACGCTGTTGGCCCAGAGCCAGGTACCCGACGATGTCTATGCCCAGGCCCGTACCTGCTTCAGTGAGGAGGAGCTGGTGGACCTGACAATGGCGATCAGCACCATCAACAGCTGGAATAGGCTGGCGGTGAGTTTTCGCCAGAGCCCTGTTGATTGAGTCAGGAAGTGGGGGGCTGGTCGGCCGCTTTCGCGAGCAGGCTCGCCCACAGGGAATCGGTGGTGGACACAGAACCTGAAGTTGCCCAAAAACAACTGTGGGAGCGAGGCTTGCACGCGATGCAGGCGCCTCGATCTACAGTAATACCGGGGCGATGCTATCGCGGGCAAGCCTTGCTCCCACAGGCTTGCCCACACAGGAGTGAGCGCTACAGGGTGATATCGGGACCGCAGTGAATAACACGGTCCCGGCGGGCGTCGCAGCGCTGAGTTTCGAGACGATCTAGGCGACTGCCGCGGCGTTGCGCTCGCGCAGCTCCTGCAAACGATCAGCCCCGCCCTCAGCGACACGATTCTCAAGCAAACGATCAGCCCCGCCCTCAGCGACGCGATTCTCAAGCAAACGGTCGGAGCCGCCTTCGGCCACACGGTTCTGAATCAGGCGATCGGAGCCGCCTTCGGCCAACTGATGCGCCGCGGCGCTGCTGTCTGTTGCCGAAGCGACATTCGACAGGCCGAAGCCGCTAACCAGTGCCAGTGCGATTACCAGGGACGAAGCTTTTGGGAAATTGAACATGGTGGTTCTCCTTGCGGTTAATGGATCAATTGCGCAGCAGCGAAGGGGTGCTGCTGTCCGGTGATCACAGTTAAACGCACGGATGTATCTGGGCAGTGTGTCGGAAGAAGGGGAAGTCGACAGTTACGTATCAATCGGCGGTTCATACACAGACTGATACAAACCCTTGGGACGTGGCGGAGTGGAGGCTCCGGATTAGCCGATAATCGCACCCTTTGTTATGCGCATTCGCTTGGGTTATTGACCGTACTAACCGGTTGGTACATTTTAGGCGCAGTACGTCTTGTCGGTACGAGCAAGACCCATAATAAAAACAGAGGAATACCCATGCGTAACTGTCTGCGGGCACCCGACGCCATCCCTTCGCCCCTTCGCTTCAATCCCGAAGCCATTCTCTTGATCTCCGATCCGGCCCTGTAGCAGGCCTATACGGCTGCGGCTGCGGCTCCATCGCGCCATGTGCCGGTATTCGACAAAACCTGAGAGGTCTTCAAGATGACCAAAGTCGTCGATCTGTATTTCAAGCTGCTGAAGCTGCTGATTGTCTTGTGCATGGTTGCGATGACCGTGCTGGTGTTCGGCAATGTGGTGCTGCGTTATGCCTTCAATTCCGGAATCAGTGTGTCCGAGGAGCTTTCACGCTGGTTCTTCGTCTGGATGATTTTTCTCGGAGCCTTGGTGGCGCTCAAGGATCGTGCGCACCTGGGGATGGACAGCCTGGTCAAGCGCTTGCCGCCTTTGGTCAGGCGCGCCTGTCTGGTCATCGGGCATTTGCTGATGCTGTACATCTGCTGGTTGATCTTCATGGGCAGTTGGCAGCAGGTGGTGATCAACCTGCACGTGGTCGCACCGGCCTCCGGCTTGTCGATGGCGGTGTTTTACGCTGCCGGCCTGGTGTTTGGCGCCAGCGCAGCCTTGATCCTGCTCTATGAGCTCTACCTGGCTTTGTCTGGCAAGCTCGGCGACGACGAGTGGGTCGTGATCCAGGACCATGACGCCGTCGAGGCGATGACGCATAACCCCATCAAGAGTGATCGACCATGACGCTGGTTATTTTTCTCGGCTCTTTGATAGGCAGCATGGCGCTGGGCATTCCCATTGCGTTTGCGTTGCTGGTGGTCAGCGTGGCGCTGATGTTTTACCTGGATCTGTTCGATGCGCAAATCATCGCCCAGAACCTGCTCAACGGCGCGGACAGCTTCCCGCTGATGGCCGTGCCGTTCTTCATGCTGGCCGGCGAGGTCATGAATGCCGGCGGCTTGTCCAAACGCATTGTCAACATCGCCATGGCGCTGGTGGGACACAAGCGCGGCGGTCTCGGTTACGTGGCGATTATCGCGTCCTGCCTGCTGGCGTCGCTCTCCGGCTCCGCCGTGGCCGATGCCGCGGCACTGGCGGCGTTGCTGGTGCCAATGATGGTGCTGGCCGGGCATAACCGGGGACGGTCGGCCGGCCTGATCGCGGCCGGTGGCATCATTGCACCGGTCATCCCGCCGAGTATCGGTTTTATTGTGTTTGGCGTGGCATCCGGGGTGTCGATATCCAAGCTGTTCCTGGCCGGCATCGTGCCTGGACTCATGCTTGGGGCTTCGCTGGCCTTGGCCTGGTGGTACATCTCGCGCAGTGAGCATGTCGAGACGCCGCCGAAGCGTTCCCGTGCCGAAGTGCTGCGTACATTGCTCGACGGCAGTTGGGCGATGGGTCTGCCACTGATCATCGTCCTGGGTCTCAAATTCGGCATCTTCACCCCCACTGAAGCCGCGGTGGTCGCGGCGGTCTATTCGCTGTTCGTGTCCCTGGTGATCTACCGGGAGATGAAAGTCAGCCAGCTATATGAAGTGATCCTGTCCTCGGCCAAGACCACCTCGGTGGTGATGTTACTGGTGGCGGCGGCCATGGTTTCGTCCTGGCTGGTGACCATCGCCGATCTCCCGGGCCAGTTGGCGGAATTGCTGTCACCGTTCATGGACAACCCGACCCTGCTGCTGATGGTGATGATGGTGCTGATCATCCTGGTGGGGACGGTGATGGACATGACCCCGACCATCCTCATCCTCACTCCGGTATTGATGCCTGCTGTCGTCCAGGCGGGTATCGACCCGGTGTACTTCGGCGTGCTGTTTCTGATCAACACGGCCATCGGCCTGATCACGCCGCCCGTGGGGACGGTGCTCAATGTGGTTTGCGGGGTGGCAAAGCTGGACTTCGAAGAAGTTGTCCGCGGCGTATGGCCGTTTCTGCTCGCGCAGCTTGTGGTGCTGTTCCTGTTGGTGATGTTCCCGCAATTGGTCCTTGGGCCGTTGAAATTCTTCACCGGGTGACACGGGTGTAAGCCTTTGGTAGCTCGACCTTAAAACAATAATGATTGGAGAGTGAAATGCAAAAACTGATGAAAGCCCTGGTGGCCGGGGCGTGTGCAACGGGGTTGTTGTTGGGCAGCATGGCGAGCCACGCGGAGGAGATCCGCGAACGCACCCTGCGATTCGCGTTCCAGAACGTCAAGGAGCATCCACAGGGCCAGGGTGCGCAGAAATTCGCTGACCTGCTCAGCGAAAAAAGTGGCGGCAAGATCAAGGTCCGTCTGTTCCCTGGCGGGACATTGGGCGGCGACGTGCAGACGGTCTCGGCCCTGCAGGGCGGCACGCTGGACATCACCGTGCTCAACTCCGGCATTCTGGCGGCCCAGGCCCCCGATTTTGCCATGCTCGACTTTCCTTTCCTGTTCAACAACGCCGAAGAAGCCCATGCAGTGATCGATGGCCCGGTCGGCCAGAAGCTCGCGGCGCAGTTGGACAGCAAAGGGCTGGTGGGCCTGGGCTATTGGGATCTCGGGTTTCGTAACCTGACCAATAGCAAGCACCCGGTGACCCGGCTTGAAGACATGCAGGGCTTGAAGATTCGCGTCATTCAGTCGCCGATCTATCTGGAAACCTTCTCCGCACTGGGGGCCAACCCTGTGCCGATGGCGTTTCCCGAGGTCTACACCGGCCTTGAGCAACACACCATCGACGGCCAGGAGAACCCCTTCACGGTGATCGAAGGCAACAAGTTCTACGAGGTGCAGAAGTATCTTTCGGTAACGGGCCATATCTTCAACCCGCAGTCGTTGATCATCAGCCAGAAAACCTGGAGTCGCCTCAACGACGATGAGAAAGCGATGATTCGCGAGGCCGCTACCGAGGCGCAGAAATTCCAGCGAGATGCCACCGCAGCGAGCATGGACAAGGCAAAAGCGACGCTGGCCGGCGCGATGACGGTCAACGAAGTCAGCCCAGCCGAGAAGGATCGCTTTCGCGAGCGGGTGCAGCCGGTGATTGATAAGTTCGCCAAGTCCCTGGATGCCAACCTGGTGAAAATGATGTACGACGAGATCGCCAAGGTACGGGCTGCGCAGTGAGTTGACACGCCGCCATCGCGAGCGGTGAACCCGGGGTAGACAACGTTCTTCGGTCATCCTCGATTATTGAGGGAGCGAGCCTGCTCGCTCCCTCAACGTCAGGACATCAAGCGGTCATTGAGCGTCCGGAACCGCCAGCCATTGCCCAATGACTTTCTGGTAGCTGCCGTTCGCCTTGCTCAGGTGCAACCACTGATCGACATACATCTTCCACGTGGTGTCGTCCCGTGGCAGCAGGTAGGCCTTCTCGCCATATTGCAGGTAACGGCTCGGGTTGACGGCGCACAGGCCAGGCTTGAGTTTCTGCTGGTAGAGCGCTTCCGAGGCATCGGTAATCATCACGTCGGCTTTCTTGTCCAGCAGTTCCTGGAAGATGGTCACATTGTCATGAAGACTGAGCTGGCCCTTGGGCACGAAGGCGCGGACGAAGGCTTCGTTGGTGCCGCCGGCCGGTTCCACCAGGCGCACCGAAGGCTGGTTGATCTGTTCGAGGGTCTGGTAGCGCGACTGGTCTTCGCAACGGACCAGCGGGATCTTGCCATCCACGTCCAGCGTATTGCTGAAGTAGGCTTTCTTCTGGCGCTCGAGGGTCACCGAGATCCCGCCCATGCCGATGTCGCATTTGCCCGCGATCATATCCGGCATCAGGGTTTTCCAGGTGGTCTGTACCCATTGCACTTTGACGCCCAGGCTTGCTGCCAGGGAGCGCGCCATGTCGGTGTCGATGCCTTCGTATTCTCCGGTTTCAGTCTTGTAGGTGTAGGGCTTGTAGTCGCCGGTGGTGCACACCGTCAATTCACCCCGTTGCAGGACCAGGTCCAGATGCGAAGGCGCCGGCTCGGCCTGGGCGCCGCAGGACAGTGCCAGCAGGCCGCAGAATGTCATTGTGCTTGTTATATTTTTCATCGGGGCACACGTCTCGCAAGGGAAGGGGACAAGACGGGGCAGTGTAGTAAAAGTCTTCGCGGGCTGTCACGGGGGCGGGGCGCTGGCGACTCATCGCGCGGCCGCGTCGGGCAGTCGCTGGGGGCTTTCGTCGGTGCAGCGGTGCGCTTCGCTGTCTAGTGGGCAATGATCCCATGGTCGATCGCGTACTTCGCCAGGGCCGCGGGTTTGTCGATGTTGAGCTTGCGGCGGATGCTCAGGCGGTGGGTTTCGACGGTGCGCACGCTGATGTCCAGCTCGCGGGCCATCTCCTTGTTGTTCAGACCCTGGACCATTTTGAGTAGCACCTGGCGCTCGCGGGGTGTCAGCTCGTCATCGGTGTTGGGAGCGGTGGCGAGCCGCTGGGCGATCTCTGCGCTGTAGAAGGTGCCGCCGCTGATGATGGCCTCGATGGCGGCGATGATTTCCCGTGAAGGCGCATTCTTGAGGACGTAGCCGCTGGCGCCGGAACGCACCGACTCGCTCACGTACTCATGGTTATCGTACATGCTCAAAACCAGGATCTTGAGGTTGGGGTACTGTTTGCCCAGCAGCCGGGTCAATTCGAGCCCGTTCATGTCCTTGAGGCCGATGTCCATCAGCAGCAGGTCTGGCTGGCAGCGCCCGACCATCTCGATCGCCTGCGCGCCGTTCTCGGCTTCGCCCACCACATCCAGTTGGGGCATGACGGACAGCAAGGCCCGGATGCCATCGCGGACCAGGGAGTGATCGTCAACCAGCGCGACGCGGATCGCAGGGGGCAGGTTCATCGGCAGGTGCTCTCGGTATAAAGGGCGCGCATCAGCTTTCGGTGGCCGACAGGGCCATGGGCAACAGGACGTCCAATTCACTTCGACCCGGCGTCGACGTCAGTTCCAGTCGTCCGCCGAAATGCTCGACCCGTTCACGGATGTTACGCAGGCCGATGCCGGCATGGCCACGTTCGACTTGCGGGACATTGAAGCCCATTCCGTCATCCACCACCGTCAGGCGCAAGGATTGAGCGGAGCCAAACAAGGTGATAGCGACACGTTTCGCCCCAGCGTGGCGTTCGATATTGGTCAGGGCTTCCTGGGCAATGCGGAATAGCGAGACCGGGGCGCCATTCTCCAGCCGGCAATCGAACTCATTGCTTCGGTAGGATACCTCCAGGCCGCTGCGCTGTTCGAATTCGGCCGCGAGCTGGCCGATGGCGGCGGGCAGGCCCAGGGTGTCGAGCAGGGAAGAGCGCAAGTCGTGGGAGATGTTGCGGATTTCACCGATGGCTTCTCCCAGTCGATCCGTTGCGTTCTTGAGGATGCCCAGGCCGTTTTCCTGGCCGTTTTCGAGCACATGACTGGCCAGCTCGAACTGGAATTTGATCGACACCAGCAGTTGGCTGATGCCGTCGTGGAGCTCGCGGGATACCCGCGAGCGTTCCTCCTCCTGCAGGCTGACAATGCGCTGGTTCAACCGCTGCAGTTTTTTGTCGGCCAGGCGATGTTCGCTCACGTTGAGGGTCATGCCGCCAGCGAAGACCAGCAGGACCGCCACCAGTGCGATGGCGGCAATGGCCAGCATGGTGGTGTGGATGCCTTGGGCGACTTCATCCCGTGCCTGCTGGGTGGCGCGCTCGACATCTTCCAGGTAGATCCCGGTGCCAAGCATCCAGCCCCACCGATCCAGCATCACCACGTAGGCCAATTTTTCGGTCACCTGGCCGGAGGACGGTTTGTTCCAGGCGTAGCGCTGGAAACCTTCGCCGGTCTCGGCGCTTTTGATCAATGCCTGGATGACAGGCAGGCCGTGAGGATCCTTCATGTCCCAGAGGTATTTGCCCACCAGCTCCGACTGGCGCGCGTGCATCAGGCTGCGGCCCTGGCGGTCATACACGAAGAAATAGCCGTTGATGCCGAAGCTGAGCTTGCGCAGTTCTTCGAGCACCTGCTGCTGTGCGTGTTCGTCGCCAAGGCCACCGTTGTACAGCGGAGCGATCAGGCTCTGCGCCATCTCGACGTAGTTCTTCAGCTCGGCGCGCTTGCTGGCCAGGATGCTGTCTTCGATCAGTTGTGCCTGTTGGTCGCCCAACTGGCGGTTGAGCGAGATCACCAGCGCGCAGATGACAGCAATCGCCAGGACCAGGGGCAGGATCCCGAGGGCGACGATTTTGTGTTTGAGCAGCATCTGTACTCCTGTCAGGGCCTGACGGGGGGAGGTGGATGGTCGGCATCATATGCCAAACATCGTACCGGATTGGAGATAAAACCTGTGGGAGCAAAACCTGTGGGAGCAAAGCTTGCTCGCGATTGCGGTCAGTCAGCAATGATGTTGACTGGTCTGTCGCTATCGCGAGCAAGCTTTGCTCCCACAGGTTTGCACCGTTTGATCCTTAACTGGCATTAGGGCAAGCCTTGCTCCCGCAGGGGCAGGGGGCATCTACGTAGTACTACGGATTTATTTATTGACGATGTACAGGGATATTGGGCCCGCTCCGAATAGCCGGGGCATACTATAAAAACAATCGCCGCAGTCCACTGGACCTCGGCAGGAGACACGCAATGACAACCCGTCTGGTTAAACACCTTGCCTGGTTTGCCGTGGCTGTTCTGGGAGCCTGTGCGTTGAGTGTCGTGGCCTTGCGCCGCGGCGAACCCATCAACGCCCTCTGGATCGTCGTCGCAGCCGTGGCCATCTACCTGGTCGCCTACCGCTACT
>NZ_JBMDKO010000044.1:0-44369 GCF_057809755.1 Pseudomonas sp. FG13
CGGTGTGTCAGTCAACTGCTCAACAGCTGATACGCCGCTTTCGCGAGCAGGCTCGCTCCCACAGGGGGATTCGAGTCGCCAGTCAGGCTTGGATCACCCCAACATCGGCTTCGGCGCCGAAGGATCCAGTTCTTCCTCGGGGATCTTGACGAACACGCTGTACCGGGCCCCTTCCATCGCTTCGAAGGCGATGAGCTTATCCACCAACGGGCCACTCAACACCTTGCCGGCATTGAGCAACAGCATGCCGTTGTCGGCGTTGAGGTTGCGGGCCAGGACCATGCCGGACGCCAGTTCGCGGGTGGTCATGACTTTCACCGTCGGGTCGGACAGGGTCACGTCCTCCAGGTATTCGGCACAGGCCTTGATGAAGTCCTCCACCATGTCCGGATCGTACAGCTTGCCGGCGTATTTGCGGATGTAGACCAGCGCCTCGTCGCTGTTCATCTGCCGTTCGAGAATCAGCCCGCGCTGCAGTTCGATGAAGTCCACCGCCAGCTTCAACAGCCTGGAACCGAACGGAATCGCTTCGCCCTTGAGGTGATCCGGGAAACCACTGCCGTCCCAGCGCTCCTGGTGATGGAGGATGATGCGCGCCGCGTCCTTCATCGGGTCCAGGGTCATCAGCAGCGATTCGCTCTGCTTCGGATAGGAGCGATACAGATCCAATTCGTTGTGATGCAGCAGGTCAGCCGGCGTGACCATCATGTTATCGGTCCAGCTCAGCTTGCCGATGTTGTAGAGCGCGGCGGCCATGGTCAGGTCGCGATCGGTGGACTCGTCGAGAAAGTGCAGCCGACTGTAGACCCGGATCAGTTCGATGATCTGCCGGTTGGTCTGCTTGGCCTTGGGCAGGCGCAGGTTGGCGATCAGCGAGAACACCTCAGTGCCGGTCACATAGCTGCGCTTGAGCTCTTCATAGGCCAGGTCGAGCATGTCGGCGGTCTGCTGCAGCTCGGCGGTGCGTGACGCCACGCGCTTTTCCAGGGTGGCGTTGAGGGTCTTGAGTTGCTGGTTCTGCTCGCGGTTCAGCGCTTCGAGGCGCTGGCGTTCGTTTTCGGAATGCTGGTGGGCCAGGGCCTGGCGCAGGGCCTGCACCAGTTCATCGTCGTTCCAGGGCTTGCTGAGGTAGCGATACAGCCCCCCCTCGTTGATGGCCTTGGTCATCATGTCCACATCGGCATAGCCGGTGAGCAGGATGCGCAGGGTCGACGGATAGAGTTTGCGGATCTGGGCCAGCAGCGTCGCACCGTCCATGTTGGGCATGCGCGCATCGGTCATCACCAGGTCGACTGGCCGTTCCTTGAGGATTTCCAGGGCCTTGGCGCCGCTGTCGGCCAGCAGGATCTCATAGGGCTGGCTGCGCAGTAACCGGCGCAGGCTATTGAGAATCGACTCTTCGTCATCAACCAACAGCACCGTCGGCTTCGTGACCGGAACGTCCGGCGATTGATCTTCCATTGCTACCCCCCTCCTATAAGACGACAACCGTTCTACCTTACCCCCAAAAGACAGGCTAGTAGATTGCGTAAATTTAGGCACGATTTGCCATCACTGACCAAGCGCATCCCGATCAGACGACTATGCTGTACCCCATGAAGGGCCAAGTACAGGCCAGAATACTCATGCCAGCGAAAGGGATATCAGATGTACCCACGGTTCTGTAGTCAGCATCACCTCGGTGCACGGCCATGAGCCTGCCCCTGGAAAGAGCCAATCGGCGGATCCTGATCGTCGACGATACCCTGACGATCCATGAGGACTTTCGAAAGATTCTCAGCCCCCAGGCACCCGCCGAAGACAACCTGAGCAGTGCCGAAGAGGCCCTGTTCGGCGCACCGGTCGCGGTCGCCAGCCAGAATTTCGTGCTTGATTCGGCCTTCCAGGGCATGGAGGCCCTGAACAAGGTCGAGACCGCACTGGCCCAGGGGCAGCCCTATGCCATGGCGTTCATCGACATGCGCATGCCCCCTGGCTGGGATGGCCTGGAAACCATCGAAAGGCTATGGCGCGCCGATCCCAAGCTGCAAGTCGCGCTATGCACCGCTTATTCGGACTATTCCTGGGAAGACATCGCCGAGCGTCTGGAACTGGGCGACCGCCTGCTTATCCTGAAAAAACCCTTCGACGCCATCGAGATTCGCCAGATGGCCAGTACCCTGACCGTCAAATGGCAGATGACCGAAGACGCGGCGCTGAAGATGGACATGCTCGAACACGCGGTGGAGGAACGCACCCGGGAACTGGCCGACGCCAACATCATCGTGCAGAACAGCCCGACCATCCTCTATCGCTTGCGGGGCGAACCGCCGTTCCCGTTGATGTACATCTCCCACAACATCACCAAGTTCGGTCATGTCGCCGGGCAACTGGTCAGCTCACCGGACTGGGCACAGGTGCTGATCCACCCCGACGACCAGTCCAAGGTCGACGACGCCATGGTTCGCGTGCTGGATCGCGATACGGCGGGTGCGTCCATCGAGTTCCGCATGCGTACCGGCGACGATACGTACCGCTGGGTGGAGAACCGCTACATCCCGGTGCGCAACGAGCAAGGCCTGTTGCTGGAGGTGGAAGGCATCATCCTGGATATCACCGAACGCAAGCTGGCCGAGGAAAAAATCGCCCTGCTGGCCCGTACCGATGGCCTGACCGGGCTGGCGAACCGCGCCACGGTGATCGAGCGGCTGCACCAGGCATTCGCCGCCGCGCGCCGGGGGGCACCAGCGTTCGCGATGTTCTACCTGGACCTGGACCACTTCAAGCGGATCAACGACACCCTGGGCCATCCCATCGGCGACCTGCTGTTGCAGGAAGTCGCCAGGCGCATCAAGGACTGCACCCGGGAAAACGACGTGGTCGCACGCCTGGGCGGTGACGAGTTCGCCATCCTGCAACTGGATGTCCACGAACCCACCCACTGCGCCGCGCTGGCGGCCAAGATCCGCGATACCCTGGTGGCGCCCTACTCCCTGGACGGCAACGACGTACGGATCTCCGTGAGCATCGGTATCGCCCTGTACACGCCACAGACCCTGAGTGCCGACAGCCTGATGGCCCAGTCCGACATGGCCCTGTACCGCTCCAAGGAAAAAGGCCGCAACCAGTACCACTTCCATAACGAGGAGATCAACCAGGAGGTGACGGACCGGGTCGCCCTGGCCAACGACCTGCGCCAGGCCATCGAAAACCAGGAGTTGCACCTGCATTACCTGCCGGAAGTCGACCTCGGCACCGGCAAAATCCTGGGCATGGGCGTGCAGGTACGCTGGAAGCACCCGGAACGGGGCTGGCTGGAGCCATCGGCGTTCATGCCGGCGGCGGAAAAAACCGGGCTCATCATTGCCCTCGGGCATTGGGTGCTGGATCAGGCCTGCCAGCAGATGCGCCAATGGCGTGACCAGGGCATGGCCCCTCCGGTCATTGCCATCGACCTGTCCCTGACCCAGCTCAAGACCGGGCCGGAACTGATCTACGATGTCCTGCGGACCACCGCCCGCTGGGAGCTGGCCCCCTGGGACCTGCGCTTCGATGTCACCGAAGCCACCCTCGCCCAGACCAAATGGACCCACAACGACGTATTGCCGCGCCTGTGTGAACTGGGGGTACAGGTGGCCATCGATGATTTCGGTACCGAGTATTCCTCGTTCGATTACCTCAAGACCTATCGGGTCAATCACCTGAAACTCGCCCAACGCTTGCTCGACAGCGCCAACGACGACCCGGGCAACGCCATGACCCTGCGGGCGATCATCAACTTTGCCCGGGACGTGGGCATCGGCATCATTGCCGAGGGCGTCGAGACCCAGGAGCAACGCACCACACTGATGTCCACCGGCGGAGCGATGCAAGCCCAGGGGCACTATTTCAGCACGGCGGTGGACAGCGGCCAGGCCGCCGAACTGCTCAAGGCCGGCACCATCGTTCCCGTGGTGGATCACTGGACCCGGCCGGCGAGCCAGCTATCGGAGAGCAACCCATGAACCCCATGTCGGTACCTGCCAACCGGCGGATCCTGGTGGTGGACGATACGCCGGCCATCCATCAGGACTTCCGCAAGATCCTCAGCCCCGGCAACGGCAGCGATGATTCGCTGGACGACACCGAGAGCCTGTTGTTCGGAACGCCCCAGGTCAACCGACTGCAATTTCAGATCGACTCGGCCTATCAGGGCGAAGAAGCCCTGGAGCTGGTCAAGCGCGCCCAGGCCGAAGGCCAGCCCTATGCGCTGGTGTTCGCCGACATGCGCATGCCGCCGGGCTGGGACGGCCTGCAGACCATCGAGCGTTTGTGGCAAGCCGACCCGCGGCTGCAAATCGCCCTGTGCACGGCCTTCTCGGATTACACCTGGGAAACCATGGCCGAACGCATCGAGTTCGATGATCAACTGCTGATCCTGAAAAAACCTTTCGACACCCTGGAAATCCGCCAGATGGCCAGCGCCATGACCTGGAAATGGCAACTGGCCCAGGATGCGGCGAGAAAGATGCGCAGCCTGGAACGCACGATCGAGGAACGGGTCCAGGAATTGCTCAAGGTATCTCACCTGCTGCAATACGACGTGCTCACCGAATTGCCCAACAGCATGTTGCTCGGTGATCGCCTGACCCAGGCCATGGCCCAGTGCCGGCGCCATGACCGGCAACTGGCGGTGATGTTCATCGGCCTGGATCGCTTCAAGCGCATCAACAATGCCCTCGGCCATCCGGTGGGCGATGAGATGCTCAAGCGCGTGGCACGTGCGCTGGCGACGGTGGTGCGTGAATCCGACTCAGTGTTTCGCTACGGTTCCGATGAGTTCGTGGTGGTGCTGGGGGACATCGCCGACCCACAGCAGATCAAGGGCGTGGCGGAAAAGCTGTTGGCGGCCGTCAACTCGCCCCAGCCCATCGAGGGGCATGACCTGAGCGTCACCGCGAGCCTGGGGGTCAGCGTGTATCCGGCCGACGGTTTCGACGCCGTGGCGCTGATCAAGAAAGCCGAGACAGCGATGCGCAACGTCAAGGAAACCGGTCCCAACGACTACCGTTTTTTCACCGAAGACATGAACCGCCGGGCCCGACAGCAACAGACCATCGAGTCCGGTTTGCGACTGGCCCTGCAACGCAAGGAGTTCGTGCTGCATTACCAGCCCAAGCTGGACCTGCGTAGTGGCAAGGTGGTCGGCGTCGAGGCACTGGTGCGTTGGGACCGACCAGGCCATGGGCTGGTCCCGCCATCGGATTTCATCCCGGTGGCCGAGGACAGCGGGCTGATCGTGCCACTCAGCCAATGGGTACTCCAGGAAGCCTGCCAGCAGGCCTGCACCTGGCAAGCCCAAGGCATGCGGCCGCTGTACCTGTCGGTCAACGTCTCGGCCATCGATTTTCGTCAACGGGGTTTCGTCGAAGGCATCGCCCGCACCCTCAAGGAAACGGGACTGGACCCGACACAGTTAGAACTGGAGATCACCGAAAGCGTGTTGATGCAGAACATCGATACCACCGTCGCCATCCTCAAGGCCATCAAGCAACAGGGGATCCGGCTGGCCATCGACGACTTCGGTACCGGCTATTCGAGCTTGAGCTACCTGCAGAAATTTCCAGTGGATGTGCTGAAGATCGACCAATCGTTCGTCGGTGACCTGAGCATCGACAGCAACGACGCCAAGCTGGTGAGCACCATCATCAACCTCGGCAAGGGCCTGAACCTGCACATCATCGCCGAAGGTGTGGAAACCCGCGAGCAGTTGGAGTTTCTCAAGGTCCACCAGTGCGAAGAGGCCCAGGGGTATTACTTCAGCAAGGCGGTGGAGCCGCTAGCCTTTGTCCAGTGGATGGCCCAGTGGGAACGACGTCCGAATCCGTTTTCGTGAAACACCCATCAACCAAAAGATTCAAGGAAGCATCCGATGGCGTCATCTGGACTGTTACTCGCTCTCGGCCTGCTCATGGGCTTGGGCGTGACTGCTCACGCCGCACCACTGGACGAGCCGCTCAAACCGCTACCCCCTGTTCCGACCCTGGACCCCAAGCGTGTCCAACTGGGACAGCGACTGTTCTTCGATCCTCGGCTCTCGGTCAACAACACTCTCTCCTGCGCCAGTTGCCATCATCTTGACAAGGGCGGCGCCGACGACAAGCGGCTTTCCCTGGGGTTCGATGGCAAGCCGGTGGAGGTCAATACGCCTACCGTGTTCAATGCCAGCCTGAACTTCCATCAGTTCTGGGACGGCCGCGTCGATACCCTGGAAGACCAGGTCCACGCCGTGGTGACCAGCCCCACGGAAATGGGCAATACCTGGGAAGCGGTGGTCAAGCGCATCGCCGATGACCCGGGTTATGCCAAGGACTTCGCCAGTGCCTATCCCGACGGTGTCACCAAGCCCAATATCCAGGGCGCGCTGGCCGATTTCGAGCGCACCCTGCTGACACCCAACTCGCGCTTCGACCAATATCTGCTGGGCAACACCGACATTCTCACCCCCCGGGAAAAGTTCGGTTACCAGCGCTTCAAGGAATACGGCTGCATCGCTTGCCACCAAGGTGTGAACATCGGCGGCAACATGTTCCAGAAGTTCGGCGTCATGGGTGACTACATCGCGGACCGGGGCAACCCCACCCGGGTCGATGAGGGACGTTTCAACGTCACCGGCGATGACTCCGACCGTCAGGTCTTCAAGGTCCCCAGCCTGCGTAACGTGGCCGTTACCGCACCGTATTTCCACGACGGATCCGCACCGACCCTCGAGCGTGCGGTGGAAGTGATGTTCAAATACCAGTTGGGCCGTGAACCGTTGAAGAACGACACGGAACTGATCGTCGAATTCCTCAAGACCCTGACCGGTGAACACGAGGGCAAGCCACTATGAAGGCCCTTCGTCGCTTCGGCCTGTTCTTCATCGGCGCCCTGCTCGCCTCGGTCCTGCTGTTCATGTACGTCAATTCCAGTGCGCAACAGGCTGCCTCGTACATTGAGTCCCGGGACCTGATCCGCCTGCTCAAGCAGCAGGACGCCATCTGGGACAACGAGGTACTCAAATCCCGGATCGCCCTGAGCCACAACTACGACCCATTGGTTTCCCCGCTGCACGAAATGACGCGCCTGTGGCAACGCCTCGACACCATTGAATCGGAGCCCGGTCGCCATGCGCCCTCGCTCTGGGAGACCCAGCGCGACGAGTATCTCAAGGCCGTCAAGGAAAAAACCCGCCTGGTGGAACAGTTCAAGTCCCACAACGCGGTGCTGCGCAACTCCCTGGCCTTCCTGCCCACCGCCGAAGACGACATTCAGGCCGAGTTCGCGCAACTGTCCGACGAGGACAAGCTGCAGTTGCAAAGTGTCGCCATCGACACCTACGACCTGCTGCTCAGCAGCATGGAATTCTCCCAGCTCACCACCCGCGAAATAGCCGCCGAGGTGCTGCTGGGCCTGAACCGTCTCGATGTCAACAAGGAGCGCCTGCCGGTGGGCTTGCATGACTCCATCGACATCCTGAGCCGGCACATCGCCCTGATCCTGCGCGAGCAGCCGCGGGTCAACGAGTTGCTGGAGAGCATCGAAGCCGTTCCCGTCTCCGATCATCTGGACACCATCACCCGCCTGATCGAGAAGGATCAGGAAATAGCCGCCGACAAGTACCAGCGCAACCACGTGTACCTGCTGGTGTTCGCCACCCTCCTGGTGTTGATATTGATCTGGCTGGCCATCCGGCTGGTACGCAGCTTTGCCGAGATCAAGCACGTCAACAAAGCCCTGAAAACCGCCAACGACGAACTGGAACAACGGGTCGAAGAGCGCACCCGCCAGCTCAAGGATACCCAGAGCGAATTGATGGACACCGCCCGCCAGGCCGGCATGGCGGAGATCGCCACCAATGTGCTGCACAACGTCGGCAACGTGCTCAACAGCGTGAACATCTCCGCCGACCTGGTCAGTCGCAAATTGCGCAGCAGCAAGGCCCAGGGACTGGGCAAGGCAATGACCCTGATCAACGATCATGCCCATGACCTGGGGCGCTTCCTGAGCGAAGACGAGAAAGGCAAGCTCCTACCCGGCTATCTCAACCAGTTGGCGGACGCCATTGCGGTCGAACAGCAAAGCCTGATCGATGAGTTGGCCCAGTTGAGCAAGAGCGTGGACCACATCAAGGACATCGTCTCCACGCAGCAATCCTATGCCGGTGCCAACAGCCTGGTGGAACCGCTGGTGGTCAGCGAACTGCTGGAAGATGCCTTGCGCATGAACTCCGGCGCCCTGACCCGGCACCATGTGACGGTGATCAAGGAGTACGGCAACTTGCCGCGGATCATGGGTGACAAACACCGTTTGTTGCTGATTCTGATCAACCTGATCAGCAACGCCAAATATGCCATGGCCGGAGTCTCGAACCATGCGCGGAACATGACCCTGCGTGCGGAGGTCGTAAATGACGAGACGTTGCAGATCAGCGTCAAGGACGAGGGTGAAGGTATCCCGGAAGAAAACATGACACGTATCTTTGCCCACGGTTTTACCACACGCAAGGAAGGCCACGGGTTCGGCCTGCACAGCTGTGCAACGGCCGCCATCGAAATGAACGGCCGCCTCACCGCCCACAGTGAGGGGCCAGGCAAGGGGGCGACGTTCGTACTACACGTACCCCTGAAACTCGCGGAAGACGATTCATGAACAGTTTAAGTAACCGGCGCATCCTGTTGATCGACGATACGCCCGCCATTCATGAGGATTTTCGCAAGATTCTCACCCCCGAGGACGACAGCAACGCCGACCTGCAAGACATGGAAAGCGCGCTGTTTGGCGATGCACCGAAACCGGTCGGTACGGTGTTCGAGCTCGACTCGGCCTATGGCGGCCAGGAAGGCCTGAGCAAATTACAGGCGGCGCTGGCAAAGGACCGCCCGTATGCCCTGGCTTTCGTCGACATGCGCATGCCAGAGGGGTGGGACGGTGCCAAGACCATCGAGGAACTGTGGAAATGCGACCCGCAGTTGCAGGTGGTGGTGTGCACGGCCTATTCGGATTATTCCTGGGATGAATTGCTGGATCGACTGAACGGTCACGACCGCCTGCTGATCCTGAAAAAGCCCTTCGATAACATCGAAGTCCAGCAGATGGCCAACACCCTCACCACCAAGTGGGAAATGACCTCCCGCGCGCAACTGAAAATGAACAAACTCGAAGAACTGGTGCAGCAACGCACCCAGGCCTTCAAACAGGCCAGCACCTTGCTGCAGATGGAAATCGACGAACGCAAGATGCTCGAAACCCAGTTGGTGCAATCGGAAAAACTCGCCTCGCTGGGCCAGTTGGCAGCCGGGGTGGCCCATGAAATCAACAACCCCATCGGTTTCATTTCTTCCAACCTGGGCGCGCTGGACGGCTACTTCAACAAGCTGGAGGAAATGCTCCTGGCCTATGGCAATGCCGAAGAAGCCATCGCTTCGCCGGAGCTGGTGATGTACCTGACCAAGCTGCGCGAGCAGGTGGAGTTGGACTTCCTCGTCGAAGACATCCCGTTGCTGATCAAGGAATCCAAGGACGGCATCGCCCGGGTCGGACAGATCGTCAAGGACCTGAAGGACTTCTCCCGCGTCGACTCCAACCAGGAATGGCAAATGGCGAACCTGCAGCAGGGCATGGATTCGACGCTGAACATCGTGGCCAACGAAATCAAGTACAAAGCCGATGTGGTCAAGGAGTACAGCCCGCTGCCAGAGGTCGAATGCCTGCCGTCGCAAATCAATCAGGTGATCATGAACCTGATCGTCAACGCCGCCCAGGCCATCGGTCCCGAACGCGGCACCATCACCTTGCGCAACGGCGTCGACGGCGACACCGTGTGGATCGAAGTCGCCGACAACGGCTCGGGCATCGAACCGGAAACCCTGCAAAAAATCTTCGACCCGTTCTTTACCACCAAACCCATCGGCCAGGGCACGGGGCTTGGACTGTCGTTGTCCTATGGCATCGTGAAGAAGCACAACGGCGAGATCACCGTGCGCAGCGAAGTGGGGGTGGGGACGACGTTCCGGGTCGAGTTGCCGGTGCGGCAGATGAAATTGGTGGGGTGACATTGATTAAACATGATTTATCTGTGGAAGGATGACCTGTGGCGAGGGGATTTATCCCCGCTGGGCTGCGCAGCAGCCCTAAAACCAGTCGACTCGGTACATCAGGCAGATTGAGTCGATTGTATTGGGGCTGCTATGCAGCCCAGCGGGGATAAATCCCCTCGCCACAGATAAATCCCTCGGCACATGAAATCCTCTCATCACCAGTTGCCCAGCGTTTCGCCACCAGCGCAGAATGGCCCTTCGCCCCTACCCCAAGGAAACCGCATGAGCCTGTCGCTACTGAGCCGTTACGCCTTCTTCGCCGGCTGTGTACTGTTCACCCTCGCCAGCCTGCCGTTCCTTGCGCATGACTGGCTCTGGCCGTTCGCGCTGGTGACAGGCCTGCTGAGCCTGCTGGGGCTGTTCGACCTGCTGCAAAGCCGCCACGCCGTGCGGCGCAACTATCCGATCCTGGGCAATATCCGCTACCTGGTCGAAGGCATTCGCCCGGAGATCCGCCAGTACCTGCTCGAATCCGACAGCGACGCCCTGCCCTTCTCCCGCGCCCAGCGCTCATTGGTGTATTCCCGGGCCAAGAACGAAAGCGCCGACAAACCCTTCGGCACGCTGATCGACGTTTACCAGGCCGGTTTCGAATTCATTGGCCACTCCATGCGTCCAGCCCCGTTGAGCGACCCCAGCGGTTTTCGCGTAACAGTCGGCGGCCCGCAGTGCACCCAGCCGTACTCGGCCTCGGTGTTCAACATCTCCGCCATGAGCTTCGGTTCCCTGAGCGCCAACGCCATCCGGGCCTTGAACCAAGGGGCGAAGCTCGGCAACTTCGCCCACGACACCGGCGAAGGCAGCATCAGCCCTTATCACCGTGAACATGGCGGCGACCTGACCTGGGAGCTGGGCAGCGGCTACTTCGGTTGCCGCACCCCGGACGGCCACTTCGACCCGGAGCGTTTTGCCGCCCAGGCCCGGAACCCACAGGTGCGGATGATTGAAATCAAGATGAGCCAGGGCGCCAAACCCGGCCACGGCGGGATTCTGCCCAAGCACAAGGTCACCCGGGAGATCGCCGAAACCCGCGGCATCCGCATGGGCGAGGATTGCGTTTCACCGTCCTGCCACAGCGCTTTTTCCACCCCCATCGAGTTGATGCAGTTCGTACAGCAGTTGCGTGAGTTGTCCGGTGGAAAACCGGTGGGCTTCAAGTTCTGCCTGGGTCATCCCTGGGAGTTCATGGGAATCGCCAAGGCCATGCTGGAAACCGGCATCCTGCCCGACTTTATCGTGGTGGACGGCAAGGAGGGCGGCACGGGCGCCGCACCGGTCGAGTTCACCGACCACATCGGCGCGCCGCTGCGCGAGGGCCTGCTGTTCGTTCACAACACCCTGGTGGGCCTGAACCTGCGGGACAAGATCAAGCTCGGCGCCAGCGGCAAGATCGTCAGCGCCTTCGACATCGCCAGCGTACTGGCCATCGGCGCCGACTGGGCCAACGCCGCCCGGGGCTTCATGTTCGCCATCGGCTGCATCCAGTCGCAAAGCTGCCACACCAATAAATGCCCCACCGGCGTCGCCACCCAGGACACCTTGCGCCAGCGCGCCCTGGTCGTCCCGGACAAGGCCCAGCGGGTCTACAGCTTTCACCGCAACACCCTCAAGGCCCTGGCAGAAATGCTCGCCGCCGCAGGCCTCGAACACCCGTCGCAGTTGCAACCCAAGCACCTGGTTCGGCGGATGTCCGCGACCGAGATCAAGCTGTTTTCCCAATTGCATGTGTTTCTCAAGCCCGGGGAGTTACTGACGGGCGAGGTCAATGGCGCGTTTTATTCGCGGATGTGGCAGATGGCGCGGGCGGACAGTTTTGAGCCGGAGGAAATCGCCACAGCTTAGTTTGCGTAACACCGGGTATCCAGTGTTACGCAAACCCCTCATCGAATGTCAGTCTGGTATCTAACTATTGATGAGTCTCCGACTGCACGCTCATCAACAAAATGATAACCATGTTTCTTCCTATACTCCGCGTCCGGTATCCAGGTTCCATGCGTGCCTAAAATACAGAATTCCATTGGCTGCGCGGCGGACTCAATATCCTTCTCCATGTCACTGACGCTCTTAACCTTTAACTCCAAGCCAAGCACCTTCGCATACCCTTGAGCCTCCAAATGTGCGAACGAGTATACTGCTCGATCAGCGCATTCACCCGCTATCAACTGTATGACATCACGCATCTGACTTACAGGAGGCAATTGATTTCTGAAAGTATAAACAGGCTTGCCCCCAGTGTACAAAGGCGTTAGCGAAAAACAAAAAACAACAATCATTACACTATAAAAAAGCACCTGATCTCGCAAAAGACCGAGGCCATACCCCGCCAGCATCAACAATGCAGGCAACAATACGATAAGATTACGCATCGTCAAGACAGGCTGAATATAGAAAGAGCGCATATAGGGAACCATCGCGCACACACCTATCCACAGAATAAAAAACCATAAAAACTCCTTCCTCTCACTGCCTTTGAGAATATCCAAGAGCCCGAACATCATTAAAATGGCGACCATCATGGCGAGGGTTTTATTACCAAAATACAGCGCAAATAATTCAGTAAAAAAATTGTCGTCCGGAGCCGGCACCCAAAACCCACTTCGCTCTATATTAGCCACTATATATCCGATGCTTGGAAGGAGGCTCAGAAAGACAAATAGCCCAACGGCCAAAAACATCAAAATCATTCTCATCCGAAAAGCTTTTCGGCCATAAATCAGATAAAACAATCCGATCTGGGCGAGGACTGGAAAAAAACCGAAATAGTGGGTATTCACCAGCATTGCCGTCACGACGGCATACAAAACTGCATTCAAGGCTGTAGGGTTGTGCACCAGCGTTAAAAAAACCAAAAACGAAAGCACGACAAGCAACACCAGTAATGCATACGACCTGGTTTCTTGAGAGTACGTTATCAAATAAAAATTAACCGCCACCAGCCACGCACAAATCAGTCCTGTCCGTCGGCCAAAAAACTTCCAACCCAAATAGAAAACGCTCGGTATCAGCAAGACACCGAAAAAAACCGACAGATACCTTCCGCTTATCTCAGCGTAACCAAACGCTTTATAAAATAGCCATAAAAGTGCCTGGTAGAGTGGTGGGTGCACATCTAGCAATGTGCGTTCATAGACCCGCTTGAAACTGTTATCCGGATCACTGACTGCCACACTGAATGCTTCATCCAGCCAAAGTCCATGCGTGTCGATGTTATGCAATCTCAAATAGCAACCGACGATCATTGCGCCTGCCAACGATAGATACATTGGTCCACTTTGTGGAGTTGCTTTCATGATCATTATTGTTCTCCACGTCCTCGTCCAAGTAACGATCGTTCCCGCCCGATCAAGCATGCAGCCCCCAGCCCTACCGCCAGCCACAACGTCACCATCCGCAACAGAACCGTCGCTGCAATTGCACTTGCCATCGCAACGGCACCAGACGCCAGCAAAGCCACCATTACCGCTTCGGTACTGCCCAATCCGGCGGGCATGAAACTCAGGGCTCCAACCAGCATGGAAATGGCATAAATGAACATGACCGACGTGAGAGGTACGTCCGCTCCCACAGCCCTCAAAATCCAGTAGAACGCCAACACTTCAAGCCCCCAGGCCATGAGACTCAATAACGTCGCGACAATCTGTCGACGTGGGGTATGACACCGGCGTGCCTGACGCAACACTCGAAGGAGATGGCGCAGCATCCGGGAAATCCAGCGACTTCCCTTGTCGATACGGCGGGCAATGCTCCCTATTAGTGCTGGACGCACCATCAGCAGTACGCCGCAGACCAGCAACGCCAGAGTGGCCACCATCATCGGCAGCCATTTGGGGTGAGCACTCAAGCCCAACAGCGCCAAAACAACTATCGCCAGTAAATCCGAAAACCGCTCACTCAGTAGCGCAGCAAAACTGTGTGCGTATGGCACATCCCAGCGTTTCAGCAGAACTCCACGCAACGCCTCGCCCGCCTTGCCAGGTGTTGTAGTCAATGCAAATCCCGCCAGATAGATTTTCAAGCTGGGCCAACAAGGCAACGTATGTCCCAAGGCACTGAGATAAATCTGCCAGCGCAAAAAACGCAGCCCATAGCCAAGCAGAACCAAGACGACTATTTGCGCCCCGTCCCACCACCCTACCCGACTGACCGCCCCGCTCACCGCCGCCCATCCACCCCAGAGGGAAATGGCGAGGTAAGCCAGGGCCGAGCAGATCGCCGAACCGATCAAAAACTGATAGCGCCATCCTGTCAAAGCCACGATCTGGTTCACAGGTTGAGCCTTTTGAACAGTGGCTGTGGCAATGCCCGTATCAGACACATGAACAACGCCCAGAACGCTGGTACATAAAGCACCGAGACCTTGCGTTCGATACCCGCCACAATTCGACGGGCGACAGCTTCCGGTTGCGCCACCAGGAAAGCCGGCAATGCCAATCCGCGGGTCATCGGCGTATCGACAAAGCCGGGTTTGATGGTGATCACATGCACACCCAACTTGAACAGCCGCGCGCGCAGACCTTCGCAGAATGTGGAAACGGCCGCTTTGGCTGCGCCATACACATAGTTGGAGGGGCGCCCGCGATCCCCGGCAACTGAAGAAATAACCGCCAGCGTGCCACAGCGCTGAACGATCATCAGACTCGCCAGACGAGTCAGCAAGGCAATCACCGAACTGCCATTGTTGGCGAACTCGGCCATGGCCGATTCGACACTTCGCTCACATTCGTGTTGATTTGGCAAAGACCCATAAGCAATCAAACAGATATCCACCGATTGCATCACAGCCAGGCACTGCTCCAGCATGATGGTCTGTGCATCAATATTGCCAAGGTCCATCACCCAGGGAATAACCCTGCTTGCACCTCGCGCCTCAAGATCGGCACAGGTTTGCAGCAGTTTTGACTCATCCCTGGCAACCAGAAAGAACTCGCTCTGCTCAATCGCCCACCGTCGTGCGCAAGCACAGGCGATGGTAGAAGTAGCGCCCACAATCAGGATTTTTTTCATTGTGTAACTCGCTGCCAGAAACGGGACATCAATGTCGGGTCGCGCATTGCCTCCAGACGCTCCCAAGCGGGATAAGCCTGGCGAAAATCGCGGGCGCTCATGTGCGCATCCTTGGCCGGGTACAACCGGCCGCCGGCCTCATGGACAATAGCGTCCAGCCGCGGCAGCAAGGTGCTGTTCAGGGCGCCGCTTTGGGGGAAGTCCAGCGCCAGCGAAGTCCCAGGCATCGGAAAGGACAACAATCCCGGGGAAGCGATATCACCACAACGCTTGAGTACCGCCAGGAAAGATCCCAGTCCGCTACGGGCAATGACGTCGAGCAACTGCGCCAAGGCGTCCTCGGCAACCGCTTGTGGTACTACGCACTGGAACTGTTGGAATCCTTTGCGGCCGTAGATCCGATTCCAGCGCTCAATACTATCCAGCGGGTAAAAAAACGGACTGTAAGCAATCGCCTGGTTTTTCCTGCTGGCCGGCTGCATGTGCCAGTAACAGCGGTTGAACAATCCCACCATGAATGGGTTGACCAAGGACACCGGAGGCGAGGCGGGTAACGTCATGACACGGGGCGTTGGCACTTCCAACGGTCCGTGCTCACAGTGGTCCCCTACGATCATGACACCGCGCCCCAACGCAGAGCCCTTGGCCTGGCAATCAATCCAGGCCACGCTGTATTCATGAGAGGCATCAAGCTCTGTCGCCAGCGCGAAAAAGTCACTCAGTCGACCAAATCGCACCCGGGTCGTATCGATCCGACTGGACTGGATTCTGCGCAGACGAATGCTGACCCAGCTGATAATGCCCGTCAGACCTAATCCGCCGAGAGTAGCCGCAAACCACTGGGGATTTTCCGTTGGCGAACACACCATCAAAGGTTGCTCGGACCTGTGTAATCCAAAACTTAAGACCGAGTGGGCAAACGTCCCACGGCAGTGATGATTTTTCCCATGAACATCGTTGGCTACCGCTCCGCCCAGCGTCACATGGCGGGTTCCAGGCGTGACCTGCAAAAACCAGCCGCGAGGAACGGCCAGCTGCAGCACTTCACCCAAAGTGACCCCCGCCTCGGCGCAGATCTCTCCCGTTTGCCAATTGGCCTCGATGAACCGACTCAAGGGCCGCATGTGCAACACATGGCCATTGCTGGCCAAGCAACTGTCGCCATAACTGCGGCCATTCCCGAACGGCAATGTCGAGCCATGGATTTTACTGACCCGCAGCCACTGATCATCCAGATCATTTCGCCAGGCACAGGGATGAGCGATTTGCGGTTCAGCGGGATATTGCCCCCACGAACTCAACGGTAAGCTCATTGCAGGCACGACTGCGCGGTATCAATGAGAAGGCCTGCGGCATCAGGACAATCGTTCATGTCGCACTCCAGAAAATCAGGCAAAACAACACGCCTACGGCAAGGCTCAACCGGTCCTTTAGCGCAAACACCACCGGGTCCTCCTTCATTAATCCGCGGTGAGTCAGCATCCAGATCCGAGTGATCCAGAACAGCAACAAGGGGCAGGCAAGCCAGATGATTTGTGAACGCTCATACAGAGCAACGGTTGCGCCGTCGCGGATGTACAGTGCCAAAACCAGTACCGCGAGATAACCGGAAGCCGCGCCTAGCGATGAAAGCATCGCCATATCGTCTGGGTAATAATCTCGACCGCTGGCTTTACCGGTAACCCCGTTGCGCGAGACCACCAGAAGTTCGGTATAGCGCTTGACCAAAGCGAGGCTTAGGAAAATAAACATGGAAAACGCAAGTATCCATGCCGTCAGTTCCAAATCGAAGGCCGCGCCACCAGCGATGACTCGCAAGGTGTAGAGCAACGCCAGTGTAATCACGTCCAGGGGCATGATGTGCTTCAACTTGAACGAATAGGCCAGCGTCAAGGCGTAATAAAACGCCAACACCGAAACGAACTGTGAAGGTAGCCACCACCAGGCACCGCCAAGCGATATGATCAACAGCAATGGGCAAATCATCAGACCCGACTTGATCGACAGACATCCGTTTGCAAAGGGTCTGTTCCGTTTGGTTGGATGCCTTCGATCGTCTTCCAGATCCAGCAGGTCATTGAGTATATAAACGCCGGAAGCACATAACCCGAACGATATGAATGCCACCAAGCCATGCCATAGCAACAGCGGGTTGGTGATCTGATGTGCGGCCAGCAACGGCACGAAAATCAGCGCATTCTTTGCCCATTGATGCAGGCGCAAGGCCTTTCGCCATTCGCCAAACCCCGTCGTGCCGGAGCGGATCAGTCGCACGACATTGTCCAGGCTAAGGATGGCCAGTTCGACCGGTGCGGAAGGATTGACCACGTAAGCAAGCCTGGCCGAGCGCCAGATCACAAGGTCGTCCAGTGCGTTACCGACGTAATCGAAGCCTCGTTGGCCGAACAATTCAATCAATCGATCACGCTTGTGCGGCCCCGTCAGATTACATTCCAGGCGAGTCGCCAATATGTCGTCGAACACCTGCAAGTGCTCTCCGATCCTTTGCGCCAACGAATGATAACTGGCGGTGGCCAACACGATCCTGCGGCCTAGCCCGCGCTGTTCGTCGATCAGGGTCAGCACGTCCTGGTCGTAGGGCAATAGGCTGACATCGACATCCGTCGATTGAGCCAGCTGCTTCTTCAGGTAGGCCTTGCCGTGAAGCACCCAGACCAAAACTTTCAGGCAGCGCCAAGTCTGGCTGCGGACAAACGCCATGGCGCATTCAAACAACAGATCAGATTTGAGCAGTGTGCCATCCAGGTCGACAACAAAGGGCAGCGAAGCTGAACGGTCTTCCGTCATAGGCTGCACTACCTGGTCGCAGGCGTTCATACTTGATGACGGTCACGAAACACGACAAACCGAAAAAAACTGTAGCCAATCGCCAGGTTCAGCAACGAAAACGAAACCAACGCCACCCATCCAGGCAGGTTTCGGGTATCGCCGGCAGCTCCAATACCGTAGCTCAAGCCAGCCATCGCAGCAGTGAGCGGCAAATAACCGCGCCGAGGCGCCCCAGGCTCAAAGATGTAGAGCGCATTCACATAGAATGAAAACGCTGTGGCCACACAAAATGCCGTCAGGTTGCTGACCGCCTGGCTCAGCCCGACAGCACTACGCAATACGAAAAAGACCTGCCAATGGATCAGTCCATTGGCCAGGCCGATAACCATCAATGCAGAGAATCCCTTCATCGTGAGACCTTGCTCTGACCCGTTAGCGGGTTTTAAAGCTAGGTCACCATGCAGGGACGGTCTACTGTCAGAACTTACAGGTTCGCAGCTCTTTCCGACAGGCGGCCGATTTCTTCCACTTGGCGTCGTTACAAAGCCGGACGCACCGCGCCTTGTTGATCAGCCCTTGGCTGCAACTTGAAGGTGTAGAACAGCACCGTCAGCAGCACCAGAAACGCCGGCCCCACATACAGCGCCACCCGTGTATCCGGGAAGTACGCCATCAGCCCAACCACCAGCACCAGGAACGCCAACGCCAGGTACGAGCTGACCGGATACAGCCACATGCGGTATTTCAGGGCGGCACGCTCGGAAGCGCTCAGGCCTTTGCGGAACTTGAGCTGGGCCAGCAGGATCATCACCCAGGTCCAGATCGCCCCGAAGGTGGCGATGGAGGTCACCCAGACGAAGACTTTTTCCGGCACCAGGTAATTGAGCAGCACGCCCAGCAGCAACGCGGCAATGGACAGCAACAACGCGCGGCGCGGTACGCCGTTGGCCGAGGTCCTGGCAAAACCGGCCGGGGCCTGGCCGTTCTGCGCCAGGCTGTAGAGCATCCGCCCGGTGCTGAAGATGCCGCCGTTGCAGGACGACAGCGCAGCGGTGATCACCACGAAGTTGATGATGCCGGCAGCCGTCTTGATACCCAGGCGCTCGAACGTCATCACGAACGGGCTGCCCTGGGTGCCGATCTCGTTCCATGGGTAGATCGACAGGATCACGAACAACGCGCCGACATAGAACAACAGGATCCGCCAGAACACCGAACCGATGGCGTTGGGAATGGTTTTCTGCGGGTTCTTCGCCTCACCCGCGGTCAGGCCGATCATCTCCACGCCCAGGTAGGCAAACATCACCATCTGCAGGGACATCAATACACCCTGCACCCCATTGGGCATGAACCCACCGTGGGTCCAGAGGTTGGAAATACCCAGGGCCACGCCGTCGTTGCCGAACCCGAAGGCGATGATGCCGACGCCGCCGATGACCATGGCGATGATGGTCACGATCTTGATCAGCGCAAACCAGAATTCGAACTCGCCGAAGGCCTTGACCGCGATCAGGTTGATCGAGCCCATGCTGACCAGTGCGGCCAGGGCCCAGATCCAGCGGGGCACGTCGGGGAACCAGATGCCCATGTACACCGCTACCGCGGTGATTTCCGCCACGCAGGTCACCAGCCACAGGAACCAGTAGTTCCAGCCGGTGAGGAAACCCGCCAGCGGGCCGAGGTAATCCTGGGCATAACGGCTGAACGAACCGGCCACTGGATTGTGCACGGCCATCTCGCCGAGGGCGCGCATGATCACCAGGATCGCCAGGCCGCCGATGATGTAGGACAGCATGATCGCCGGGCCGGCCATTTCGATGGCCTTGGCCGAACCGAGGAACAGTCCGACACCGATGCAAGCGCCAAGCGCCATCAGGCGGATATGCCGCTCGCCGAGTTCACGTTTGAGCGGACCGCCCTGAGCGGTCTCGCCATGGGGCAGATGATTGCCGACAGGCATAGGGATACAACTCCGTTTTGTTATTGGATTAGCCACCGGGTTTCCAAGGCCACAGGCCGATAAGCCTGCCACCTTGCCGAAACCGGGCCTGCCTCGTGGACAGACCGTCCCGGAAACCAGAACGTCAAGACCGGTGGGTCGTGCAGTATAAAAAGCCAAGGATAGAGAGTTTCACTGTAAAACTTTGGAAATTCAGGGATAAGCCACAGCAAAAGTCGGGTTTTTGGAGAAGCATTGACTGGGAATACAGAGGATTTAAGAGCACCGCCCCCCCTGTGGCGAGGGGATTTATCCCCGTTGGGCTGCGTAGCAGCCCTGAAACCTGCTGATTCGGTGTGTCAGACAGATTGAGTGCTTTGGGGATGGGGCTGCTGCGCAGCCCAGCGGGGATAAATCCCCTCGCCACAGGGGACTACGCAGATTTCGGAATTTTCGCTCATACGTCTCAGCGTCGTGGAAACACCTACACGGCTAGGCTGCATTGACACCCCCTTCAAAGGAAGCAAGGAATGCATCCACGCCCCGATTCCCATCGCTTGCGCCGAGGTCGCTGTTCGGAGCAAGGGCGCGGCTACCTGGTAACGGCTGTCATTCATCGACGACGTCCAATATTCGCTGACTGGAAAGTTGGAAGATTGTTAGTAGCTGAATTTAAACGAGCCCATGACTCGGGCCAGGTCAACTCCTTGGCCTGGGTGGTGATGCCGGATCATTTCCATTGGCTGGTTCAAATCAACAATACCCCTCTGAGTCGAGTCATTGGTGCCACCAAAGCTCGATGCACACACAGCGTCAACAGTCGGACCGGGGCGTCCGGCCCGCTCTGGCAAAGCAGCTTCCACGACCATGCACTCCGCGACAATAAAGACATCCAGCCCTTCGCCCGCTACATCATTGCCAACCCGGTTCGCGCAGGGCTGGTAAGCCGAATTGGCGATTACCCGCTCTGGGATGCCATCTGGCTCTGAAGCTGTGGCGAGGGGATTTATCCCCGCTGGGGCGCGTAGCGGCCCTAAAACAGTCGACCGGATCTGCCTGATGTACCGAGGTAGTCTGGTTTTAGGGCCGCTGCGCAGCCCAGCGGGGATAAATCCCCTCGCCACAGGGGTTTCATGGTGCCTACAGGATTTCAGGGTGCCGGCCTGTCCACAATTTCCCTCCCCCACGCAAACCACCGTCTAAGCTTCAAGCAAGTCCGATCAATCTGCGTGAATGGATCAGTCGACTATGGGCGCTCTATGGCAAACCGATTCGAACAAACCTATGGTCCCGACTGAACGTATGGAAGAAGCGTCTACACCCCAAAAAAAACGCCGC
Source organism: Pseudomonas sp. FG13 (assembly GCF_057809755.1). Lineage (NCBI taxonomy): Bacteria > Pseudomonadati > Pseudomonadota > Gammaproteobacteria > Pseudomonadales > Pseudomonadaceae > Pseudomonas > Pseudomonas sp. FG13. The sequence continues at coordinate 21,169 of NZ_JBMDKO010000044.1, forward strand.
GCGCGGCATGGCTGGCGGGCGTTCTGGTTGCTGCTGCTGATTATCGTCGTGGTGGTCGGGCTCGCGGTGGCCAAGGAAATGCGCACCTCCAGATTCCAGGCCAGGGAGATCAGCAAATACGCTGCCTCCCTGAGCTATTCGCTGCAACCGGGGCCCAGCGATGCCATTGTCTATCCCGGAGCCGGCCCATTCGACCGGCGGTTGGGCTACAGCTCGCTGGGGGAGTTCCTGCCGCGACTGCTCAAGCGCAACTACGTGATCCAGGCCCAGACCCGCTTTTCGCCAGCCTTGATGGACTACGTCGGAAAAGGCCTGTTCGTGCCCTATACGGAAAAGATCCAGGCCGGCCTGACCATCACCGATTGCCGCGCCGCGCCGCTGTATCAGTTCAAGTATCCACAACAGCTGTATGCCAGTTTCGACGCCATCCCTCCCGTGGTGGTGCAAAGCCTGCTGTTCATCGAAAACCGCTTCCTGCTCGATCCCCACCAGCCCCAGGCCAACCCGGCGGTAGACTGGCCGCGCTTCGGCATGGCGGCGTGGTCGCAGGTGGCCAAGCTGTTGAGCTTGCCGGGGCAGTCCGCCGGGGGCAGCACCCTGGCGACGCAGCTGGAAAAGTACCGTCACTCCCCCGATGGCCTGACCGTCTCGGGGAGTGAGAAGATCCGCCAGATGATTTCCGCCAGCGTGCGCGCCTATCGGAGCGGTCCGCAAACCCTCGAGGCGCGGCAGCGGATCGTGCGCGATTACCTCAACAGTGTGCCACTTTCCGCCGTGCCGGGGCATGGAGAGGTCCATGGCATGGCCGAAGGTTTGCGGGTCTGGTACGGCGCCGACTTCAACCGCGCCAATGAGCAGTTGTTCAGCACCGCCACCGATCCGCGGAGCCTGGCGGAAAAGGGTCTGGCCTTGCGGCAGATGCTGTCGTTGATGATCGCTCAGCGGCGCCCTTCCCATTACCTGTCCAAGGGGCATGACGAGCTGGCGAGCCTGACGGACAGCCACATCCGGCTGCTGGCCCAGAACGGTGTGATCGACGCCGCCCTGGCCGATGCCGCCCTGGCGAGTCAGGTCAGTTATCGCGATTGGGTGCAGCAACCGACGATCCAGCCCAACGAAACCAACAAAGGCATCAGCGCCGCCCGCAGTCGGCTCGCCACGCTGCTCGACCGGCCGTTGTACGACCTCGACCGACTGGACCTGTCCGCCACCAGCACTTTGCAAAACGACTTGCAGACCCAGGCCACCGAGTACCTCAAGCGCCTGGCCGACCCGGCCTTCGCGACGGAGATCGGCCTCATGGGAGAACGCCTGCTCACCCCCACCAGCACCACCCAGGTGCGCTACAGCTTTACCCTGCTGGAACTGACCCCGGACGGTTCGCGCGTGCGGGTGCAGACCGATAGCACCGACCAGCCTTTCGACATCAACGAAGGCAGCAAACTCGAACTCGGTTCCACCGCCAAGTTGCGGGTACTCACCACCTATTTGCAGATCATTGCCGAACTGCACGACCGCTATGGCGCTGAAACTCCGGCGGCCCTGAAAAAAGTCGAGGTCGCCGAGCAGGATCGCCTGTCCCGCTGGGCCGTCGATTACCTGATCCAGAACAGCGACCGCAGCCTGCCGAAGATGCTCGAGGCGGCACTGGATCGTACGTACTCCGCCAGCCCCGGCGAGGCATTTTTTACCGGCGGCGGGCTGCACACCTTCCACAACTTCCGCAGCGAGGACAACGGCCGCAACCCCACCTTGCGCGATGCCCTGCGCGAGTCGATCAACCTGCCGTTCATCCGTCTCATGCGCGACCTGGTGCGCTACGCCACTTACGCCGGGCCCAACAACAGCGCTGAACTGCTCAAGGACGACAGCGACCCGCGGCGCCAGGAATACCTGGCCCAGTTCGCCGACCGCGAAGGCACCTCGTTCCTGCTCAGGTTCTGGAAGAAGTATCAGAAGAAGGACACCAGCCAGCGCCTCGAAACCTTTCTCGACAGCATGCACCCCACGGCGATCCGCCTGGCCGCCGTGCACCGCTATTTCTTTCCCAACGACAGCCAGGACAGCTTCAACCGCTTCGTGCGTTCACATCTGCAATCGGCCAAGAACGCCGAGAAACTCACCGACGAACGCCTGGAGCGGCTCTACCAGAGCTACGGTCCCGGCGCCTATGACCTGCCGGACCAGGGCTTTATCGCCAAGGTCCACCCGCTCGATCTATGGTTGATGGGTTACCTGCTGAACAACCCGGACGCCAAGTTCAGCCAGATCGTCAAGGCCAGTGAGTTCGAACGCCAGGAAGTCTACAGTTGGCTGTTCAAAAGCCGGCACAAGAGCGCACGCGACAGTCGCATCCGCACCATGCTCGAGATCGAAGCGTTCCTGGATATCCACCAGCGCTGGCAGAAAGTCGGCTACCCGTTCGACCATCTCGTGCCTTCGCTGGCCACGGCAATCGGCAGCTCCGGTGACCGCCCCGCCGCACTGGCAGAGCTGGTGGGCACCATTCTCAACGACGGTATCCGTCAACCGGCACTGCGGGTCGACAGCCTGCACTTCGCCGTCGATACCCCCTACGAAACGCAACTGATCAACGACCCGGATAAAGGCAAACGCGTGATGCCGGCGGAAGTGGCCCAGGCCCTGCGCGGTGCGTTGTCCCAGGTGGTGGATGCCGGCACCGCGAAACGGGTGGCCGGCAGTTTCAAACTGGCCGACGGTACGCCGTTGGCCATGGGCGGCAAGACCGGCACCGGCGACAACCGTATCGAAGCCATCGGCGCCGGTGGGCGCATCCTCAGTTCCAAGTCGATCAACCGCACGGCCACCTTCGTGTTCTACATTGGCGACAGCCATTTCGGCACCCTCACCGCCTATGTACCGGGGGCCTCGGCGCAGAACTTCAAGTTCACCTCGGCCTTGCCGGTGCAGGTGCTCAAGGGGATGGCGCCGTTTCTCACGCCCTACTTGCAGCCGGGCAGTCACACCCAGTGCACGCCGTTGGTGGCGCGCCAGGGCGTTTCGTCGCCAGGGTAGAACTACGGGCTCACCCGCGGTACCGCATCGAAGATCACCGTGAAGTCGGCGTTGAACAGGCCTGTCTGGTCGGGAAGCGGTATGGCCGAGGCATAGATGACCATCTCTGCCTGCGTACCTGGGGTGGACGTGGGGTCGTCCACCACCTCTTGGGGCGTGGAGGTCAGGGTGACGTTGTTGAACCGGACAAGCAGGGGAATGGCGCTGCTGCCGTTGGTCAGCGCTGGCTGGCCAGCCGGGAGATAGGCATGCACCGAACCGTCGGTGTTCTTCACATCGAAAGTCTGGCGTATCGGGGACAGTTGACTCTTCACAGCGTCCCAATACATGACCTCATCCTTGCCGAACTCCGGGTCCCGGGGCTGCACATGGAACTGCTGGGTCGGAATATTCGCAGTGATGTGAATCGACGAGCGAGCATCATCCGCCGCGCGCGCCGGCGAAGCACTCAGGGCAACGGCGCCCAGGGCCATTGCAGCTACCTTTTTATTGAACATGCCAAATACCTTTTCAGCCGTAGAAGAACAGGATGGGTCACGCAGAGATCCGCGGCACTGCGTCGTAGATCACGGTAAAGTCGCCGGTATAGAAGCCCGGCCGGCGCTGGACCGGCATGGCATCGGCACGAATCGTCATCTCGACCTGGGTACCGGGCGTGGAGGACGCATCGTCCACGACTTCCCGAGGCAGGCCATCCAGGCGGACTTTGTTGAACCGGACCCGCAACGGGATTCTGGCATTGCCGTTGGACAGGAACGCCGCGCCACCCTCGATGTAGGCGTGGATCGAACCTTCAGTGTGCTTCACGTCGAAGATCTGGCGCAAAATGCCCAGGTCGTCGTTCAACGGGTCGTAATGCATGACCTCGTGCTTGCCGAACTCGGGATCCCGTGGCTGGACATGGAACTGCTGGGTGGGAATGTTCGCCTTGATATGAATGGCGGACCGCGCATCATCGGCCCCGAAGGCCAGCGAAGGACTCAGGGTCGCGACGCCCAGGGCCATGACGGAAACAAATTGCTTGAGCATGCTTGCTACCTTTTTTCATCGTTATTGTTAAAGAAGCGTCCATGCCATTACTGCTAACCCGTGGCGAGGGAGCTTGTTCCCTCACCGCGCAGGTTCTTTACTGCCTCCGGTCGCCCTACGGCGCCGTGGCGTCGAACACCATGTGCACCGTGCCGTAGTAGTCGCCGGGCTTGTAGTCGTCATCGGGCTTGATGGCGGCGATTTCCAGCGGCACCTGACGGCCCGGCCGTGCCTCGACGGCCGAGACCACCTGGGCGGAATCCAGGGTCAGTTCGACGCCGTTGAAGCGCACGCGCAAGTCGATGCGATCACGGCCATTGGACAGATAGGCCTCCTCCCCGAGGCGAGCCCCAATGGAGCCGTTGCTGTTTTTCACCTCGTAAGTAGCCCGCAACGGGCTCAGGTCCGAGGTGATGGTGCTGAACGGCAGGCGCTGCTCGCGCTGGACCAACTGCGGGTCGAGGGGCAACACATAAAAGTCGGCCGTCGGGATGGTCACGTAGAGTTCGAAGGTTTCCCGTTCGACAGCCCCCCAGGCCGAGGTCCAGGGCATCAGCAGGGCCGTCAATGCAAGGGGGCGTAGCCGTGTCTTGATCATTTTGATTTACCTCTTGGGTCAACGACGGTTCGGCGACGGTCGCCGTCAGCCCTTGATCTCGACGTTCTGGGTCTTGCTGCCTTCGATCAGGGTGAAGCGATATTCACGCCCTGCTTCCTTGTCGAACGAGAACGTGCGGCCGGTCATGACGTGATGCTTGGTGGTCGGCCGGCATTCGTTCTCTTTCTTCGCTTCGCAGTCCTTGAACTCATCGACCACCACCACGCTGTTGCCGTTGTTGCGCAGCACGTAGCGATTGGCGTTGTTATCGATCACGGTGTCGAAGCGGGTGTCCTTGGGCCGTACGAAGAACACCGTGCCGTACCCCGCCAGTACCTTGACCCCGGCCGCCACGCGTTCCTTTTTATACGCTTCGCGCTCCTCCGCGCTGACGGCGAATTCGTCTTCCGCTTCCGGCACCACCGGCACGAAGCGCACACGGAAGTAACGCTCCTTGTCACGGTTGCCCATGAACAGCAACCGCGTGCCCTGCACACCGTTGGCCGGCACGATCAGCCGCGCCGGGCTGGCCATCAGACCATCCTTGGCCTGGGCACTGGCCTGGTTCTGCAGGGGCACCTCGCTGTAGGTGCCGTCTTCGTTGTAGATGATTTCCAAGATGTTCACCTTGACGAAAGCCGTCGACGTGCCGCCGTTGAACACCCGTTTCATGTACGTGGTCTTGTTGCCGTCCAGGTAGTCGTAGACCACCCCGACACCGATCTGCGGACCGGCCTGGGCCACGCCGCAAAACAGGGAAAAACCAACCCATGCCCATAGCTGTTTCATCACTTGCTTAACCTCATGCATTAAACGCAACTCACTAGAAATTTGGCCGGCAGGTCACTGGTGGCCTGTGTGGCTAATTCGTGTACTCAAACTAACCGTACAAGCCGCTAGACTTCCGAATCCCAGATCACCGTGACACTGCCGGTGTAGGCCTTGGCGCCGCTGTCCAGCATCGCCTCGACGCTGCCCCGGGCCACTTCGAAGTGCAGCATTCCCAGCCTGCGATCGACATAAAAGCCCGGCTGGAACAGCTCGGTGCCGCTGCCGTCAAGCCGCAACGGGCGCTGGTTGACCGGTTGCCCAGCGGCGTCGGTCAGGCCTTCAGGCAACGTCACCTTGATGTCCACCGGCACGGCATGGCCGGTGCCGGTTTCCGCAATCGCGCAGGTATTGCCGCTGGCGTGCTGGCATTCGAGCCTCATCTTGAAACGAGAAGAGGTCGAGATATGGAAGCGCTGGTCGCGAAACAGCCGCGTCGGTTTGCTCCCGCTGTTCAGCCAGGCTTGCCAGCCTTCCTGGGGCACCAGTTCCACCCGGTTGCCACCCGGGGGCACCTCCACCTTGAGCGTGTGCTCGACGTCGAGTTTGAAATTGAGGGTGATCACCGATTCATTGGGGATCATCACGTCACCGAAGTCGAAGTCCTGCCTCGGACCGAGGCCATAGACCAGGGAGCCGGTGTATTGGCCGGACGACATCTTCAACGGGTTGGGGGTGCGCAGTTCGTAGGCGAAGTCCATGGAGGTGTATTCCATGCCCGGGATCAGGTAACGGGCCCTTTTGGCACAGCTCCCTTCGACCGGGGTTTTCCAGAAGAAGGAATAGGCACGGTCGTTCAAGCTCGATTGGCTGCTGGATCGACAAGGTGCAGGGGCGTACTTCCAGGTGGAGCCCCACAACATCGCATGAGCGGTCCCCATGTCCACCCCCCCTCCGACCAGGTCGATCACGCTGACCGGCAGGTAGTACATCGAGCCGATGCCGGCGATGCGTACCTGGACGATTTCAGTCTCGCCCGTACCGGTATGAGTGATCTGCGCCAGACGCCAATTGGCAGGCACATGGAATATCGCCCCTTGCCGCAGATCCGCATGATTGGCCTGGATGGGCGCGTTGGAATAGGAGTTGATGTTCCACTGAAGGCTGGACATGTTCTCCCTTTCACAGTCGGCCGGGTAAAAGGCGCAATAACCCGAGACCGGCGTGGTATTGCGAAAGGTATTCTCGTTGGGCTTCGATGGATCGGGCCTGAAGATTGCGGTGATCTCCTTGCTCACGGCATGAGCCGTCGATGCGCCGGCCAATAACATCACCGAAACCACACTACGCACTGCTACTGGTAGACCTTTCATCAATCCCTCACCTTCCTTTCGCCTCAGGCTGGCCAATCCATGCCCTTTAAACTTCCGAATCCCAGATCACCGTGACATCGCCGGCGTAACGCGTGGCCCCGGTGTCGAGCATCGCCTCGACACCGCTGCGGTCCACTTCGAAATGCAGCATCCCGAGCCGGCGATCGACGTAGATGCCGGGCTGGAACAATTCGGTGCCACTGCCGTCGCGCAACAGTCGTCGGCGATTGACCGGTTGCCCGGCGCCGTCCGTCACGCCATCGGGCAGGGTCACGCCGACGTTCACCGGCACGGTGTGGCCGGTATCGGTTTCGGCGATCGCACAGGTGTTGCCGCTGATGTACTGGCATTCGATTGCCATCTTGAAACGGGATGAGGCGGAAATATGAAAGCGCTGGTCACGGAACAGGCGCGTTGGCTTGCGTCCGCTGTTGAGCCAGGACTGCCAACCTTCCTGGGGCACCAGTTCCACGCGATTGCCGCCGGGGGGGACTTCGACCTTGAGGGTGTGTTCGACAGTCAGCTTGAAATCGAACGTGAGTATCGGATCGGAGGGGATCATGATATCGCCCATGTCCAGATCCTGGCCCGGCCCGATGCTGTAGGTCAAAGACCCCGTGTACAAACCACTCGACATTTTCAGGGGGTTCGGGGTGCGCAATTCGTAGGCGAAGTCCAGATAGTCGTAGACCAGGCTGGGGATCAGAAAACTACTCTTTTTGGAGCAAGGCGCTTCGACTCGGGTCTTCCAGAAAAACTTGTAAGTCGTCGCGTTCAAACCTCCGTGACCGGTATATCCGCAAGGTGAAGGGGGGTTCACCCAGCTATTCCCATAACCGCCCCATAACCGGTTGTGTGCCAGCGTAAGGTCTATGCTTGGATTACCTATCAGTTCGAGCACGCTCATCGGAAGGCGGTATCTCGAGCCGATTCCCGAAAAGCGTACTTCGATGGTTTCAGTTTCACCCGTACCGGCGTGAGTCACCTGGGCGGTACGCCAGTTGGCGGGTACCTTGAACGTCGCCCCTTGCCGGTAATCAGTGTGATTCGCCTGAATTGGGCCGACCGAACTGAAGCGGATAGGCAACTGAATACTGAATATCTTGGTGGCCGCGCAATCCGCCGGATAGAAGGTGCAATAGCCACTGACCGGGGTGGTATTGGTAAATTGATTCAGGTTTGGTTTCGAAGCATCGGGTCTGAATATCGCGCTGATATTCTGGTTCACGGCATTGGCAGCAGGCACGCAGGCAAGCAACAGCATCGAGACCACGCTGCTCACGGCTACCGATAAGGATTTCATTTATACAACCTCATACATCAAAGCCAATCCCTGCTAGTTTTTTGGGAGAAAATTTCACAGTGGGAGCAAGGCTTGCCCGCGATGCAGGCGCCTCGGTCTTCACGCGAACGGCGTTATCGTTCATCGCAGGCAAGCCTTGCTCCCACAACTCATGAACGCTGCTTCGCCAGGTCGGCCGCGGCCAGTGAGCTATCGGCCAGGCTGTCCGGCGTGCAGCGCAGGTCGCCGATCATCAACACATCGCCTTCGTCGCTGGCGTTTTCCGGGTCGAGACGGAAGCGGCAGAACAACTCGTTGCCGTAGCGCACCTCAAGGGTCGGGGACGCGGCATTCATCTCCATGGAGAAGAATCCGTCCGCCTCGCTGACGCCGCGGCTGGCGTGGTTGATCACGTGATGGCCCTTGAGCGGTTGCCCCTGTTCGTCCAGCAAGCGTCCGAGCACGGTCACGGTTTTCACCACGCTGACCTTGCGGTAATCGACGCCCCCCTTGTTCAGGTGATAACGGGTGCGTGCCGGCTCGATGCTCGCCGCCGGTGGATGCACACCCTCGAAGTCGAAGGTCACCATGCTGTTGCGATAGGCGGTGATCGGCACGAAGTTACGGCCCGGATGCAAGGTGGTACTGCCGCCGGTCAGGTCGTCGGCGCGCAGGACGATGTCGTCCAGGTCGGTTTCCACGTCGACGATCATCCCCGCGCCACGGCCCTGGGGCAGACCGGTGAAGACGGCTTTCTCGCCGCCGACGGCCACGGTACTGCTCAGGTTCAGGCCGCCGGTGAGGTTGTCGTTATAGGACGAGCGCTGGAGGAAACCGTCGCCATAGAGCGACTCGGTGCTGAAGCTGGCGATGCCGGACAGGCCCACGCCATAGGTATCGGCCAGCGCTGTGCCGGAGACACTTTGCAGCACGTGATCCTGGAGGTCGCGGCGATAGGTCAGCGACGCATTGTTGTCCCGGTCACCTTCGCGAGACGTGCGGGTGCCGATGCTGCCCGACCAGTATTCCCCCGGCCCGCCCAATGCCACGCTGAAGCTCAGGTCCACGCCGCGATTGCGACGGTCGTTGGTGCTCGAGGTGCCGGGACGATCGAACACCGACAGCCGCCAGTTGGCATCGCTGCCACGCAACTTGCCGCGCTGGGTCCAGCCCAGGTCCAGGCCCGCGCCCTGGACATTGCCTTCGCTATAGGCCAGCCGGCCGTTGATGGAGGACTTGTTGTTCAAGCGATGATTGACCGACAGCGATGAGTTGCTGGTCTGGCCGACGAACACGTTGCGCTGCCGGATGCGGGTGCCGTCCGGCAGGGTCTCGTAGGTGTTGCGGGTGTCCAGCCAACTGCGATTGTGGCTGGCGACGAGACTGCCCTGGCCGTAGCTGTACAGGGCTTGCACGTCCATGCCGTTGCCGTACTGCTCGGTGTGGTAGACGTTGGCGTACAGACTGGTGTGGGAGGCCAGCGTCCAGTCCACCGACGTGCCGAGTTGCAGTTTGTCCTGCACCTGGCGCGTGGAACCGCCGACGATAACCCGTGGGTGCAGCAGGTAATTGACGCCAAACCCCGCCGTCGTGAACCCCGAGGGCTGGTCTTCCCAATTGCTCCAGAGCCGGGTTTCACGACCGGCGAACAGGTTGTAGCGCCAACGCTCCTCGGTGCTGCTCCAATTGTTCGGCTTGTAGACCAGTTCCTGACTGGTGGCAGTGGTTTGTCCGTCCTCGATCAGCCGCACTTCCACTTCATAGATGCCGCCGGGCAATGGGCGGGTGTCCAGGCTCTGCAAACCTGCGCTGACGGCCTGGGTATTGATCAGCAGGCCGCTGCGATAAATCTCCACCGAAGCCTGGCGGCTGGCGGTGACGTAAATGGGGTAGACGCTGGGCTTGGGGTTTTCGATCGCCAGGCTGTCCGAGCTGCCGTACATCACGCCCAGAGCAGTGTCCGGGTTGGCGCCAAACGAGCGGATCTGGCGGTTCAAGCCATCGGAGCTGGGGGTGAAATACCCCAGCCGGAAAAAATGCCCTTCCAGTTCACGTTGGGTGAACAGCTCATAAACGGCGTGGTAGAGCTTGTCGTCCGGCCCACCCAGGCGCGAGAGCTGGAGGTCCATGGACTGGCTCCAGTTGCCCACGCTGGAACTGGCATTGAGGCCATAGCGGCCACCGGTGTCCTGTTCCTGGCCACCGTTGAGGTTGAGTTGGTTGTTGAAGATCAGGCCGAGGCTGCCCCCCTGGGGCTGGTCGTGATAGCGCTGGGTTTCGGTACCGCGCTCGACATCCCGAGTGAGGATCGACACCAGTGAGTTTTCAAGACTGTAGTGCACTGCAAGCAGCCCGGCGGTGCAGTTTTTTTCACAGGCACCTAACAGTTGTCCCTGTTTGAGTGTGTGCTCCCATTGGTCCCGCTCAGCGGCTTTGATCGTGCTGTCGTGGGTGTCGGTAAATTCCAGCAGGGTAATGCGATCATCCCGCGTCAAGACCACCATGGCTTCACCGAGATACTGTTGATTGAGCTCAATACGAACAGCCAATGGCACATCGAAGAAGTGGGCTTCAAACTCCGCCGGCAGACCCTTGGCCTGGGACAGCAGGCTTGTCGGTGTAGTACCGGGGGCAGTCGGCGCGGCCAATGCACTCGCGCATAACAACAGCGCAAGCGCACCCGCGATGGGTGTCATCGGTAACATCAACGGACTCTCATAATCAGCGAGCTTTCGGGGTGTTTCAGGTTCAGGCCGACCGGCTGGGGAGATCCGGCCGACCTGCTGCTGGCGAGGTGAGGCTCACCGGGTAACGAATAGCCTTACGGGCGCGGCACGGCGTCGAAGATGACGGTCATGTCGGCGGTGTACAGGCCGTTCTGGGTCGCGAGCGGTTTGGCCGGAACGATGGTCATCTCAGCCTGGGTGCCCGGGGTAGAGGTTGCATCGTCGACCACTTCCTGGGACAGGGCGGTCAGGGTGACGCCATTGAAGGTCGTGGTCAGGGCGATGGCATCGCTGCCGTTGTACAGCGAAGCCGGGCCGCCTTCGATGTAGGCATTGACCGAACCGTCGGTGTTCTTCACGTCGTAGGTCTGACGCAGCGAAGTCAGAGTGCCGCTGACCGTGTTGTAGGACATGGTCTCGTCCTTACCCCAGCTCCCGTCGCGTGGCTGCACATGGAACTGCTGGGTCGGGATATTCGCGGTGATGTGGATGGACGAACGTGCGTCATCGAGAGCGAAAGCCAGCGAAGAACTCAGGGCCGCAGCGGTCAGGGAAGCGGCGGTTACGATTTTCATGAGCATTGTTAACACCTGTTCATAGCAATAAAGAGAGAAGGGCCGAAGTTGCACACCAATACAGCTTGGCGTGCCCCTTCAACGCCGGTGCATGATCGTCGCTCTTTAATTAAAAATAAGCAGGAAAGTTCGTAGACTCATGTAGTAAATCGCGCATACAAAACGTCGAAAAATACGCACTTTTCGATAAAACGTAACTTTTAATGTAAGAGACTTCCGACATTCTCACTAGTTGCCGTTAAAACACCCAGACAACCATCCGGTTTCGTCCCGCAGACATAAGGGATTCAGGTAAGGTCTTGTTTCATTTCAAGTATGACGCAACTGAGATATATCTTTTAACAAAGATATATCTATAGTCGAAGATATATCTGAAGTCAAAGATATATCTCGGTTCTATTTATGCAGAACAGAGAGCAGATAGATGACAGTTCCTTATCCTCCTTCCATTCGCGAACAGGGTCATCACGATGGCTTCGAACGGCGCCCGTCGGGCCGTGAGAGAGGTGGGCGCGGTCCACGGGTGTTCGCTGCCGGCGACCTTAAGTTGCTGCTGCTGGCACTGATCGCCGAAAAGCCTTGTCACGGTTATGAGCTGATACGCCAGATCGAGGCCATGTTCGACGGTGCCTATACCCCAAGCCCCGGCGTGATCTACCCCACCCTGACTCATCTGGAAATGAGTAAGATGGTCAGCGGAGACGCCAAGGGCGGGAAAAAATGCTACAGCGCCACCGATGTCGGACGCCTATTCCTTCAAGACCAGGCCGAGGCGCTGGACGGCGTGCGGATACGCATCGAAGCCAGCAAGCGCATCCTGCGCGAGCAGGATCGACCGGCTGAAATCCACGAAGCGGTGGGTAACCTGCGTCGTGCCCTGCAGAGACACCAGGATCGCTGGAGCCCGGAAGAAATCCAGCGGATACGCGATCTACTCAACGACACCGCCAAAGCCATCATGGACGGCCCTGCCCGTCCACCTGTTTCGGAGTCAAGCGATGACTGAAATCGATCCAAACACCATTCACCGCGTCAGCCACGAGATCAAGCGTCGTCGCCTGCAAGTCCTGCGGGTGGTGGACCTGACCCCGCGCATGCGCCGCATCACCGTCGGTGGGCCGGAACTGGCCGGGTTCGTCAGCCTGGGCACGGATGATCATGTAAAACTGTTTTTCCCGCAGAACGCCGAGGAACGGGCCGCCCTGGAAACCTTCGATCCCAGCGCCGGCAAGGCCCAGAGCGCGCTGCCGGAAATGCGCGACTACACCCCGCGCCGCTACGACCTGGATACCCTGGAGCTGGACCTCGATTTCGTGCTCCACGGCGACGGCCCCGCGTCGACCTGGGCGGCCCAGGCCGAGCCAGGGCAGTACCTCCACATCGGAGGGCCACGGGGCTCGATGATCGTGCCGGACATCTTCGACAGCTACCTGCTGATCGGTGACGAAACCGCCCTCCCCGCCATCGCCCGTCGCCTCGAAGGCCTGGCGCCCAACCGGCGTGCGCTGGTGGTCGTGGAAGTGGAAAACGGTGCCGAGCAGCAGGTTTTGCAAAGTCCGGCCCAGGTCCACGTGATCTGGGTGCTGCGCGAAGGTCGCCACGACAGCCTGCTGACCACCGTTCGTCAACTGGAAGTGCCTGTCGGCAAGCTGTACGCCTGGGTCGCCACCGAAAGCAAGGTGTCGCGGCAGATTCGCAAGGTGTTGCTGGAGGAGAAAGGGTTGGACCAGAACTTCGTAAAAGCGGTGGGTTATTGGAAGGCGGATGGTAGCGAGGAGGAATGATCCTCCGACAAAACCGGCCTGCCAGGGCAAGGCAGGTTTATCTGTGGCGAGGGGATTTAGCGAAACGTCGCACCGCCCCGCTGGGCTGCGAAGCGGCCCCATCATTGTTACCTCAATTCGCCTGACCCACCGAGTTGGCTGGTTTTAGGGCTGCTTCGCAGCCCAGCGGGGCGGTGCGACGTTTCGCTAAATCCCCTCGCCACAGGTGTATCGTTGCCCGAAATTCATCAGGTATTTCCTATTTATGCTTTTCCTGATCGCCTACATCGCCAGCGTCGTGCTGATCAATTACGCCTTTTCTGCCGCACCGCACCTGGACATCATCTGGTCGGCCTGGGGTGGCCTGGTATTCATCCTGCGGGACATGGTGCAGACCCGGTTCGGTCATGGCGCCATCGCGGCGATGCTGGCGGCGCTGGTGCTGTCCTACGTCACCTCGGACCCGACCATCGCCCTGGCCAGCGCCACGGCGTTCGCGGTGTCCGAGTGCATCGACTGGCTGGTGTTCACGATCACCAAGCGTCCGTTGCATGATCGATTGTGGATCAGCTCGGCGCTGAGCATTCCCCTGGACACGTTCATCTTCTTCGGCCTGATCGACGCCCTGACCCCACCGGTGGTGATCACCGCCCTGGCCTCGAAATTCGCCGGGGTCACTGCCGTCTGGCTGATCATGGCCTGGCGTTTGCGCAAACAGGCCGTCGCCGGCTGAAGCCAAACCCCGTGGTTCATGTAAAATGCCGCGCTTTCTCCCTATGGGAAGCTCGCCCGGCGTGCAACCCTCGATGATCCGCTCCTGTTTGAGGACCTTCAGATGACCCGTATCGGAACTCCCTTGTCGCCCACCGCGACCCGCGTTTTGTTGTGTGGCAGCGGTGAGCTGGGCAAGGAAGTGGTAATCGAATTGCAGCGCCTGGGCGTGGAAGTGATCGCCGTGGATCGCTACGCCAACGCACCCGCCATGCAAGTGGCCCATCGCAGCCATGTGATCAACATGCTCGACGGCGCCGCCCTGCGTGCCGTGATCGAGGCCGAGAAGCCGCACTTCATCGTGCCGGAAATCGAAGCCATCGCCACCGCTACCCTGGTGGAACTGGAAGCCGAAGGCTTCACCGTGATCCCTACCGCCCGCGCCGCGCAGCTGACCATGAACCGCGAAGGCATCCGTCGCCTGGCCGCCGAAGAGCTGGGCCTGCCGACCTCGCCGTACTTCTTCGCCGATACCGTGGAAGACTACCGCAAGGCCGTTGAAACCCTCGGTTTCCCGTGCGTGGTCAAGCCGGTGATGAGCTCGTCGGGCAAGGGCCAGAGCCTGCTGCGTGGCAACGACGACGTGCAGAAAGCCTGGGACTACGCCCAAGAAGGCGGCCGCGCCGGCAAGGGTCGGGTGATCATTGAAGGCTTTATCGACTTCGACTACGAAATCACCTTGCTGACCGTGCGTCATGTCGGCGGCACCACCTTCTGCGCGCCGGTCGGTCACCGCCAGGAGAAAGGCGATTATCAGGAATCCTGGCAGCCCCAGGCCATGAGCCCGGCGGCATTGGCCGAATCCGAGCGCGTCGCCAAGGCGGTGACCGAGGCTCTGGGAGGGCGTGGGATGTTCGGCGTCGAGCTGTTCATCAAGGGCGATCAGGTGTGGTTCAGCGAAGTCTCTCCGCGCCCTCACGACACTGGACTGGTGACGCTGATTTCCCAGGACCTGTCGCAGTTCGCGCTGCACGCTCGCGCCATCCTCGGCCTGCCGATCCCGTTGATCCGTCAGTTCGGCCCGTCGGCCTCGGCGGTAATCCTGGTGGAAGGCCAGTCGACCCAGACCGCTTTCGCCAACCTGGGCGTGGCCCTGAGCGAACCGGACACCGCGCTGCGCCTGTTTGGCAAACCGGAAGTCAACGGCCAACGCCGCCTGGGCGTGGCCCTGGCCCGCGACGAGTCCATCGAAGCCGCCCGCGCCAAGGCGACCCGGGCTTCCCAGGCGGTGAAGATCGAGCTTTAAGTTTGGCGACTACCCTGCTGCATTGATCGTTCCCACGCTCCGCGTGGTAACGCCTCTGCGGACGCTCCGCGTTCGGCTCTTTGGGACGCGGAGCGTCCCGGGCTGAATTCCCACGCAGAGCGTGGGAACGATCAACAAGCTCAAAAAAAGGCGACACCCGCAAGGGTGTCGCCTTTTTCATGAGCGCCGATTGGGCTTATTCCGGCAGCTTGTACGCAATGACATAGTCACCCTGCTTGGTACCCAGGGAACCATGACCGCCAGCAACGACCAGCACGTATTGCTTGCCGTCCTTGCCGGTGTAGGTCATCGGCGTGGTCTGGGCGCCGGCGGGCAGGCGGCCTTCCCACAGTTGCTTGCCGTTTTTCACGTCATAGGCACGCAGGTACTGGTCGAGGGTGCCGCTCAAGAACGCCACGCCACCGGCGGTGGTGAACGTGCCGCCCAGGCTCGGTACGCCCATGCTCAGCGGAATCGGCACTGGCGAGCTGTCACGCACGGTGCCGTTCTTGTGTTTCCACAGGGTTTTGTTGTTGGTCAGGTCGACCGCGGCCACATAACCCCAGGCCGGAGCCTGGCAGGGCAGGCCCATGGGCGAGAGCAACGCTTCGAGGATCACGCCATAGGGTGCGCCCTTGTTCGGCTGCACGCCTTCGGTTTCGCTCTTGCGACCCGGACCACCGGCCACTTCGGCCGCCGGTACCAGCTTCGACTTGAACGCCATGTAGCTCGGGTTGACGAAAGCGATCTGGCGCACCGGGTCTACCGAAATGCCGCCCCAGTCGAACACCCCGAAGTTACCCGGGTAAACAATGGAACCCTGCAGCGACGGCGGCGTGTACATGCCGTCGTAGCGCAGCGACTTGAAGTCGATCCGGCAGAGCATTTGGTCGAACGGGGTCACGCCCCACATGTCGCGTTCCTTGAGGACCGGCGGCACGAAGTTCAGGTCGGACATCGGTTGGGTCGGCGAGGTGTGGTCGCCTTCTACCGCGCCTTGCGGCACCGGGATCTCCTTGATCGGGATGATCGGTTGACCGTTGCTGCGGTCCAGCACGTAGATGCTGCCCTGCTTGGTCGAAGCCAGTACGGCCGGCTTCACGCCGTCGGCAGTCTTCATGTCCATCAGGGTCGGTTGACCGCCGACGTCCATGTCCCACAGGTCGTGGTGGGTGAACTGGAAGTACCAGCGCACCTTGCCGGTGGCGATGTCCAGCGCGGTCAGGCCGGCGGAGTATTTTTCCGATTCAGGGGTGCGCAAGCCACCGAACTGGTCGGGAGTCTGGTTGCCCATCGGCAGGTAGAGCATGCCGAGTTTTTCATCGACGCTGAACATGGACCACATGTTCGGCGAGTTGCGGGTGTAGGTCTGGCCCTCGGCAATCGGCATGGTGTCGTCCGGCTTGCCGCTGTCCCAGTTCCACACCAGCTTGCCGGTGTGCACGTCGTAGGCGCGGATGACGCCGCTGGGTTCGTCGGTGGAAACGTTGTCGGTGACATGACCGCCGATCACCACCAGGTTCTGGGTGACGGCCGGAGGCGAGGTGGAGTAGTAACCGCCCGCGGTGAAACCACCGATGTTGGCGCTCAGGTCGACCTGGCCCTTGTCACCGAAGTCTTCGCACATCTTGCCGGTGTCGGCATTGAGGGCGATCAGGCGGGTGTCGGCGGTCGGCAGGAAAATGCGACGCGGGCACACGGCGCTGGCCGGCGTGGTGCTGGCAGCACCGGTGGGGCTCTGCTCGGCAGAGGCGTACGCGGCGTCATCGTGATAGCTCACGCCACGGCAGGTCATGTGGGCCCAACCCTTGAAGTTTTCCGCCTTCTGGGTGGAAAGCTTCGGATCGAAACGCCAGATTTCCTTGCCGGTTTCAGGCTCCAGGGCAATCACCTGGCTGTGGGGAGTGCACACGTAGAGCATGCCGTTGACTTTCAACGGGGTGTTTTCAGCGGTGGTCTCGCCCGGGTCGTTCGGTCCCGGCAGGTCGCCGGTGCGATAGGTCCAGGCCGGTACCAGCTTACTGACGTTCTGCGGCGTGATCTGCGCCAGCGGCGAATAACGGTCGCCATGGGCGCTACGTCCATAGGAATTCCAGTCGCCGTCCGGCATTGCCGGCGCGGTGTTGGCCATGCCCGCTACGTTGTCGCGGTCCAGTTGCCCCTTGATTTCACCCGGGTTGGTGAACTGGCTGGCAAGTGCCGCGACACCGGCGATGACCACGGCGGCGCCCAGCGCACGAGTGCCCATGGGTGACGCATCGGCTGTCAGCAACGGACGGCGGAACCATGGCAACAACAGGACGATGCCCAAGGCGAACAGCATCGCCAGGCGCGGCACCAGTTGCCACCAGTCCAGGCCCACTTCCCACAAGGCCCATACCGTACTGGCGAACAGCACCAGCGCGTACAGGCCCAGGGCCGCGTGACGGGCCATGATCAACAGCACACCCGTCAGCGCCAAGCCGATACCGGCCAGCAGGTAATACCACGAACCGCCAAGCGTGCTCAGCTTGACCCCGCCGGCCAACAGGGCCAAGCCCATCAATAGAAGCAGAATGCCGAGCAGACTCGGTAGCAGACGGCCTCGGTTCAAAGCACCTTCAGTGCTCATAGTGTGATTCTCCGTGATATTTAAGGAGTCCCGCGCAAGTAATCACTGTAGATGACGATCTTGCGCAGGCATGGTTCAGTAAAAAGCTGACCCGCTATCAGCAGCCTCTTGTGGGAGCGAGCCTGCTCGCGACTGCGGTGGATCAGCCAACACGCCTGTTGCGTGTGACGCCGTAATCGCGAGCAGGCTCGCTCCCACATGAGGTTGCAGGCAAAGACAGCGCTATCTTTTTAAATCCTGATACGTCAGAAGAACCGTTTCAGCAGGGGGCGCAAGAATAATGGCCCGCTACCAATAGAGAAAGCGCTTTTGCCGACATGAATCTTTTCGAATCCGGTAACAGTGTTGCCACTAGACTTCCAACACATGGGCGCCTCGGATAAGGTGCGCGGCTTATTCCTCTTCACGCAAATACCTCCATGACCGAACAGCACAACAACCCCCTGCACGGCGTGACGCTGGAGCAAATCCTCAACGCCCTGGTGCAGCACTACGAATGGTCGGGCCTGGCCGAACGCATCGATATCCGTTGCTTCAAGAGCGACCCGAGCATCAAGTCGAGCCTGACCTTCCTGCGCAAGACGCCGTGGGCGCGGGAGAAAGTCGAGCGGCTGTATATCAAGCTGATGCGTACCAAGCGGCCGGTCTGACTCATGAACCTTCGACAGCGCTTCGTATCCGTGGCGGCGCTGCTGGGCTGGGCGGGATTGAGCATCCAGCTGTA
Organism: Pseudomonas sp. FG13; assembly: GCF_057809755.1. Classification (NCBI taxonomy): domain Bacteria; kingdom Pseudomonadati; phylum Pseudomonadota; class Gammaproteobacteria; order Pseudomonadales; family Pseudomonadaceae; genus Pseudomonas; species Pseudomonas sp. FG13. Next base: position 39,671 of record NZ_JBMDKO010000044.1, read on the forward strand.
TCTGATCCTGCTGGGGCGCTGGGAACTGGGCGCGAGCCTGCTGGGCGGCCTGGTGAATGTCTTCAGCTTCTTCACGGTATTGACCAATACATTGGTGGCCGTGGTGCTGACGTGTGAAGTGACCCGCCGCGAATCGGCCGCCCGACGCTGGTTCCTGCGCCCCGCCGTCAGCAGTGGTATCGCCGCGAGCATCGCCCTGGTCGGCCTGGCTTATAACCTGCTGCTGCGCCATCTGTGGCAACCCGAAGGCTGGCAGTTCGTGGCCGACGAACTGTTGCACGACGTGATGCCACTGCTGTTCATCGCCTATTGGTGGCGGTACGTGCCCAAAGGCACCCTGCGCCTGTGGCATATCGGACTGTGGGTGATTTACCCCGTGGTGTACTTCGCCCATGTCCTGTTGCGGGGGAGTTTCCTCGGGGCGTACCCCTACCCTTTCATCGACGTGGCAACGCTGGGTTATCCACAGGTGTTCATCAATGCCGGGGAGATATTGCTGGGGTTTGTCGGAATTGCGCTGGGGGTGGTGGGATTGGATCGGTGGATGGGGCAACGGTATTAGAAGACTGCCACAGAGGACTTGTACTCAAGACCTCCCCGGCAACATCCACACCAGCCCACTGGCCTTCGCCCGCTCATGACACAACGCCAATACGCTACGCCGCTCATCGTTGTCCATGCTGCGCCAACGGGTGATCTCGGACACGGTGCGCTGGCAGCCGGTGCAGACATCGTCATCGTCCAGCGAGCAGATGCTCACGCAGGGCGAAGGCACCGGGCGTTCGGGGGTGTTCATGATTCCTGCTCGACCAGGTCGCGGGCATAGCGCTGCGCGTTGTGGACGTAATGCGCCGCACTGGCCTCGAGCATCTTCTTCTGGGCCTCGGTCAGTTCCCGGACGACCTTGCCAGGTGAGCCCATCACCAGCGAACCGTCGGGGATTTCCTTGTTTTCGCCGATCAACGCATTGGCGCCGATGATGCAGTTCTTGCCGATCTTCGCGCCGTTGAGAATCACCGCATTGATGCCGATGAGGCTGTAATCCCCCACCGTGCAACCGTGGAGCATGGCGTTATGGCCAATGGTCACACCGGTGCCGATGGTCAGTGGAAAACCCATGTCGGTGTGCATCACCGTGCCGTCCTGCACGTTGCTGTCCTTGCCGATCAGGATCAACTCGTTATCGCCGCGCAGCACGGCGTTGAACCAGACACTGGCGCCTTCTTCGAGGCGGACCTTGCCCACCAGCGTGGCGTTGGGGGCGACCCAGCTCTGTGGGTGGGTTTCGACACGGGCATCGCCCAGGCGGTATTTCATGAGGATCCTCGGGCTCAGGTATTGATGAAGCTTCTAGGTGGTTTGTGCAGGTCAATGCCGGCGTCGAACAGCAGGTTCACCAGCTCGACGATCATGATCGCCGTCAGGCCCCAGATCTTGTACTCACCAAAACGGTAGCTGGGCACGTACCAGCTGCAGCCCTGGTAATCGATGCGATGGGTGTGTTCGCGGGGATCCTTGCGGAAAAAGTCCAGCGGTACATTGAAGACCGCGGCGATCTCGGCATCGTTGGCCTGATACTCGACGAAATCCGGAATCACTCCGACATAGGGCGTGACCTTGATGCCATGCAACGAAATCAACGGGCTGAGGGGGCCGATCACTTCCACTAGGCCGGGGGGCAGGCCGATTTCCTCTTCGGCTTCGCGCAGGGCGGTGAACACCAGGTCCGGGTCCTCCGGATCGCGCCGTCCGCCGGGGAAGGCCACTTCGCCGCCATGGGTCGAGAGCCCGCTGGCGCGCAAGGTCAGTACCAGCTCCGGCTCGTCACTGCGGGTGATCGGCACCAGCACCGCGGCTTCAGGGAAACGTCGGTCGGCCTGCAAATCACGCGGGGTATGGTTGCTTACTCGATGCAGTAGCTCGTCCAGCATGAGACTTCTCGATTCATTCGCTGCCTTGCATCATGCACCAATCGTTCAAGCCGCCCAACCCCCGGACCGCGTCGTGTCGCGAAACGACAACTTGCCGACACCCGTCCCGCACGCCAAGATAGGCGCAGCATTCAGGAACCCAAGCATGAAATTCTGCAGCCAGTGCGGTAACCCGGTGACCCAGCGCATACCCGAAGGCGACTCGCGCCTGCGCTTTGTCTGCGACACCTGCCACACCATCCACTACCAGAACCCCAACATCGTGGCCGGTTGCGTACCGACCTGGGGCAGCAAAGTCCTGCTGTGCCGCCGCGCCATCGAGCCGCGACGCGGTTACTGGACGCTGCCGGCGGGCTTCATGGAAAACGGCGAAACCGTCGAACAGGCCGCCGAACGCGAAACCGCCGAGGAAGCCTGCGCCCGGGTGCGAAATTTAAGCATCTATACGTTGATCGACGTACCGCACATCAGCCAGGTGCATGTATTCTTTCGCGCCGAGCTGGTGGATGAGGATTTCGCCGCCGGACCCGAGAGCCTGGAAGTGAAACTGTTCGAAGAAGCGGACATTCCCTGGGACGAACTGGCTTTTCGCACAGTGGGCCGGACCCTGGAATACTTCTATGCTGATCGGCGGACCGAGCATTACCCGGTGCGATCCGAATCGATCCCACCCCTGGCTCAGCCTGCCAAGACCTGAAAAACCATATCGTCACGACCTTTAGGGATACCGTTTCAATGCGCTGGTTGCTTGTGCTGTTCTGCTTGTCGTTCGCTGCTGTGTCCCAGGCTTCTGCGGTGGGGACCTACGACGGCAAGGTCATCGAAAAAGTGCTGGTGCTCAAGTCCGCCCATCAATTGCAATTGATCAACGACGGCAAACCACTCAAGACCTACCGTATTTCCCTCGGCAAGGGCGCCAAGAAAGGCCCCAAGCTGATCCAGGGCGACAAGCGCACCCCTGAAGGTTTCTATTGGATCGACTGGCGCAAGGTCAGTGATCGCTTCTACCTGTCGATGCACATCTCCTACCCCAACATCAGCGACGCCGCCCGCGCCCGGCGCGAAGGCGTGGAGCCTGGGAACATGATCATGATCCACGGCACGCCTGATTCCGAAGAAACCCCTGAACAGCTGTTCCACACCCTGGACTGGACCGATGGCTGCATCGCCATGCGCAACGTCGACATGCGCGAAGTCTGGAACCTGGTGCCGGATGGCACGATGATCGAGATCCGGCCGTAGCGTCTGTCTCTTATGTGGCAAGCGCTTGTTGAGGCATGGAAGCCTTGTTGCGACATGAAAGCTTTTGTGGCGAGGGGATTCAGCGAAACGTCGCACCGCCCCGCTGGGCTGCGCAGCGTCCCTAAAGCCAAACAACCCGGTGCGTCAGGCAGATTGAGTCGCTTGCTTTGGGGCCGCTGCGCAGCCCAGCGGGGATAAATCCCCTCGCCACAGGGGGGCCACACATATGTGAACACCCCCCTGTGGGTGCGAGCCTGCTCGCGATGGCGCCGGCCCTTACGCCATCAAGCCCGTAGCTCCACCCGATCCAGCGCCTTGTCCGCCAACAGCGCGCCCAACTCAATCATCTGCGCCACCCCCAGCGCCACATGCCGCCGCGAGCCGTCGAGGTCGAAGGCCAGGTCGCTGAGCATGGCATTGGCCGAGGCCAGGGTTTCGCTGAGGTTGGCTAGCAGGACTTCGGTGTCGACGCTGTCTGCGACGATGAACAGCTGCGTCGAAGATTTGGATTCGGGTTCGCTGTCTTCAGGCTTGAGATAGAAGTCCAGGGCTCGATCACCGGCCTGCTGGAGCTTTTCGGGGGCGTAGTCGCCGTAGGGGAAGGTTGATGCGGGTTTTGGAGGGTTTGGGGTTTCTTTGATCATGTGCAGCTCCTGATTCGGTGGAGTTGCCAACCTTCTGCGGTCAAACAAAAAGTGGCAGCTGTACGCGGGTTGACCGACCGGGAATCAGGAATCCGGCACGTCCGAGGACGTCCCACGCACAGCCGCCGCGACACGATACATCAGACGAAAGAAAAACGCCTGAACTGGGTCTTGGAACGCTGGCGCGTCTAGATTCTCGGACGGTCAAATCCGGTCGCTGAATTGGCAGCGACACCCACAGGCTAGAGCCGCCGCTTCCGAGGGACAACCTTAAAAACTTGTCGGAAACTTCGGTGCGTCTGACAGACCGCGCGATAGATCGCTGATGATTTCAATCGCCTGCAAATGCCAGTAGGTGTGTATATCCATTTCTTCGGTAACGGCCACTAAAGGTTCCGCCCTTACGGCGGGTCACTTTTGGAAAAGCGCCAAAAGTAACCAAAAGCGCTTTGCCCCACCACTGGGCACCTCGCCAAGGCGAGGTGTTCCCTCACTCCGGCGTTGCTCCGTGGGCCCGCCGCGAAGGGCCATCCATGGCCCAGCGCGGCTAATCCGGCATCCATGCCGGATTGCCCACTACGCAACGCCTGCGTTCGGCCCTTGTGGTTTACGGGGCGTCTAAGATCAAGAGCAAGAGCAAAAGCAAAAGCAAAAGCAAAAGCGAGGCGGCCTAGTGGCCGGCCTGACTTTTCCGGCTGTACCTGAATCCACTTGTGGGAGCAAAGCTTGCTCGCGAAGGCGACCTATCTTTTTCCGCTGTCCCCGATCAATTGTGGGAGCGAGCCTGCTCGCGATAGCGGTGGGTCAGTTTGAAAAGTGCTGCATGAACCGACGCCATCGCGAGCAGGCTCGCTCCCACAGGGGGAACACGTACGCTCAAAA
>NZ_JBMDKO010000045.1:0-43781 GCF_057809755.1 Pseudomonas sp. FG13
CATCGCGGGCAAGCCATGCTCCCACAGAGGCCCGCCCATATGGGTTCCTGGGTGTTTGATAAATGTGTTTGATCCGTGCGGTCGTTCTGGGGTTTGATTGAGCCTTTCCCATCGATAAAAAGGATCTTGTCATGAGCTACCGCACACTGGGTCACTCCGGGTTACACGTCTCGACATTGACCCTGGGCACCATGATGTTCGGCGAACAGACCAGCACCGAGGATTCGTTGCGGATCATCGACAAGGCCTGGGACCAGGGCATCAACTTCATCGACACGGCGGACGTCTACACCAACGGACGCTCCGAAGAAATCGTCGGCGAGGCGATTGCCAGTCGCCGCCAGGAATGGGTGCTCGCCACCAAGGTCGGCTTCGGCCCGGCGGACGGCGTGCCCAACCGCAGCGGCCTGAGCCGCAAGCACCTGTTCAATGGCATCGAGGCCAGCCTCACCCGCCTGGGCACCGATTACCTGGACATCTATTACCTGCACCGCGAAGACCACAACACACCGCTGCACGTCACCGTGTCGGCCATCGGCGACTTGATCCGCCAAGGCAAGATCCGCTATTGGGGCCTGTCGAACTACCGTGGCTGGCGCATCGCCGAAGTGATCCGCATCGCCGACAGCCTGGGCATCGACCGGCCGGTGATCAGCCAGCCGCTGTACAACATCGTCAACCGCCAGGCGGAAACCGAGCAAATCACCGCAGCCCAGAACTATGGCCTTGGCGTGGTGCCCTTCAGCCCCCTCGCTCGGGGCGTGCTCAGCGGCAAATATGCGCCGGACGTGGCGCCGGACGCCAACAGCCGCGCCGGCCGCCAGGACAAACGCATCCTCGAAACCGAATGGCGGGTCGAGTCCCTGCGCATTGCCCAGCAGATCCAGCAGTACACCCGGGAACGGGGCGTGGGTATCGTCGAGTTCGCCATCGCCTGGGTGCTGAACAACCGCGCCGTCACCTCGGCCATCGTCGGGCCGCGCACCGAGGAGCAGTGGGATGGCTACACCAAGGCGCAAGCCGTGACCATCACCGCCGAGGACGAAGCCTTCATCGATTCGCTGGTGACGCCGGGGCATGCGTCGACACCGGGGTTCAATGACGTGGGGCATTTCGTGCCGGGGCGTGTGCCGCGGACGTCATAAAACCACTGCGTACAGCGAACCTCATTGTGGTGTGCCGGGCAGTGGGAGCAAGGCTTGCCCGCGACGAAGGCGCCTCGATTCCCAGGTGAATCGCGTTGACTTCATCGCGGGCAAGCCTTGCTCCCACAGTGTTGCGCTCATTGTTCTGGTGCTGTCTCATTTTCCAGAGAGTTATCGTGTCCAAAGGCATCGCCCTATCGGTTTCGGCCTCCACGCTGTTCGCCGTCATGTATTACTACACCTCGCTGCTCTCTCCATTGAGCGGCCTGGAAATCTTTGGCTGGCGCATGTTGCTGACGATGCCCTGCATGACCGTGTTCATGCTGATGGCAAAGGAGTGGACGCGGGTCACTGAACTGGTCCGGCGCCTGATCGCCACGCCGCGCCTGTTGCTCGGGGCGATGGCTTCTTCGGCGTTGATGGGGTTGCAACTGTGGCTGTTCATGTGGGCGCCGCTCAACGGCTACAGCCTGGATGTGTCGCTGGGGTATTTCCTGTTGCCGCTGTCGATGGTCCTGACCGGGCGCATGTTCTTTGGCGAACGCTTGTCCTACTTTCAGAAAATCGCCGTCTTCCTCGCCTCCCTCGGCGTGCTCAACGAGCTGATCCAGGTCGGCGGCTTTTCCTGGGCGACCCTGTTGGTGGTAGTGGGTTATCCGATCTATTTTATCTTGCGCAAACGCCTTAGGACCGACCACCTGGGCGGCCTCTGGCTGGACATGGCCCTGATCGTGCCGGTCGCCCTCTGGTTCGTCCAAAGCGGTGAACAAGGTTTCGCCGTTTTCGATCAACACCCATGGTTATCGCTGCTGATCCCCGTGCTCGGCGTGATCAGCACCTCAGCGCTGGTGACCTACATCGTCGCCAGCCGGTTGTTGCCGTTCAGCCTGTTCGGGTTATTGAGCTACGTCGAACCGGTGTTGCTGCTGGGGGTTGCGCTGCTGTTGGGGGAAAGCATCAAGGCCGCCGAGTGGCTGACCTACATCCCCATCTGGCTGGCGGTGGCGGTGTTGGTGTTTGAAGGCTTCAAGCATCTGACGCGGCAGCGGCGCCGGACTTGACCCATGTGGGAGCGAGCCTGCTCGCGATGACGGCCTGTCAGTCAGTGCATCGGTGACTGACACACCGCCATCGCGAGCAGGCTCGCTCCCACAGGATTCGGGTATTACTCGGTCGTCAACACCCCACGCCGCACCTGGTCACGCTCGATGGACTCGAACAATGCCTTGAAGTTGCCTTCGCCAAACCCATCGTCGCCCTTGCGCTGGATGAATTCGAAGAACACCGGCCCCATCAGGGTTTCCGAGAAAATCTGCAGCAGGAGGCGCTTGTCGTCCGGGTTGGAAGAACCGTCCAGCAGGATGCCCCGCGATTGCAGTTCATCCACCGGCTCGCCATGGTTCGGCAAACGCCCTTCGAGCATCTCGTAGTAGGTGTCCGGCGGCGCGGTCATGAAGCGCATGCCGATCTTCTTCAGCGCATCCCAGGTCTTGACCAGGTCGTCGGTGAGGAACGCCACGTGCTGGATGCCCTCGCCGTTGAACTGCATCAGGAACTCTTCGATCTGCCCTGCGCCTTTGGACGATTCCTCGTTCAACGGAATACGGATCATGCCGTCCGGGGCGGTCATGGCCTTGGACGTCAGACCGGTGTACTCGCCCTTGATGTCGAAGTAACGGATCTCGCGGAAGTTGAACAGTTTCTCGTAGAAGCCCGCCCAGTAGGCCATGCGGCCGCGATACACGTTGTGGGTCAGGTGGTCGATGATCTTCAGGCCCGCGCCCACCGGATGACGGTCGACACCGTCGAGGAACACGAAGTCGATGTCATAGATCGAGCTACCTTCGCCAAAACGGTCGATCAGGTACAGCGGCGCACCACCGATGCCCTTGATCGCCGGCAGGTTCAGTTCCATCGGACCGGTTTCGATATGGATCGGCTGGGCGCCGAGTTCCAGGGCACGCCGGTAGGCCAGCTGTGAGTCCTTGACCCGGAACGCCATGCCGCAGACCGACGGACCATGCTCGGCCGCAAAGTACGACGCCACGCTGTGGGGTTCGTTGTTGAGGATCAGATTGATCGCGCCCTGGCGATACAGGTGCACGTCCTTGGAACGGTGCGTGGCGACTTTGGTGAAGCCCATGATCTCGAAGATCGGCTCCAGGGTATTGGGTGTAGGCGATGCGAATTCGATGAATTCAAAGCCCATCAGGCCCATCGGGTTTTCGTATAGATCTGCCATGTCGGCGCCTCATCATGCTTATCAATTAACGGAACGTTAGTTGCTGGCCATGCTGAGGGTGCAAGGTGGCGCGCAGGAGATACCGCGAACGCTGCGGGCGAGGAAATCGCCATAGATCAGTTGTAACCCAAGTATCTTCATTGTCGACCCAAGGCTTTTGCGGGCGAGGCTTCTGCTGCCAGAAGACGTTATTCTTATATGCGTAAATCGATTCTACACAGCGTAACCGGATTTGTCCGCCTCCTCTATCAAATCGTCTTTTTCGCCGACCGCGCAAGGGGTCTGTTACACAGGAAAATGCCTGTCAGGATCAGCCCGCCGCCCACGCTCATCAAGGCCGTGAGCCGTTCGTCCAATAGCACCGCCCCCAACAGCACCGCCGTCAGTGGGTTGAGGGCAATGAATACACCGGAACGGGTAGCGCCGATCCGGCGAATACCGTCGTACCAGGCGATGTAGGCCAGGGCGGAGCCCAACACCCCCAAGTAAAGCAAGCTCAACCATTGCCTGCCGTCCAACCCGCGCAGGGCTTCGAAGCGAACCTCACCGCCGACCGCACAGGCCAGCCACAGCATCAGCGTGCCCAGCAGAATCGACCAGGTGACGGTCTGCAACGGGCCGAGACTTTCATTCAGGCTGCGCGAAAACAACGAATAGACGCCCCATCCCAGCACGCAGCCGAAAATCAGCAGGTCGCCAATCCAGCCCTGCGCGGACGCCTGCAGCAAGGAAGGATCGCGACTGACAATGACCAGCCCCGCGCCGCCGATGCACAGCGCGATGCCACCGACCTTGGACCGACTCAACCGCTCCTTGAACAACCACCAGGACGCCAGGCCGATCACCGCCGGGTTCAAGGCCACGATCAGCGAGGCCCGCGACGCATTGATGTAGTGCAAGCCATAGAAGAAACACAGGTTGTAGAAAAGGATGCCGAAGAATCCCAGCACCGCCAATTGCAGACCCTGTTTCACCGTCGGCCTGGCCAGCGGGATCCTCGCCAGGCCGAGGAACAGCAGCAGTGCCACACTGGCCAGCAAAAAGCGCAGGCTGGCGGCCAACAGGGGCGCCAGGGCATCGGACAGAATCCTGCCAGCCACGAAGGTGCCGCCCCAGATCATGGTGACCATGGACAGCTTCAGGTAGACCGGCAGGTCCGAGGGGGTCGAAAAGGTGTGTTCGAGGGTTTTCATGTTCACCACAGACAAATAAAACGAGGTACACCACCTTGTGGCGAGGGGATTTATCCCCGCTGGAGCGCGCAGCGGTCCCTTTGAATGACGTGCTGTATTGCAAGAACATGGGGCCGCTACGCTGCCCAGCGGGGATAAATCCCCTCGCCACAAGGTGGTGTCTATCCAGTTCGAATCGGATGCCCCATTATCCAGCTCATATTAAGTCATCGTAAAATGAGCAATTCCTCATGACCCTCACCCAGCTCGAAATCTTCTCCCTGGTGGCCGAACTGCATGGTTTCACCGCTGCGGCGACGCGCTTGGGCATCAGCCAATCAGCGGTGTCCCATGCCATCAAATCGCTGGAACAGGAACTGGGGGTCGAACTGTTCAGGCGGCACCAGTCCTTGGTAGAGCTCAGCGACATCGGCCAGCAATTGCTCCTGCGCGCCCGCGCCATGCTTGGGCTGGCCAACACCCTGCGCCAGGAAGCCGCCGACGCCCGCGGCATGCGCCGTGGCACTTTGCGCATCGGCTCGTTCGGCCCGACCTCATCGATGAAGCTGTTGCCGGCCATCCTGCAGCGCTATCGTGCCTTGCATCCGGGGATAGAGGTGCACATCGACGAAGGGCCGGACCGGCAAGTCATCCAATGGCTGGATGAGCGACGGATCGATGTCGGCTTCGTGGTACTGCCTGAGGACCGTTTCGATACGTTTGCCCTGATGGAGGACCAGATGGTCGCCCTCCTTCCCACCGCCCACCCCCTCGCCGCCCGAACCAGCTTGAGTCTCAGCGATCTGTGCCACGACCCCTTCGTGCTCACCGAGGCCGGATCGGCGGAGCTGGTCACTCGCCTGTTCAGTGCCGCCCGGCTCACCCCGAATGTGCGCTATCGCTGTTCACAGCTGCTCAGCACCTTGAACACCGTCAGCCGGGGCGAGGCCGTGACCGTGATCTCCGAAGGCTCGCTGCCACAGGGGGACCAATCGCACTTCGTCGTACGGCCCTTGTCGCCCCCGGTACCGCGCCAGATCGGCCTGGCGGTGCTGGACAGTCGCCAGGTTTCGCCTGCCACTCGGGCATTTATCGAATTGGCTTTGGCTATTGAATGAAGAAAGCCTGGGTTGTACTGGGCGATATCGTAATGCCATCTATCGACAAGCGAAGCACAACTTCCAATCGGATTACCCATTTGAATCTATACTTTGTACACACACCGACCTGGCGCAGACTGCGATGCAACTTGAGGAAAACGTTTGCTCTTGTTACATGATGAAAAAGATACGATTTACACTGTCCGGTTTAACTACTACAATTTTTCTGCCTGTGCTGGATAGCAGGAGAGTCATTTATCACGAGGCGCTTCAAAGCGCTTGGCTTATAGCTTTGTCTGCGGTTGGTCTCAGCCAAATATTTGATTGGAGTAACGATAATTGTCCAGACTCGTTGAATTTCGTAAAGCCGAAAAGGCCCTTCAGGATCAGCTCAAACAGTTGGAATTGCTGAAGAATGATGCCGGGCTCAAGAAAGAAATCGAATTCGAAGAAAAGCTCCAGGCACTGATGAAGACCTACGACAAGGGTTTGCGCGACATCATCGCAATTCTTGACCCAAACCCGTCAAAAGCGGGGGCTTCATCGGCCAAGGCGCCTAAAACCCGCCGTGCCCGAGTGGTCAAGGTCTATCAGAACCCACACACCGGCGAACTGATCGAAACCAAGGGCGGTAATCACCGCGGCCTGAAAGCCTGGAAAGAACAATACGGCGCAAGCACCGTCGACTCCTGGGTACGTACCTGACATCCAGGATGAATAAAAAAGCCCTGAACATAGCAGGGCTTTTTCATGGACTCACACTTCTGGAGTAAGCCTGGTGCATTAGGTGGATAGCCTTATAGTTTCAGACTATTTCGTACCGCCTGTATTTCATCCTGGCTTTCAACAAACACCTGGGCCTGTCCCGCATAGGACAGTACATAAGCCCGACCTTCATTAAGTGCTGCGACCAGTGTCTGAGACAACACATGTCGGCCGTTCTGCGTGATCGTACAGGTAGTTTCCAGGGCGGTTACGCCGCCCAATAGGGATGCATGAATCTTATTGCATACACTTTGATAACCACCCTGAAAAAAATCCTTCTGGATCGACTTGCGCATTTCCAGAAGCACGCCTTGCAAGTTGACTTGATGACCGGGCTCGGTGGGCGTGGTGGTCAGTTCCATGACCATCACGGCATTGCCTGCCGGGTCATTCTTTGTCGCCCGTTGCCGAGAGGTTCCCGGTGCCACCGGCGCGACAGATGCATCGGCAGGCAGCGGCTCGATGAACCAGCCCTGGGGCCAGGTGACCTGCGGTTCGGCGGCCTGGACGGCGGTATTTGCAGCCATGGCAAAAAACAGGACGAACAACGAAAGGAACGGTCGAATCATTGCGCTGCACTCAAGGACGAATCGCGAAGTCTGAAGCTCACTGCAGCACCAGGCAATAGCCGCACACGGTTTGGCGATGCCGCGCACCCTGCGTATCATGTTTGACGCAAGCCACAGAACCGTCGCGCCAAGCCCTGCGACGTCGTTTGCCCCACTTATTTTCCGGAGGGCCCATGAGCCTGCACGAACTCGACACTTTCCCGGGCGTCACCGCCCAACCCGATGCCGCCACGGCCAACTTCGTCTTCAACCACACCATGCTGCGGGTCAAGGACATAACCAAGTCCCTGGATTTCTACACCCGCGTACTGGGTTTCTCGCTGGTGGAAAAGCGCGACTTCCCTGAAGCCGAGTTCAGCCTGTATTTCCTCGCCCTGGTGGACAAGCGCCAGATCCCGGCGGACGCTGCGGCGCGCACCGAGTGGATGAAATCGATTCCTGGCATCCTGGAACTGACCCACAACCATGGCACCGAAAGCGACCCGGCGTTCGCCTACCACAACGGCAACACCGACCCACGCGGGTTCGGTCACATCTGCATCTCGGTACCGGATGTGGTCGCAGCCTGCGAACGCTTCGAAGCGTTGGGCTGTGACTTCCAGAAGCGCCTGAGCGACGGCCGCATGAAAAGCCTGGCGTTCATCAAGGACCCGGATGGCTACTGGGTCGAGATTATCCAGCCTGCGCCGCTCTAAGACCCACCGAGAAACCTAGCTTTGCTCCCACAGGGCTCGGTGGTGGATATGAAAGCTCAATAAAAAACCCCATGGGCCAGGCCCATGGGGTTTTGTTTTTCCAGTGCCTGGCTGTTTATGCTGGCGCGGAAGTCCGGATCAGATGGTCGAAGGCGCTCAACGAAGCCTTGGCCCCCTCGCCTACGGCGATCACGATCTGCTTGTACGGCACGGTGGTCACATCGCCAGCGGCGAACACACCGGGGATGGAGGTTTCACCCCGGGCGTCGACGATGATCTCGCCACGCGGTGACAGCTCGACAGTACCTTTGAGCCAATCAGTGTTGGGCAACAGGCCGATCTGCACGAATATCCCTTCCAGCGCCACGTCACGCACTTCACCGCTTGGACGGTCCTTGTAGCGCAGGCCGTTGACCTTCTGACCATCGCCCGTCACTTCGGTGGTCTGGGCATTGGTCACCACCGTCACGTTCGGCAAACTGTGCAGTTTGCGCTGCAACACCGCGTCGGCGCGCAATTGCACATCGAACTCCAGCAAAGTCACATGGGCCACGATGCCGGCCAGATCGATGGCCGCTTCGACACCGGAGTTGCCCCCGCCGATCACCGCCACGCGCTTGCCCTTGAACAGCGGACCGTCACAGTGCGGGCAGTACGCCACGCCCTTGTTGCGGTATTGCTGCTCGCCCGGCACGTTCATTTCACGCCAGCGGGCGCCAGTTGCCAGGATCACGGTCTTGGCCTTGAGGCGCGCACCGCTGGCGAACCGGACTTCGTGCAGCGCGCCGTCCGTGCCTGGTATCAGCGCATCGGCACGTTGCAGGTTCATGATGTCCACGTCGTACTGCTTGACGTGCTCTTCCAGGGCGACGGCCAGTTTCGGCCCTTCGGTTTCCTGGACCGAGATGAAGTTCTCGATGGCCATGGTATCGAGCACCTGACCGCCGAAGCGTTCGGCCGCCACACCGGTGCGGATGCCTTTACGGGCCGCATAGATCGCCGCCGACGCACCGGCCGGGCCACCGCCGACCACCAACACATCGAAGGCGTCCTTGGCGCTGATTTTTTCGGCCTGGCGTTCGATGCCGCTGGTGTCGATCTTGGCGAGAATCTCTTCCAGGCCCATGCGGCCCTGACCGAAGTTCTCACCGTTCAGGTAGATGCTCGGCACGGCCATGATCTGACGTTCATCGACCTCGGCCTGGAACAGTGCACCGTCGATGGCGACGTGGCGGATGTTCGGGTTCAGCACCGCCATCAGGTTCAGCGCCTGGACCACGTCCGGGCAGTTCTGGCACGACAGCGAGAAATAGGTCTCGAAGTTGAACTCGCCTTCAAGGGCGCGGATCTGTTCGATGACTTCGACACTGGCCTTCGAAGGGTGGCCGCCGACTTGCAGCAAGGCCAACACCAGCGAAGTGAATTCGTGGCCCATGGGAATACCGGCGAAACGCAGGCTGATATCGGCTCCCGGGCGGTTCAACGAGAACGACGGCTTGCGCGCATCGGTGCCGTTGTCGAGCAAGATGATCTGGGTGGAGAGACTGGCAATGTCTTTGAGCAGCGCCAGCATTTCCTGGGATTTCGCACCGTCGTCGAGGGATGCAACGATCTCGATCGGTTGGGTGACCCGTTCCAGATATGACTTCAACTGAGCTTTAAGATTGGCGTCCAACATACGGGCGATTTCCATTTTTGAATTTCAGAAAAAACAACGCCCGAGCGAATCTCGCCCGGGCGTTTTTGGGGGCGAAGCGGCTTACTTGATCAAGAGCTGATCGCCCTCGGATGACCCATGGGCTTAGATCTTGCCAACCAGGTCCAGGGACGGAGCCAGGGTGGCCTCGCCTTCTTTCCACTTGGCTGGGCAGACTTCGCCAGGGTGAGCAGCGACGTACTGGGCGGCCTTGATCTTGCGCAGCAGCTCGGAAGCGTCACGGCCTACACCGCCGTCGTTGATTTCGACGATCTTGATCTGACCTTCAGGGTTGATCACGAAAGTACCGCGGTCAGCCAGGCCAGCTTCTTCGATCAGCACGTCGAAGTTGCGGGAGATGGTCAGGGTCGGGTCGCCGATCATGGTGTACTGGATCTTGCCGATGGCTGGCGAAGTGTTGTGCCAGGCAGCGTGGGCAAAGTGAGTGTCGGTGGACACGCTGTAGATCTCGACGCCCAGTTTCTGGAATTCGGCGTAGTTGTCGGCCAGGTCTTCCAGTTCGGTTGGGCAAACGAAGGTGAAGTCAGCCGGGTAGAAGAACACGACAGACCACTTGCCTTTCAGGTCGGCGTCCGACACTTCGACGAAAGCGCCGTTTTTGAATGCGGTAGCTTTGAACGGTTTAACTTGGCTGTTGATGATAGGCATCGGTGTTTCTCCATCAGGGTTGAAAAGTTGATGGAGAGAAGCTTACCCACTCATGCCCAACCTGGCTCATTGGCAAAGCTGATGCGAATAATTGGTTTTGGCTATCAGGGAACGGTATAGATAGAAAAAATCTGTAGAAGCTGCCGCAGCCCGGCAGCTTCTACTCCACAGCGTCAGGCCGCAGGGGTGCGCATGGTGACGAACTCTTCGGCGGCAGTCGGATGCACGCCAATGGTTTCGTCAAAATCGCGCTTGCTGGCGCCGGCCTTGAGGGCAATGGCCAGGCCCTGGACGATTTCCCCGGCGTCCGGGCCAACCATATGGCAACCCAGGACCTTGTCGGTCCGGGCATCCACCACCAGTTTCATCAGCGTACGTTCCTGACAGTCGGTCAGGCTCAGCTTCATCGGCCGGAAACGGCTTTCGAAAATCTGCACCTCATGCCCCTCTTCCCGGGCCTGCTCCTCGCTCAGGCCAACCGTACCGATGTTCGGCAGGCTGAATACCGCAGTGGGAATCATCCGGTAGTCCACCAGGCGGTACTGCTCGGGCTTGAACAGGCGCCGCGCCACCGCCATGCCTTCGGCCAGCGCGACGGGTGTCAGCTGTACGCGCCCGATCACGTCGCCAATGGCAAGGATCGACGGCTCGGAGGTCTCGTATTTTTCATTGACCTGGACAAAGCCCTTCTCATCCAGCGTGACAGCGGTGTTCTCCAGGCCGAGGTTATCGAGCATCGGCCGCCGGCCGGTGGCGTAGAACACGCAATCGGTCAACAGCGTGCGGCCGTCCTTGAGCGTCACCTCCAGGCTGCCATCGGCCAGCTTGTCGATGCGCTGGATATCGGCATTGAACTGCAGATCCAGGCCCCGGCGCGTCAGTTCCTCGGCCAGGTGCTTGCGTACCGCGCCGTCAAAGCCGCGCAAGAACAGCTCACCGCGATACAGCAAGGACGTCTGCGCCCCCATGCCGTGGAAAATCCCAGCGAACTCCACCGCAATGTAGCCCCCCCCCACTACCAGCACGCGCTTGGGCAATTCCTTGAGGAAAAAAGCCTCGTTGGAGCTGATGGCATGCTCACGCCCCGGAATCTGCGGGATGACCGGCCAACCGCCGGTGGCAACCAGGATGTGCTCGGCAGTATGGCGCTGGCCATTGATCTCGACCTCATGGGGACCGGTGATCTTCGCATGGCCCTCATGCAACGCCACGCCGCTGTTGACCAGCAGATTGCGATAGATGCCGTTGAGGCGGTTGATCTCCTGGTCCTTGTTGGCAATCAGCGTGGCCCAGTCGAAACTCGCCTCGCCCGCCGACCAGCCGTAGGCCGAAGCCTGCTCGAAATCTTCGGCATAATGCGCGCCGTAGACCAACAGCTTTTTCGGAACGCAACCAACGTTCACACAGGTACCGCCCAGGTAACGGCTTTCCGCCACGGCCACCCTGGCGCCAAAACCGGCGGCAAACCGCGCAGCCCGCACACCACCGGAACCGGCGCCAATCACATACAGGTCAAAATCGTAGGCCATTTACTGTCTCCTTAGGCAGGCCATCAGCATACCCGCTGTTTCCAGACGGGTCAGCGTTGCGTGGGTTATGGGGGCGGAAAATGAAAAAGCCAGGGCGAGCGTCATCAAGCCAAGCGCGGCTCCTGTGGCGAGGGGATTTAGCGAAACGTCGCACCGCCCCGCTGGGCTGTGAAGCGGCCCTAAAACCAGGCGACTTGGTGTGTCAGGCAGATTGAGTTGGTTGGTTTGGGGCTGCTATGCAGCCCAGCGGGGATAAATCCCCTCGCCACAGGGTTCTATGCCAGACACGGCAATACATTGCCCCAAAAAAAACGCCCCGAACCAGTCGGGGCGCTTTTCAGTCCGCGGCGTGGGCTATCAGTAAGCCTTGCCGGTCTTGTAGAAGTTCTCGAAGCAGAAGTTGGTCGCGTCGATGTAGCCTTCGGCACCACCGCAGTCGAAACGCTTGCCCTTGAACTTGTAGGCCATGACGCAGCCGTTCTGGGCTTGCTTCATCAGGGCGTCGGTGATCTGGATCTCACCGCCCTTGCCTGGTTCGGTCTGTTCGATCAGATCGAAAATGTCCGGCGTCAGGATGTAACGGCCGATGATCGCCAGGTTCGACGGAGCGTCTTCAGGCTTTGGCTTTTCAACCATGCTGTGCACACGATAGATGTCGTCGCGGATCATTTCGCCGGCGATCACGCCGTACTTGTTGGTTTCCTGCGGATCGACTTCCTGGATCGCCACGATGGAGCAGCGGAACTGCTTGTACAGCTTGACCATCTGGGTCAGCACGCCGTCGCCTTCCAGGTTGACGCACAGGTCGTCCGCCAGTACCACGGCGAAGGGTTCGTCGCCGATCAGCGGACGGCCGGTCAGGATCGCGTGGCCCAGGCCTTTCATTTCGGTCTGGCGGGTGTAGGAGAACGAACACTCATCCAGCAGCTTGCGGATACCGACCAGGTATTTTTCCTTGTCGGTGCCCTTGATCTGGTTTTCCAGCTCGTAGCTGATGTCGAAATGGTCTTCCAGCGCGCGCTTGCCACGGCCGGTCACGATGGAGATTTCCGTCAGGCCCGCATCAAGGGCTTCTTCGACACCGTACTGGATCAGTGGCTTGTTCACCACCGGCAGCATTTCTTTGGGCATGGCCTTAGTCGCTGGCAGGAAGCGAGTACCGTAACCGGCTGCTGGGAACAAGCATTTCTTGATCATATGAATCCTTTAAAAGGCGGTGTGTACGACGAGTTTCGGCGCAGTCTAATCAGGCCGCAGGCACCTTACAATGCCTGCACTGGCCAACCGATGCCATCATAGAGAAATAAACCGGCGGATAGTTCAATCGCCTTTCGTTTCGGGGGTTCAACGGTCTTGCTGCAAGCCCGCAGGCACCGTTTGCGTGCATTTGGCGTATCATGGCGCCCTTGATCCCGCCAATGAGGCAGCTAGATGTCGGCAACACGAAACGCAAACGGTTATTCGGTCAGTCAGGACAAGGACGGCCAGTGGTGGATTGTCAATTACCATGGCGAGCAGGTTGCCGGTCCCTTGCCCACCAAGACCATGGCGGTGGAAGTGGCCGCGGTGTTCCAGGATGAGCGCCCTGCGCCCGCCGCCAAGGAGCGCGAAAAAGCTCCGGCACGCACCGATCGCCGCAAGAAATAACCGGACGGGCCTGGGTCAATTGCCTTGTGGCGTTGGCGCAGGCCTGTTGTTTATCTGTACCGAAATGACCATTCGCTATAACCTCGCGCTTGTCCCTTCCCTTGCGATGACCACTCCATGAGAACTTTTCTGGCGCTGTTTACGGTCCTGGCCCTGGCGGGTTGTGCCTCGACTGAAAATACCTATCTGGCCAACGGCGAACAGGGCCTGACCATTGACTGTTCAGGCGAAGCCAATTCCTGGGCCGCCTGCTATGAAAAGGCAGATGCCTCCTGCGCCGGCACCGGCTACCGTATCGTCGGCACCGAAGGTACGCCCCAGGCCAATGAAAGCGACAAGACCCTGGGCGTGAATGTCGGCAACTTCACCAGCCGCAGTGTCGTGGTGGTATGCAAGTAAGCTCCAGCCGGAGCTGATACCTTTCTCAACCGGAAATGCAGGCGTTGGCCGCATCCTGCACATCACCCGGGCGCAGCGGTACATTGGACATGCTTTCATGCAGCTTGATGCTGCTGCCGCTGGAGCGTTCGTCAATATCGAACACGGCCGCCGGCAGGCTCGATAGTTTGCCGGGAACGATCAGCCGGACGCCGTTCTTATGGGGTTCCATCTGCAATGCGCCACGGCTGCCGGCCAGCTTGTCGGCGACGCATTTGGCATATTCGTGAGGTTTCTTACCGGAGATAACGCTCATGGTGGGCGGCGTCTGGTTGATGTCCGATACCGATGCACATCCACTTACGGCCACTGCCAACACCCACGCACTACGCTTCATATGATTCCTCCGACAAAGACCCTCCGACAGCGTAGAAGCTGTTTTTCTCCGGTGCCCTGCATTTTTTTATCCGCTACTGCTGCGCTAAATCAGCAAAGCCGGGTCGAGGGCTAATGCCAGTCAGTCAAGCCACAAACCTGTGGGAGCAAAGCTTGCTCGCGATTGCGGTAAGCCAGTCAGCAGCAATGTGGACTGCTCTGTCGCTATCGCGAGCAAGCTTTGCTCCCACAGGTTTTGCGCCGTATTAGGCTTTTCGTACAGAGCCTAGGTCGAGGGCGGCTATTTCACCCTCGGTGCTGATAAACTGCGTCCCATTATTGCAGCCCCCTACCGTGTCGAGCGTGTAGAAAAAGCCCTTCTGGAGGCGCCCATGAAATTCATCCACCAACGCGAGCACCTCAACGAAGACGATATTGTCGTCATCGAATGCTCCCAAACGTGCAACATCCGCTTGATGAACGACGCGAACTTCCGCAGTTTCAAGAATGGCGGACGGCATACTTACCATGGCGGCGCGTTCGATACGTTCCCGGCGCGGATCACCGCACCGAGCACCGGTTTCTGGAACATCACCATCGATACCGTCAGCCGTCGGGCCATCAGCGTCACGCGCAAGCCGACCCTGACCCACAAGATCAAAATCATCCGGCGCTCCAGCTCGAAACTGAGCTGAGCCCCCAGCTCACATAGGCAAAACCGTGGCCCAGACAACCAAATACGTCATCAAGTACAAACTCAACGACGAACGCCGCTTCGAGTTCGCGCAGCTGGAAACCGGCACCAAGGAAGAAGCCCGGGCGGCGCTGGAAGCGATGCATGGAAAGTCCGACGATGTGATCAGCGAGGTCAAGGTCAGCAAGGCGTTGTAAAGCTTTTTGTGGCGAGGGGATTTACCCCCTCGCCACAGGGTGATGCGGCGTGAGAGATGGCCCCCGGTCCAGAATGGAACATTGACCGCAAGCCCCGGAGTGTTGGCCAACAGGACATCCACCAAACTGACCAATCCTCTCCCCCAGGATTGTCACCATGTCTCCTCCGCCCCAGTTCATCAACGCAGTCGACCTTCCAGCCCTGGAACAGAGCCTCGAACAGGATGGCAGCGGCGTGCTTCGCCACCTGTTGTCGGCGACTCAATGCCGACAGCTCAGCAGCCTGTACGCGCAGTCCGGGCTGTTCCGTTCCCGGGTGATCATGGCTCGCCACGGCTTCGGACGCGGCGAATATCAGTATTTCCGCTACCCGCTGCCCGCTATCGTCCAGCAACTGCGAGAAGCGTTGTATCCGCTGTTGGTGCCCCTGGCCAATCGCTGGAACGAACGCATGGACCTTGAGGTGAGATACCCCGACGCGCACAGCGATTTCATCCAGCACTGCCATGACGCCGGGCAACAGCGTCCGACGCCGTTGCTGCTGCAATACGGTCCCCAGGATTACAACTGCCTGCACCAGGATCTGTACGGCGAGCAGGTGTTCCCGCTGCAGGTGGCGATTCTGCTGTCGGAACCGGGCCAGGACTTTACCGGTGGCGAGTTCGTGCTTACCGAACAACGCCCGCGCATGCAGTCACGTCCCCAGGTCATCGGTCTGAAACAAGGCGATGCCGTGGTGTTTGCCGTGCATCAACGACCGGTCAAAGGCGTTCGCGGTTATTATCGGGTGAACATGCGCCATGGCGTCAGCCGCGTGCACAGCGGCCAACGGCACACCCTCGGAATCATTTTTCATGACGCGCAATGACGACACCCCGATCACGCTGGACCTGTTCGCCGACGAGCCGACGACGACAGCCGGGCAGATCGAACAGATTGGCCAGCAGGCGTTCGTGCTGCGCGGCTTCGCCCTGTCTTGGCTGGAACGGTTGCTGCCGGACCTGGAAACGATCCTGGAGGCTGCGCCGTTTCGGCAGATGGTCACGCCCGGCGGCTTTACCATGTCGGTGGCCTTGAGCAATTGCGGCGCGTTGGGCTGGACCACCGACCGCAGCGGCTATCGCTACACCACCTATGACCCACAGAGCGGCCGCCCCTGGCCCGACATGCCGACGCTGTTCCGCGAACTGGCCCGGGCCGCCGCGCGGACAGCACATTTCGAGGACTTCGTGCCCGACGCCTGCCTGATCAACCGCTACGTGCCGGGCGCGCGGATGTCGTTGCACCAGGACAAGGACGAGCACAGCCTCACCGCCCCCATCGTCTCGATCTCCCTGGGTCTGCCGGCGGTGTTCCAGTTCGGCGGATTCGAGCGCAGCGACAAGCCCTTGCGCGTTCCGCTGTTTCACGGCGACATCGTGGTCTGGGGCGGCGTCGACCGGCTGCGTTACCACGGCGTGCTGCCGCTCAAGGACGGCCGGCATTCACGGCTGGGCGCGCAGCGCATCAACATGACATTCCGCACCGCCGGATAACCGTGCAGAATTCAACCGCAAGAGCCGGAGTGTCGCCCTCCCGCAGGCTGGTTACGGTAGCCAAAACGGGCCAATGGACAAAACGACCATGAACACCACTTCGAACACCCTCGCCCCTGAACTGGATCCCCGCTGGGCCGCCGTGCTCGCCCGGGACCCACGCGCTGATGGGCAATTCGTCTACGGCGTGAAAACCACCGGTATCTACTGCCACCCCAGCAGCCTGTCGCGCCTGCCCAATCCGCGGAATGTCGAATTCTTCGACACGCCGGAACAGGCCCAGGCCGCCGGCTATCGTCCCAGCAAACGCGCCGCCAGGGACCAGACCCAGGTGGCCGCCCAACAAGCCGCCCGGGTCGCGGCGGCCTGCCGGCAGATCGAGGCGGCAGAGGAGCTGCCAGGGCTCAATGAACTGGCGCAAAGCGCAGGCCTGAGCCCCTTCCATTTCCATCGGATCTTCAAGACCGTCACTGGCCTGACCCCCAAGGGCTATGCCGCCGCCCACCGCTCGCGCAGGGTGCGCGAACGCCTGGCCGACGCGGGGACCGTCACCGAAGCGTTGTACGACGCCGGCTTCAACTCCAACAGCCGCTTTTACGAAGCGGCCGATAAAGTGCTGGGCATGAAACCCGCCGACTACCGTGCCGCCGGGCAGAACACCGACATCCGCTTCGCCGTCGGGCAATGCTCCCTGGGAGCGATCCTGGTGGCGCAAAGCGAACGAGGCGTGTGTGCCATCCTGCTGGGGGACGACCCGGACGCGCTGGTCCGCGACCTGCAGGATAAATTCCGCCGCGCCAACCTCATCGGCGCCGACCGGGAATTCGAGCAACTGGTCGCCCAGGTGGTCGGCTTCATCGAAGCGCCCGCCCTGGGCCTGAACCTGCCCCTGGATTTACAAGGCACGGCGTTCCAGGAGCGAGTCTGGCAGGCCCTGCGGGAGATTCCGCCCGGCAGCACCGCCAGCTACGCCGAGATCGCCCAGCGCATCGGCCTGCCCAAGGCCGTGCGCGCAGTGGCCCAGGCCTGCGGCGCCAACAGCCTGGCCGTGGCGATCCCCTGTCACCGGGTGGTGCGCAGCGACGGCAACCTCTCGGGCTATCGCTGGGGCGTGGAGCGCAAGCGTCAGTTGCTGGCGTTGGAGCGCTCGTCCGGGGACTGAACGCCAATGTAGATCGCCACCGAATCGGGGCCGCTGTAGACCTCGAAGTCGGTGGCGAAGCGGCGCACCGTCTGTGGGTTGTCGGCGAAATACGCCCAGATCAGACCCCAGGTCTGGATCACGCAGTCGGGCATCGGCCCCTTGGCCGAGAACACCAGGTAATCCCCGCCCTCGATGTCCACGGCGGGGTAGCCTGGACTCGTCGCGTCGACCTCCACGCCGGCCGTCACATCGAAGTGCCCGGTCGCATCGGACTCATAATTGGAATACACCCCATAGACGAACGACTCCGAGCGTCTGGCTGGAATCCGGTCGAACAGGCCCTCGGTGAAGAACTGCTCCCACATCGGGCCGATCCTTGCCGTGTCGGGTTGCTGCTCATCGGTGTTGCGGGTGCGGACCTGCAAACCCGCCACGCTAAAGGGTTCGACTGCCTTGAGTTTTACATCCATGGCTAAGGCTCCTGGGTGAGTGAAGCACGCATGGTAATCCTCTCGCCCGAGGGATCAAGCGCTGCCTTCGATTGAAAAACTCGACTGGCCCTGGCGGGGCCACACCTGCTACAAACGGGGTTTCTTGCCCTGCCGGAGCACCCTGCACATGAGCCAATGGCCAGACACCCGCCTCCTCGACCTGCTCGGTATCGAGCTGCCCATTATCCAGGGGCCGCTGGCCGGGGTGACCGGGCCCGCCATGGTGGTCGCCACCTGCAATGCCGGCGGGCTGGGCTCGATGCCGGCGGCGATGCTGGACGTCGAGCAACTGCGCCAGGCATTGACGACGATCAGCGAGCAGACCGACAAGCCGTTCAACGTGAACTTTTTCTCCCATCAGCCACCGGCCTTCGACGAGCAGCGGGCCGAGGCCTGGAAGCAGCGACTCAAGCCCTACTATGACGAACTGGGCGCCGATTTCGAGGCGCCGACGCCGGTGTCCAACCGCACGCCATTCGACGATGCCGCCTGCCGGGTGCTGGAGGAGATGCGACCGAAAGTGGTCAGCTTCCATTTCGGCTTGCCGGAGCAATCCCTGCTGGATCGGGTAAAGGCCACCGGGGCGAAGATCCTTTCTTCGGCAACCACCGTCGAGGAGGCTATCTGGCTGGAACAGCACGGTTGCGACGCGATCATCGCCATGGGCTACGAAGCCGGCGGCCACCGTGGGATGTTTCTCAGCGACGACCTCAACACCCAGGTAGGTCTGTTCGCCTTGCTGCCCCAAGTGGTGGATGCGGTGAAAGTGCCGGTGATCGCCACCGGCGGCATCGGCGATGCGCGGGGAATCGTTGCGGCGTTTGCCCTCGGCGCATCGGCGGCGCAACTGGGCAGCGCGTACCTGTTCACCCCCGAGGCCAAGATCAGCGCATCCCACCACCGGGCGCTGCGCACCGCCCGGGAAAGCCAGACCGCCGTGACCAACCTGTTCACCGGGCGGCCGGCCCGGGGCATCGTCAACCGGGTGATGCGCGAAGTCGGCCCGATGAGCCCGCTGGCACCGGCATTTCCCCTGGCAGGTGGTGCCTTGATGCCGCTACGGGCCAAGGACGAAGCCGATTTCAGCAACCTCTGGGCGGGCCAGGCGTTTCCCATGGGCCGGGAGTTGCCGACCGGCGAACTGACCCGGCGCCTGGCTGATGAAACACTGGCGCGGCTTGGCAAGTGTTCAAGTGCCTGAGAGCCTCATCGCCGGCCCGGACGCCATCGCGAGCAGGCTCGCTCCCACAGTGTCCGGTACTAGAACAGGATCAAGCACAGATCCCTGTGGGAGCGAGCCTGCTCGCGATGAGGCCGGCACATTCTCACCCCACTGCCAACAGCAACAACACAAAACTCACATTCCGTTTGTCAGGCATTCGCTATATATTTCCGTATATAGCGAAACCACCCCTTACGGAGTCTTCAATGCGCCCCACCCGCTTCGCGTCATTGCTGCTGACCACCTTCCTGGCCGCTGGCGCCGTCGAGGCCGATGAAGTACAGGTGGCCGTGGCCGCCAACTTCACCGCACCGATCCAGGCCATCGCCGCTGACTTCGAAAAAGACACCGGCCACAAACTGGTGGCAGCCTACGGTGCAACGGGGCAGTTCTATACCCAGATCAAGAATGGCGCGCCCTTCGAAGTGTTCCTCGCCGCCGATGACACCACCCCGGCCAAGCTGGAAAACGAAGGTGACACCGTCAAGGGTTCACGCTTCACCTACGCCATCGGCACGCTGGCGCTGTGGTCGGCCAGGGACGGCTATGTCGACGACCAGGGCCAGGTCCTCAAGAACAACGGCTTCCAGCACCTGTCCATCGCCAATCCCAAGGCCGCGCCCTACGGCCTGGCCGCGACCCAGGTGCTGGACAAACTGGGGTTGGCCCCAGAGGTCAAGGGTAAGATCGTCGAAGGCCAGAACATCACCCAGGCCTATCAATTCGTCTCCACCGGCAACGCCGAACTTGGCTTCGTGGCGCTGTCCCAGGTGTACAAGGACGGCAAGCTCACCAGCGGTTCGACATGGATCGTCCCGGCCGAACTGCACGACCCGATCAAACAGGACGCGGTGATCCTCAGTAAAGGCCGCGACAACCCCGCCGCCAAGGCATTGATGGACTACCTCAAGGGCCCGAAAGCCACCGCCATCATCCAAGCCTACGGTTACCAACGCTAAATGCCGCTGACCAGTGCCGATTATTCAGCGATCTGGCTGACCCTCAAACTCGCCTCGCTGACCACAGTGATTCTGCTGCTCATCGGCACGCCCGTCGCCCTGTGGCTGTCGCGCACCCGATCCTGGTTGCGCGGGCCGGTGGGTGCGGTGGTGGCCCTGCCGCTGGTGCTGCCGCCTACGGTGATCGGTTTCTATCTGCTCCTGGCATTGGGGCCCAATGGCTGGATCGGTCAGTTGACCCAGGCCCTCGGGCTGGGCACCCTAACGTTCAGTTTCGCCGGGCTGGTAGTCGGCTCGGTGATCTATTCCATGCCGTTTGTGGTGCAGCCCCTGCAGAACGCGTTCTCGGCCATCGGCAGTCGCCCCCTGGAGGTCGCCGCCACCCTGCGCGCCGGTCCCTGGGACACCTTCTTCAGCGTCATCCTGCCCCTCGCCCGCCCCGGCTTCATCACCGCGGCCATCCTCGGCTTCGCCCACACTGTCGGCGAGTTCGGCGTGGTGCTGATGATCGGCGGCAATATCCCGGACAAGACCCGGGTGGTGTCGGTGCAGATCTACGACCACGTCGAAGCCCTGGAATACGCCCAGGCCCACTGGCTGGCGGCGGCGATGCTGGTATTTTCATTCGTTGTGCTGCTGGCGCTGTATACCCGCCGCAGGACCCGGACAGCCTGGAGCTGATCGATGATTCAGGCGCGTTTGCAGCTCGACCAGGGCGATTTTTCCCTGGACCTGGATGTGCAACTGCCGGGCCGGGGCGTGACGGCGTTGTATGGTCCATCCGGCTCCGGCAAGACCACCTGCCTGCGCTGCATCGCAGGCCTGGAGCGCGCGCCACGAGGCTTCGTGCGGATCAACGGCGAGGTGTGGCAGGACAGCGAGCGCGGTATGTTCGTGCCGCCCCATCAACGGGCAGTGGGATATGTGTTCCAGGAGGCGAGCCTGTTCAGCCATCTGTCGGTGCGGGCCAACCTGGCATTCGGTCTCAAGCGCATCGCCCCGGGGCAACGGCGGGTGGACATGGACCAGGCCACCGAACTGCTGGGCATCGGCCACTTGCTCGACCGCCAGCCCCACAACCTGTCCGGCGGTGAGCGCCAGCGGGTGGGCATCGCCCGCGCCCTGCTGACCAGCCCACGCCTGTTGTTGATGGATGAGCCGCTGGCCGCGCTCGACACCCGGCGCAAGAACGAGATCCTGCCCTACCTGCAACGGCTCCACGATGAGCTGGACATCCCGGTGCTGTACGTCAGTCATTCCCAGGACGAAGTGGCGCGCCTGGCCGATCACATTGTGTTGCTCGACGGTGGCCGCGCGCTGGCCAGCGGGCCGATTGGCGAGACCCTGGCGCGGCTCGACCTGCCGCTGGCCCTGGGGGATGACGCCGGCGTGGTGATCCAGGGCACGGTCAGCGATTACGACCCCGCCTATCAATTGCTCACCCTGACACTGCCCGGTAGGCCGCTGCACGTGCGGGTGGCCCATACGCCGCTGGCCATCGGACAGCCGCTGCGCTTCAAAGTCCAGGCCCGGGACGTCAGCCTCAGCCTGGCGAACGATGCCCAGACCAGTATCCTCAATCGCTTGCCGGTCACGGTGACCAGCGAACTGGCCGCCGACAACGCCGCCCACGTGCTGATCCGCCTGGAAGCCGCCGGCACACCGCTGCTGGCCCGCATCACCCGCTATTCCCGCGATCAGTTGGCGTTGCACCCGGGGCAGGTGCTGTGGGCGCAGATCAAGGCGGTGGCGGTGTTGGCCTGAGCTGTAGACGCGGCCTGACAGCCGACCGGTCTTTTGAAGCGTTCGCTATTCCCTGTGGGAGCGAGCCTGCTCGCGATAGCGGTGGTTCAGTTGCATTGATGCTGAACGTACCGCCGTCATCGCGAGCAGGCTCGCTCCCACAGGGGTTCTGGGTGTTCTCAGAATTTCGGCACGACCGCAACGGGCCGCGGTCAATGAATCCATAGGCCACCGCATAGCTGCCAAGGATTTCTCCATGCCCGACACTCCGCTGCCCGAAGCATTGCCGGCCGATCTGCATTATGTCGACGACACCGGCCCCGGTATCACCCGCAGGAAGTTACGGGGCAAGTTCTGTTATTTCGATCCTCAGGGTCAACGTATCACCGATGCGGCCGAAATCCAGCGCATCAATGCCCTTGCGGTGCCGCCAGCCTATACCGATGTGTGGATCTGCACCGACCCGCGCGGGCATCTCCAGGCCACCGGCCGGGACGCACGCGGGCGCAAGCAATACCGTTACCACGCGCGCTGGCGCGAGGTGCGCGATGCCGACAAGTATTCGCGGATGCTGGAGTTCGGTCGCACCCTGCCCCGCTTGCGCAAACGCCTGGAGGCGATTCTCGCGACACCCGGTTTCAGTCGCGACAAAGTCATGGCCACCGTCATCACCTTGCTGGACGTGACCTTGATCCGCGTCGGCAACAGCCAGTACGCCCGGGAGAATCGCTCTTATGGCCTGACCACCCTGCGCAGCAAACATGTCGAGGTCAACGGCAGCGCCATCGCCTTCCAGTTCCGTGGCAAGAGCGGCGTCGAGCACCAGATCACCGTGAAGGACCGGCGCCTGGCACGGATCATCAAGCGCTGCCAGGAAATACCCGGGCAGAATCTGTTCCAGTACCTGGACGAACACGGTGAGCGCCACGCCATCAGTTCCTCGGACATCAATGCCTACCTCAAGACCCTGACCGGCGCCGAGTTCACCGCCAAGGATTACCGCACCTGGGCCGGCAGTGCGGCGGCCCTGGCAGGCTTGCGGACGTTGGGCTGGGAAACCGAGACAGAAGCGAAAAAACACATCGCCGAGATGGTCAGGCAGGTCGCCCGGCAATTGGGCAATACGCCGTCCGTCTGTCGCAAGTGCTACATTCATCCTGCGGTGCTGGAAGGTTTCCTGCTCGGCACGTTGAAGCAACTGCCCAAGCCCCGGGCCCGTAAAGGTCTCAGCGAAGAAGAAGCCGGGCTGGCGATTTTTTTGCAACGGGTGATGCAAGCCACGCAAGCGTGCGAGTCGGAGTTCGGAAGCTGACACGACCCGAACAATGGTCTCTCCCTCAGGAACATCCAGCCAACGGTGAACTCCCAACTGTACGGTCCCGCAATACCTCACGCGTGAAATCGACAGGAGTCCTCGATGTCTGAACACATTGTCCATTTTCATTGCCAGATCGATCAGGGAACCACCGAACGTTTCCGCGACAACTGCCTGGAGGCGATCGAGAAAGGCGCAGATTCACTGATGCTCAATCTCTCCACGGTCGGCGGCAGCACCAACTTCGGCTTCACCCTCTACACCTTCATCAAGTCCCTCCCCGTGCCGGTGCGTGCGGTAAACGCCGGCAATATCGAATCCATGGGCATCGTCATGTACCTGGCCGCCAGCGACCGCACCACAACCCCTCATTCGCGCTTCCTGATCCATCCCATGAACTGGTATTTCGGCCAGAAATCGGTGGATCACTCGCGTCTGCGCGAATACCTGTCCAGCCTGGACAACGACGTCGCGCGATACGTGGAGATCTACGTCAAGGAAACCGCCGGGGCTGCCACGCAGCTGGATATATTCAAATGCCTGTGCAATGAGGAACGGGTCATTCCGGCGGAAAACTCCCTGGCCTTCGGCATCGCCCACCGGGTCGAACAGGTGGTCTTCCCCACGGACGCCAGGCACTGGAAAGTCAGCGGTGGTGAGGATTGAGGCCCCGGGTGGCGCAACGCCTGTCAGTTAAGCCACCGTTTGTGGGAGCAACGCTCTTTTAATGCGATTAACAAAATGAGGTATTCCTTGCTTCATTATAAAAATATTCAATTCCCTATAACTACGAAGCGAAGCGGCGAGACAACTCTTTTAATTAACATCCAATGACCATTCGTCGCCAGTACAACGCTTTTATTAAACTTCCTTCGCCACTTACCTTTCACATTTAATGCGAGGCACGTTGCTCGCTTAAACCAGTATGAGGATTCTCGAAATGGCTAACAGCGGAAACAAAAACCCAGGCAACTTCGCAAATGATCGTGAAAAAGCATCTGAAGCCGGTAAGAAAGGCGGACAGGCATCGGGCGGCAGCAACACCAACGACCGCCAAAAAGGCTCTGGCGCTGGCAGCAAAGGCAGCGAACGCGGCCAAAGCGGCGCTGGCAGGAAGTCTTAACCCCTGAGACCCGCTGGGGCGCAGCCTTGCTGCGCCCTGGTGCTCGATGAGTCGAGGTGAAGCATGAGCAACCAGGAGCGGTTCATCGTCAGCTTTATCGCCAACGGCCAACCTGATAGCCGCGTGATGGAAGCCGACAGCGAGACATTGAGTGTCAGCGAAGCCGAAGCCCTGTTAAGAGTTTCTTTCAGTGAACTCCAAGACGTTCAATTGAGTGATGTTCAAGTTCAGAAAAGAACACGCCCCATTGAACAGGAACATGGCGTACCCGGACACTTTAAACAGCCATAGCTGATAGTGTTTAAATGTTTATCAGGTTATCCGATAGCCGATCAACGCTGCGCATAAGTCTTCTTCAGCGTATCGATCCACGCCAGGTCCAGGCTCGACTGCTCAGTGTCCAGGCCCATCCCCCGCATCGTCTCCGCATGTCCATCGGCTTCTCGCACCAGCGCCTGCTGATCACTTGAGTTGGCATCCAGGTGATGCATCTGGGCCAGCCCCAGGTGATAGAACCGCAACACCTTCATGGCGACCGGATCCCGGGCCTGTACGCCGTCCGTCACCTGATGCATGACGTTGGTGACGCGCATCAGATTGCGCTTGAGTTGCCAGCCGTACACCGCCGCCGCCATCCAGGGTTGCCTCCAGAGATACAGACGCATTAGCGCGGCCATCACCAGCACTGCCACAATCACCCCGCCGAGGTTGAAGCGAAAATTATCGGCCCCAGGCGTGCCGAACAGCATCACGGCCAGGCTGGACAACAGCATGGCCAGCGCCAGGAACACCACGGCGATGATCAGTGTGCTGCGGCGGGTCTGCTGTCGGTAGAGGTCGGCGTCCCACGGTTTGATCTCGAACATCGCAGTGCAATTTCCTTGTACGGGACAAAAAGAGTCGAGCATTATCGCCTGCCCGGCCGATTTAGCTATGCTGGGGCTCATTTTGTGCGGCAGACGAGCCGAAGGAACCGGATCAAAGTCCATGGCGATACCACAAGGATCGTGCGATCTTTGCGCGGGGACGTTTTTTTCAAGATGCCGTCGTTGTGTGCACGGCATCGTTTTCAAGGAAAGCTGAATGACTCAAAGACATGTAATCAACGCTTCAGTGAGCCCGAAAGGCAGCCTGGAGACCCTGTCCCAGCGCGAAGTCCAGCAACTGAGCGAAGCCGGTTCCGGCAGCATCTATACCTTGTTCCGCCAGTGCGCCCTGGCCATCCTCAATACCGGCGCCCATGTCGACAACGCCAAGACCATCCTGGAGGCCTACAAGGACTTCGAGATCCGCATTCATCAACAGGACCGTGGCGTGCGCCTGGAACTGTTGAACGCGCCGGCCGACGCCTTCGTCGACGGCGAGATGATCGCCAGCACCCGGGAAATGCTGTTCAGCGCCCTGCGCGACATCGTCTACACCGAGAACGAGCTGGACAGCCAGCGCATCGACCTGAGCTCGTCCCAGGGCATCAGCGACTACGTCTTCCACCTGCTGCGCAACGCCCGCACCTTGCGTCCAGGTGTAGAGCCGAAAATCGTCGTGTGCTGGGGTGGTCACTCGATCAACACCGAAGAATACAAGTACACCAAGAAGGTTGGCCACGAACTGGGCCTGCGCAGTCTGGACATCTGCACCGGCTGCGGCCCGGGCGTGATGAAGGGCCCGATGAAAGGCGCGACCATTGCCCATGCCAAGCAACGCATCCATGGCGGCCGCTACCTGGGCCTGACCGAACCGGGCATCATCGCCGCCGAGGCGCCAAATCCGATCGTCAACGAGCTGGTGATCCTGCCGGACATCGAGAAACGCCTGGAAGCCTTCGTGCGTGTCGGCCATGGCATCATCATCTTCCCGGGCGGTGCCGGTACGGCGGAAGAGTTCCTGTACCTGCTGGGCATCCTGATGCACCCGGCCAACCAGGACCTGCCCTTCCCGGTCGTGCTCACGGGGCCGAAAAGCGCCGCGCCGTACTTCGATCAGTTGCATGCCTTTGTCGGTGCGACTCTCGGCGAAGCGGCCCAGAAGCATTACCAGATCATCGTCGACGACCCGGCCGAAGTGGCACGGCAGATGACTCAGGGGCTCAAGGAAGTGAAGCAGTTCCGCCGCGAGCGCAACGACGCCTTTCACTTCAACTGGCTGCTGAAGATCGATGAAGGCTTCCAGCGTCCGTTCGATCCGACCCACGCCAACATGGCCAGCCTGGGCTTGAGCCTCGACCTGCCGTCCCATGAGCTGGCCGCCAACCTGCGCCGTGCGTTCTCCGGGATCGTGGCCGGTAACGTCAAGGACAAGGGGATCCGCCTGATCGAAGAACACGGCCCTTACGAAATCCACGGCGACCCCGCCATCATGGAACCCCTCGACCGCCTGCTCCAGGCCTTCGTCGCCCAGCACCGGATGAAACTGCCGGGCGGCGCGGCCTATGTGCCGTGCTATCGCGTGGTGACCTGACCCTCCGGAACACCCGGCCCCTTGTGGGAGCGAGCCTGCTCGCGATAGCGGTGGTTCAGTTGCATTGATGCTGAATGTACCGCCGTCATCGCGAGCAGGCTCGCTCCCACACAGGGGTCTGCTGCGGCTACAGAATTGTGTTCAGCTGCATCAATCCTGATGCATCCAATCCAACGCCAAGCCCAAGGTAATCCTTGATCGACGGATGGACAGTGTCCACCGGATGCACGTGCGTCGCCGTCACCACCATCACATCCGCTCCCGCCGCCTCGCCGGCCCGGATACCGGCGTCGGCATCCTCAAACACCAGACAATCCTCCGATGCCACTCGCAACCACTCGGCAGCCAATCGATAACAGGCGGGGTTGGGTTTGCCGTCGCTGACATCTTCGGCGGTGACCATCACGGCGGAACGCGGGATGCCGGCGGCCTCCATCCGACGCAAAGCCAGTGCCATAGGGGCCGAGGTGACGATCGCCCAGCGCTCGGGAGGCAGGCCATTCAAGAACGCCACGGCGCCCGGCACGGCCACCACGCCTTCGACGTCTTCGATTTCCTCCCGGGTAATCCGCTCGGCTTCAGCCTGGGCGTCCACGCCCGGCAGATGTTGGCGCGCGATGGTGTCGATGGCCCTCACGCCATGGATGGTGGGCAGGAACGCCGCCACGTCCACGCCGTGGCGCAGCGCCCAGCGGGTCCAGATCCGCTCGGCGGCGGCGATGGAGTTCAGCAGGGTGCCGTCCATGTCGAAGAGAAAAGCGTGGTAGGCCTTGGATGAGTGCTTTACGGACATCGGATTCTCACAGTCAAAACATTGGTCCCCGGTGGGAGCGGGCTTGCTCGCGAATGCGTCGGCACCGTCGATTGGAGGTTGCCTGACACACCGCTATCGCGAGCAGGCTCGCTCCCACAGGGGGGCTATGGTGTCTGGGGTATTTATACCAACCGCTCGATCGACTGATGTTGCCAGACCCGTTTGTAATACAGCACCTGCAGCAACAACATGCTCAGGTACGCCACGGGAAACGCTATCCATACCCCTTCCAGGCCGAAGTGAGCGTCGAGCAGGTAAGCCGCCGGCACCTGCACGCCAATGATGCAGAAAATCGAAATCGCCACCGTCGGCAGCACCGTGCCGCTGGCGCGCATGATGCCGCTGACGATGGCCTGGAAACCGAACACCAGCAAGCTCCAGAGCATGATGTGCAGCAGGTGTTCGGCCTGGACCCGTGCCGCCGGGTCGGTGATGAACAACCCCAGCAGCCAATGGGACAACAGGTACCCCAGCAGCACCAGTCCCCCCGTCAGGTAGACGTTGATCAGCAGCCCCGTGCGCAGGATCGGCCCCAGGCGCTCCAGGCGTCCGGCGCCAATGGCCTGGGCACCGAGGATCGAGGCACTGATGGCAATCGACAACGCCGGGAACTGCACGTAGTTGACGATCTGCGTCACCGCGCCGTAGGCCGCCGTGGCCTGTGAACCGTGGCGATTGACCAGCGCCAGGATCACCAGTTCCGACAGGGAGATCACCACCATCTGCAACCCCGTCGGCAGGCCGATGCGCAGCACCTTGGCGAGGATCTCCCGGTCCAGGCGCATCGCCGCGAACAACGCCCAGTCCGGTGCCAGGGCATGCTCACGACGGTTCAAGCGCCACGCCAGCAACACCATGGCCGACGCCGTGCCCACCAGCCCCGCCAGTGCCGCGCTCTGGATGCCCATCTGCGGCAAGCCCAGCCAGCCACGAATCAGCGCCGGGGTGAGCAGCATCCCGACCCCGGTGGACACCATCAACGCCAGCAACGGCGTCAGCGTATCGCTGACCCCGCGCAACAGCTGGGTGAACAATACGAACACCAGCAATATCGGCAGAATCCACATCATGACCCGGGCATAGGCAACGGCGTCTTCCAGCACATCCGCCGGCGTGCCCAAGCCTTGCAGGGCCTGACGCGTAAAGACGCTGCCGAGCACCGCCGCCACCAGTCCGATGATCGCTCCCAACAACAGCGTCGAGCCGGCAATCGCCTTCACCGTGCCGGTTTCCCGGGCGCCGTAGGCCTGCCCGATCAACACCCCGGCCCCCGCGCCCAGGCCGATCACCAGTGCAATGAAGAAAAACAGGATTGGAAACATCCCCGACACCGCCGCCAGTGCCTGGGTGCCGAGCATCTGACCGATGTAGATGCTGTTGAGCGTGCCGGACATGGACTGCAGGAAATTGGACAGGACCATGGGAATGAGGAACAGGAGGTAGGTTTTCCAGAGCGGCTGGGTCGGCATGGGGGCTCTTGATGGCAGGTTCGACGATTCAGGTGTCGGTAATTTAGCGCAATCCTGAGCAACCTGTGGGAGCAAAGCTTGCCCTAATGCCAGTCAGTCAAGGATCAAACGGCGCAAAAACTGTGGGAGCTAAGCTTGCTCGCGATAGCGGCAGACCAGCCAAAATGGTTGCTGGCAGACTTACGGCAATCGCGAGCAAGCTTTGCTCCCACAGGTTCGTGTATCAGGGCAAGCCTTGCTCCCACAGGTTTCATCCCGTCGGCCCGATTCGACATTTCACAGACTGTAGCTAACCTGAAGTAGCACAGTGCCACGCCCTGAGTAGGCCCTTGCCTACAGATGTCAGAAATCGGACGACTGGTCTTCAAGACAAATCCGAGGTCGCAGATAACCAGTTATTCGCCAATAACCTGTTAGCAACACTGTTCAAGGACCGAACCATGACGTCGTATCCACACGGTCATTCCTTTTCCTCCAACCTACCTCGCCTCCTCTGGAGTCCCGTGCTCGTGGCGGTTGCCGCCACCGCCGGCGTGCTGCTGCTCAACGAAACGAACGCACAAAACATCGGTTTCAGCGCAGCGCTGCTGGTCCTTGGTCTCGGTGTTGGCGTATGGGGCGCGCGCGCGCAGCGCCGGCAATTGGATCACGCGGTCACCGCCGCCACCGCCCGGCATGACCTGCACACCATCGAACACGCCAATCACAAAGCCAGCACGCAACTCAACGAAGTCATCCTCGGGGCCATGCCGATCTGGGCCAAGCAGGTCGAAAGCTCCCGGCAACAGACCGAGGCCGCGATCGTCTCGCTGACCAGCCGCTTCACCGGCATTTCGTCACGCCTGGAAGAAACCGTGCAAGCCTCACAACTGGCCGCCGGTGAGCTGGCCGGGAAAAGCAGTGGCGGCGCCGTGCAGGTGCTGGCCCAGAGCGAGAATGAACTGGTGCGGGTGATCGACTCCCTGAAAGCCACCCAAGCCAGCCGTGACGAAACCCTGGCCCAGGTGCGCAACCTTACCGCCTACACCGGCGAGCTGCGGACCATGGCCGCCGACGTCGCCGCGATTGCCGCGCAAACCAACCTGCTGGCCCTCAACGCCGCCATCGA
Source organism: Pseudomonas sp. FG13 (assembly GCF_057809755.1). Classification (NCBI taxonomy): domain Bacteria; kingdom Pseudomonadati; phylum Pseudomonadota; class Gammaproteobacteria; order Pseudomonadales; family Pseudomonadaceae; genus Pseudomonas; species Pseudomonas sp. FG13. The sequence goes on from NZ_JBMDKO010000045.1 coordinate 30,254, forward strand.
AGCCGCTCGGGCCGGTGAAGCCGGGCGCGGTTTCGCGGTGGTGGCCGACGCCGTGCGCAGCCTGTCGAGCAAGTCCAGCGAGACCGGTCAGCAGATGTCGGCCAAGGTCGACATCATCAATACCGCCATCACCCAATTGGTCCAGGCCGCCTCCAGTGGCGCCGATCAGGACAGCCAATCGGTCTCTACGTCCGAGGACAGCATCCAGCACGTATTGGAGCGTTTCAAAAACGTAACCGGGCAATTGGCCCAGTCGGCGGACCTGCTGCAGCAGGAAAGCTTCGGCATCCGCGACGAACTCACCGAGGTGCTGGTCAGCCTGCAATTCCAGGATCGGGTCAGCCAGATCCTCAGCCATGTGCGCGACAACATCGAGGACCTGCACGTGCATATGCAGCAGGCCAGCCAGTCGCCCGACCAGGCCGTGTCCATCGATGCCCGCCAATGGCTGGCCCGCATGGAAACCACTTATGCCACCGACGAGCAACGCCGCAACCACCACGGCGACTCGGGCGTGCAACAAGCTTCACAGGAAATAACCTTCTTTTAGGAGAGCCGTTCATGGCTAAAAGTGTATTGGTTGTCGACGACTCCGCGAGCGTTCGGCAGGTCGTCGGCATTGCGTTGAAAAGTGCCGGCTACGACGTGATCGAAGCCAGCGATGGCAAGGATGCGCTGGGCAAGCTCAACGGGCAGAAAGTGCACCTGATCATCAGTGACGTGAACATGCCGAACATGGACGGCATCACCTTCGTCAAGGAGGTCAAGAAGCTGGCCAGCTACAAGTTCACGCCGATCATCATGCTCACCACCGAGTCCCAGGAATCGAAGAAACAGGAAGGCCAGGCGGCAGGCGCCAAGGCCTGGGTGGTCAAGCCGTTTCAACCCGCGCAAATGCTGGCGGCGGTTTCCAAACTGATCCTTCCTTGATGGCCGGAGGCTGTGATGCCGCTGCTGTACGAAACACAGGGTGACACCGCACAGGTGCAGATCGACGGCGAGCTGACGATCTACACCGCCGCCGACCTGGCCGCGCAATTGCTGCCATGCCTGGGCAATGCGCCGGCCATGGAGCTGGACCTGTCACAGGTGACCGAAATGGACGGCGCCGGCCTGCAACTGCTGCTGATAGCCCTGCGCGAGGCGCCGAAGGCCGGCACCCAGTTGACCCTGACCGCTCGCAGCAAAGCTGTCAGCGAAACGCTCGAGCTGTGCAACCTGCTGGCCTAGCCCTGCATCACCGCCCGACACGACAAAGGATATGAGCGTGAGCATCAATCTCGACCAGGCACAACAAACGTTCATCATCGAGGCACGGGAGCAGTTGCAGGCAATGGAAGAATCCCTGCTGCAACTGGAAAACGACCCGGCCGACGATGACGCCATCGGTGCGATCTTCCGTGCGGCCCACACCATCAAGGGCTCGGCCGGACTGTTCGGCCTGGAACCGATCGTCAGCTTCACCCACATCGTCGAAGATGTGCTCGATCGCCTGCGCAACGGCAGCGTCGAGGTAGACACCGGCCTGATCGCCGTGCTGCTCAAATCCAGCGACCACATGCTGGAACTGATCAACGTGGTGGCCAACCAGGGCGGGACGTTGACCCCGCCGGCCCTGAAACGGGAGATGGAGCTGTGCCAAGTCCTGCAGGAGTACCAGGCGCCCCCGCCTGACGACGCGCCGGCACCGGCGGCTGAAACCACAACGCAGGAGCCGTCCGAAACGCGCCTCTGGCACATTTCCCTGCGCTTCGGCCAGGACGTGTTCCGCAACGGCATGGACCCACTGTCGTTCCTGCGCTATTTGCAGACCCTCGGTGAAATCGTCCACCTCGACACACAGACAGAGACGTTGCCCAGCGTCGAAGCCTTTGATGCCGAATCCTGCTACCTGGGGTTCGACATCGACTTCCGTTCGGCCGCCAGCCACAGCGCAATCAATGAAGTCTTCGATTTCGTCCGGGAAGATTGCCTGATCGAGATCGTGGCCGTCGACGAGCGTGCAAACACCGGACTGGTCGCCACCGCCCAGGAATCGAACGACGAGAGCACGGCGCTGGTCGCCACCGGCGAACTGCTGCCGGACCAGCGCAAGACGCCGCGAACGGCGGCCCAACTTCCTGCCGAAAGGCCACCGGCCAGCAGTGAAAACAAAGCCAAGGATGGCGCCTATGTGCGGGTCAATGCCGACAAGCTCGACGAACTGATCAACCTGGTGGGTGAACTGGTCATCGCCAGTGCCGGCACCAGCCTGCTGGCCCGCAACTGCCACGACGACTCGTTGCAGGAAGCCACCTCGACGGTGTCCGGGTTGGTGGAAGAAATCCTCGACGGTGCGTTGCGCCTGCGCATGATCCCCATCGGTGAAACCTTCAACCGGTTCCGCCGGGTGGTGCGTGATGTCAGCCAGGAACTGGGCAAGGACATCGACCTGATCATCAGCGGCGCGGAAACCGAACTGGACAAGACCGTGGTGGAAAAAATCGGCGACCCGCTCATGCACCTGCTGCGCAACGCCATGGACCACGGCATCGAGACCGCCGAAGCGCGGCTGGCCGCCGGCAAGCCAGCCAAGGGGCATCTGCACCTCAACGCCTACCACGACTCGGGCAGCATCGTGCTGGAGATCGCCGACGACGGCGCCGGCCTGGACCGCGACCGGATCCTGGAAAAGGCCCAGGAGCGTGGCCTGGTCGCCCCAGGCGCCAGCCCGACCGACCAGGAGATCTACAACCTGATTTTCGAACCCGGCTTCTCCACCGCCCAGTCCGTCACCAACCTGTCGGGGCGGGGCGTGGGCATGGACGTGGTCAAGCGCAACATCACCCTGCTGCGCGGCACCGTGGACCTGGACAGCCAGCCGGGCCGGGGCACCGTGGTGCGCATCCGGCTGCCGCTGACCCTGGCGATCATCAATGGCTTCCTGGTGGGCATCGATCAGTCCACCTATGTCATTCCACTGGACATGGTCCAGGAGTGCATCGAGCTGAGCGAAGACGACGGCACCGCCAGTCGCGAACAGGGCTACCTGGATCTGCGCGGCGAGGTGCTGCCCCTGGTGTACCTGCGCGACCACTTCAATCACGAAGGCCGGGCTTCGCGCCGGCAGAACGTGGTGGTGGTGCGTTATGCCGAACTCAAGGCCGGCCTGGTGGTGGATGACCTGCTCGGCGAATTCCAGACTGTCATCAAGCCCTTGGGCAAGTTGTTCGGCGCACTGCGCGGCATCAGTGGCTCGACCATCCTGGGCAGCGGTGCCGTGGCCCTGATTCTCGACGTGCCGGCGCTGCTCACCCAGATCGCCCAGATAGAAAACCGCTACACCCCTACCCAATTCTCACAAGCCAACGCTCGCTGACGCTTTAGCAACTCCATGGAGAGGTATTTCCCAATGAAATGGTTCTACGATCTTAGAATCGCCACCAAACTGATCACCTCATTTCTTGTGGTGCTGGCCCTGACCGCCGTCATGGGGGTGTTCTCGATCATCCAACTGGGCGAAGTGAACGGCACCACCACCGAAATCCGTGAAAACTGGATGCCGTCCATGCGCGCGGCATCCGGCATGCGTTTCTACGCTGCGAACTATCGCCTCAAGGAAAACCGTCACATCACCGCTGATTCCGAGCAGGAACGCACCACAGTCGAACAGGAAGCGGAAGAAGCCAGGAAAGGTTTCGAGACCCGTATGGCGACCTACGAAAAACTGCTTTCCAACGCCGAAGACCGTCAGCTGTTCGAGACAACCCGCAATGACTGGGTCGCCTATCTGGCGATCAGCAAAGACCTGATGGCACTGTCCCGGCAAAACCTCACCGAGCAAGCCCATGCGCTGCTCAAGGGCGAGTCCCGGCGTCGTTTCGAGCTGGTGACCAGTGACCTGCAGAAACTGGTGGAACTCAATGACGTCGGTGCTGGCGCGGCCAGCGAACGCGGCACGGCACTGTTTGAAAAATCACGTCTGTCGATCATCGCCGTGCTGGCTGCGGCCCTGCTGATCGGCCTGGGCCTGGCGCTGTTCATCTCCCGGATCATTTCCCGTCCCTTGAAGCAAGCCGCATTGGTGGCCGAACAGCTGGCCGAAGGCAACCTGAACGCGAAAATCGAGGCCGGCTCCAAGGACGAAACCGGCATGGTGCTCAACGCCATGCAGAACATGGTGGGCAAGCTGTCCCACATCATCGGTGAAGTGCGCAACGCCGCGGACAACCTGGCCAGCGCCTCCGAAGAGGTCAGCGCCACCGCGCAGTCCATGAGCCAGGCCACCAGCGAACAGGCGGCCAGCGTCGAGGAAACCAGCGCCTCCATCGAGCAGATGAGCGCCAGCATCAACCAGAACACCGAGAACGCCAAGGTCACCGACGGCATGGCCAGCAAGGCCGCCAAGGAAGCCACCGACGGTGGCGAATCAGTGCAGCAGACCGTGGTGGCGATGAAGAAAATCGCCCAGCGCATCAGCATCATCGACGACATCGCCTACCAGACCAACCTGCTGGCGCTCAATGCCGCCATCGAAGCCGCCCGTGCCGGCGAGCATGGCAAAGGCTTCGCCGTCGTCGCCGCCGAGGTACGCAAACTGGCCGAGCGCAGCCAGGTCGCCGCCCAGGAAATCGGCGAACTGTCCTCCAGCAGCGTCGACATGGCCGAGAAGGCCGGCAATCTGCTCGATGAGATGGTGCCCTCGATCAACAAGACCTCGGACCTGGTGCAGGAAATCAGCGCCGCCTCCGAAGAACAGGCCGCCGGCGTGGCGCAGATCAACACCGCCATGACCCAGCTCAACCAGGTGACCCAGCAGAACGCCTCCAGCAGCGAAGAACTGGCCGCCACCGCCGAGGAAATGAGCAGCCAGGCCGAACAACTGCAACAGGCCATGAGTTTCTTCACCCTGGACACGCCGCCCAAGTCGGCCAGCCTGCCAGTGAAGGTCGACCACACACCCGGACCGACCAGCCGCAAGCCGGCCCGGGCCTCGGTGACCACTCTGCCCAAGGCGTTCGCCTACAACATGGCCGGCGCACCGGACGAATCCGAATTCACCCGGTTCTGACGGTCCGCTTGCACAGGCTCGCTTAAAGGAGAAAAGCCATGGGCGCCATCGCTACTACCCGTCAGACCGCCATCGCGGTCGAGGAAGAAGCGCAATACCTGACATTCATGCTCGGCACAGAGATGTTTGCCATCGGCATCCTCTGCATCAAGGAGATCATCGAGTACGGCAACCTGACCGTGGTGCCGATGATGCCGGCGTTCGTCCGCGGGGTGATCAACCTGCGCGGCGCGGTCGTGCCGGTGGTGGACCTGTCGGCCCGTTTCGGTAGGCAGAACTCGTCGATCACCCGGCGTTCGTGCGTAGTGATCATCGAGGCCAACACCGAAGACGGCCACGCCCAGGACATCGGCCTGCTAGTGGACACAGTGTCGGCGGTGCTGGAAATCCCGGCCTCGCAGATCGAACCGCCACCGAGTTTCGGGGCGAAGATCCGTGCTGACTTCATCAGCGGCATGGCCAAGGTCGACGGCAAGTTCGTGATCGTGCTGGAGGTGGGGCGTGTGCTGTCCATCGACGAAATGTCCCAACTGGCCGAAGCCAGCCCCACCGCGCTGGAGTTTGAAAGCCAGTGAACGCCGACACCTGCAAGGAACGCACCGTGACCTCACTGGCCCTCAGTGATCGAGAGTTCAGCCAGTTTCAATCCTGGCTGTACAAGGCTGCCGGCATCAACCTGTCCGACGCCAAGAAAGCCCTGGTGGCCGGACGTCTGTTCAAGCGCCTCAAGCACTATGAACTGGGCAGCTACGGCGAGTATTTCAAACTGATCATGAACGGCCAGCGCAGCGATGAATTGCAGGTGGCGCTGGATTTGCTCACCACCAACGAAACCTACTTTTTTCGCGAACCCAAGCACTTCGATTTCCTGCGCCAGCATGTACTGCCCAAGGCGACACCGGGCAAGACCTTTCGCCTCTGGAGCGCGGCCAGTTCGTCGGGAGAAGAACCCTACAGCCTGGCGATGACCCTGGCCGAAGGGCTGGGCACCACACCTTGGGAAGTGATCGGTTCGGACATCAGCACCCAGGTGCTGGCCAAGGCGCGCTCCGGGCACTATCCGATGGAGCGCGCCCGCACCCTGCCCCAGCCGCTGCTGAAGAAATACTGTCTCAAGGGCACCGGCAGCCAGCAAGGCACGTTCCTGATCGACCGGGCGTTGCGCAACCGCGTCAACTTCGTCCAGGTCAACCTCAACGACACCCTGCCGGAGCTGGGGGAGTTCGATGTGATTTTCCTGCGCAACGTCATGATCTATTTCGACCAACCCACCAAAAGCAAAGTGGTTGCCCGACTGATCCCCCGACTCAAGTCCGGGGGGTATTTCATCGTGAGCCATTCGGAAAGCCTCAACGGGGTTTCCGATGCCTTGAAGATGGTGATGCCATCGATTTATCGCAAACCATGAGCGCCGCCATGCAACCCGCGACAAGGGACGTTGCCGAAGTCTACCTGGCACCGGGCGAATTCCGCTTCGCCACGTGCCCGACCCGGCTGCGTACGATCCTCGGTTCCTGCGTGGCGATCACCTTGTGGCATCCCGAACACCGGATCGGCGGCATGTGCCATTTCATGCTGCCCAGCCGCATACGCTGCTCCACGGCCCTCAACGGCATGTACGCCGACGAAGCCATCGAACTGTTCATCCGTGAGGCGCGGGTCCATCATACCGAACCCGAGGAGTACCAGCTCAAGCTGTTCGGCGGCGGCGAGATGTTCCCCGAGCTGCAACGGCATGTCCCCTTTGGTGATGTCGCGCGGCTGAACGTCAATGCGGCGTTGGAAATGGCCGCCCTCTACCGCCTGGACCTGATTGCCCAGGACATGGGCAGCACCGGCTACCGCAACATCATCTTCGACCTGTGCAGCGGCGATGTGTGGGTCAGGCACCAACCGATAAGGACCCGGCATTAACCATGTCAAAAAAGATCAATGTATTGCTGGTGGATGACTCTGCCGTGGTTCGCCAGGTATTGCTGGCGATTCTCAGTGACACCCCGGATATCCACGTCATGGGCGCGGCCTCCGACCCGATTTTCGCCATGGAAAAACTGGCCCGGGAGTGGCCCGACGTGATCGTGCTGGATGTGGAAATGCCACGCATGGACGGCATCACCTTCCTCAAGAAAATCATGAGCGAGCGCCCGACTCCGGTGGTGATCTGCTCGTCCCTGACCCCCAAGGGCGCGGAAACCACCTTGCAGGCGATGGCCGCCGGCGCGGTGGAAATCATCACCAAGCCCACCAGCGGCTTGAAGAGTTTTCTGTTGGAGTCAGCGGCGGAACTGGTGGCGGCAATCAGGGGGGCCGCCCAGGTCAACGTCCGCAATCTGGGCAAGCGTCCCGCGCCACTGGTACCGGCCGTCAAGCTCAACGCCGATGCCATGCTGCCCGCCGCGAACGGCCACGCCATGGCGCAGACCACTGAACGCATCGTCGCCCTCGGTACCTCCACCGGCGGCACGCAAGCCCTGGAGGCGGTGTTGACTGCCCTGCCGCGGGTGTGTCCGGGGATCGTCATCGTCCAGCATATGCCGGAAAAATTCACCGCCTCGTTCGCCGCCCGGCTCAACAGCCTGTGCCAGATCGAAGTCCGCGAAGCCCGCAACAACGACCGCATCCACCCGGGCCTGGCACTCATCGCCCCCGGCGGCAAACACATGATGGTGACCCGCAGCGGCGCGTTCTATCACGTGCAGGTGGTGGACGGGCCGCTGGTCAATCGCCATCGCCCGTCGGTGGACGTGCTGTTCCGCTCAGTGGCCAAATTCGCCGGCCGCAACGCCACCGGCGTCATCATGACCGGCATGGGCGACGACGGCGCCCGCGGCCTGAAGGAAATGCTCGACGCCGGCAGCGCCACCGTGGCCCAGGACGAAGCCAGCTGCGTGGTCTTCGGCATGCCCAAGGAGGCCATCAAACTCAACGCCGCACAACGGGTGATGGGGTTGCAGGAGATTGCGCAGGTGATTTTGCATCGGTAGCCATCGGGGGCTTTGTGGCGAGGGGATTTATCCCCTCGCCACAGGCATCTACACCGGCGGAATCGTCGCAAGCACGCCAATCAGCAAGGTCAACGCCAGGAAACCACCCAGAAAAATTGCCATCTTCGTCATAAGCACTCCAGAAAGAAACACACAGCAAGCAGCCACTTCATAACCCCTGTGGGAGCGAGCCTGCTCGCGATGACGTCGGCACAGTCAACTTCCTTGCCGACTGACAGAGCGCCATCGCGAGCAGGCTCGCTCCCACAGGACTCTGAGGTGAACTCGGTTTCCGATGAATACCTCGCAATATTCTGGCTTGAAACTCAGGTTGCATTACAGCCGCACCTGTCAGCAAAAAAACCGGATCAGATCCCCTTGCCACGCCCCTCGATATACCAACGTATATTTTCCCGCCCTTAATCTCAGTGGTCATCGCCAGAGGCTGGACTTAATCTCGCCGCACTCAAACACCGACGATACAGAAGAGGTGCACGATGCGCTCTCCACTCGCCGCCTCAGCATTGACCCCTTTCAAATACAACGAGCCAGGTGCCTGGTGGGCTGATGTCACGCTGGTTGGCCTCATCGTGGTGCTGGTCGTATTCATTACCTACGGCGTCGAGCAAATGAACCAGCCGCTCGGTGTGCTGGATGCCTCGCCGCTGTCACTCGATCTGGCCCACTTGCCGGGATACACCCTGCGTACCACCTTGCGCATGTTCATCGCGCTGTTTGCGTCCTTTGTGTTTTCCCTGCTCATCGCCACGTTGGCGGCGAAAAGTCGCAAGGCCGCCCTGGTCATCCTGCCGGCACTGGATGTTCTTCAATCCGTGCCGGTCCTGGGGTTCCTGACCTTCACCGTGGTGTTCTTCATGGGGCTCTTCCCAGGCAAGGAGTCCGGGGTGGAGTGCGCAGCGATCTTCGCCATTTTCACCAGCCAGGTCTGGAACATGACCTTCAGCGTCTATCAATCACTGAGGACCGTACCCAACGATCTCTACGAAGTCAGCCGGCAGTTTGCGTTTTCGCCCTGGCAGCGGTTCATCAGGCTGGAGTTGCCCTTCGCCACGCCAGGGCTGGTGTGGAACATGATGATGTCCATGTCCGGTGGCTGGTTTTTCGTGGTGGCGTGCGAGGCCATTACTGTGGGCAACACCACCGTGAATTTGCCGGGGATCGGTTCCTGGCTGGCGCTGGCGATCGAACGCAAAGACATCGTCGCGACCGCCTGGGCCGTGCTGGCCATGGCCGTGGTGATCATGCTCTACGACCTGTTGTTCTTCCGGCCGATCGTGGCCTGGGCGGACCGGTTTCGCTTCGAGCAGACCGCCTCCCAGAAGCGCCCTCGCTCCAGGGTCTACGACCTGCTGCGCTCGACTCGCCTGGTGCCCTTGGCGCTGCTGGCACTGGGCAGTCTCAGGAGTTCCTTATTCCTGGACAAACTCCCCACGCTGCCCCGCCTGCGCTTCAAGGCCAGTGCCCGTTTCAGCCGCACGACCGACCTACTCTGGATTGCCTTGATCGTCCTGGCCTGCATGGCCGGAATCTTTCAGTTGTCAGCCTTCATTAGCAGTACCTTGGGCCTGGAGGACGTCATCAGCGCCGTCAGCCTGGGGCTTGCCACCCTGCTGCGCGTCGTCGTGCTCATCGCGCTCGCCAGTCTGGTCTGGGTACCCGTCGGCGTGTGGATCGGCCTGAACCCGCGCTGGGCCGAACGCCTGCAGCCCATCGCACAACTGTTGGCGGCCTTTCCCGCCAACGTGCTGTTCCCGTTTGCGGTGGTCGCCATCGTTGCCTTGAAACTGAACCCCGATGTCTGGCTGTCGCCGCTGATGGTGCTGGGCACCCAGTGGTACATCCTGTTCAACGTGATCGCCGGGGCCAGTGCGCTCCCAACCGACCTGCGAGAAGCCACCCGCAGCTTCCACCTGCGCGGTTGGCAATGGTGGCGACAGTTCGCCCTGCCCGGCGTCTTTCCCTACTACGTCACCGGCGCCCTGACGGCGGCGGGCGGATCGTGGAACGCCAGCATCGTCGCCGAGGCCGTGTCCTGGGGTAACGAGCATCTGTACGCGTCGGGGCTCGGCGCCTTCATTGCCCAGGCCACCGAGGCGGGAGACATGCAACGGGTGGCGCTGGGGGTTTCGGTCATGGCGATCTTTGTCGTGGGTTTCAATCAACTGCTGTGGCGTCCCTTGTATGGTTTCGCCGAGCGCCGACTGCGAATCGATTGAGGATGAACCAATGCAAGTGATGGAGAAGCGCTGCCTGGTCGACGTGCAGCAAGTGGGTCATGTCTATGGCACGGCCGGCGGCGCCGAGCGGCGGGTCCTGGACGATGTCTGCATGCGCCTGAACGAGGGCGAAATCGTCGGTCTGCTGGGACGCTCGGGGTCTGGAAAGTCGACCTTGCTGCGCTCCATCGCAGGCCTGATTTCGCCGACCGCGGGCGTGGTTGAATTCCCCGTCGATGCCCAGGGATCAGCGAGTTCGGTACGCATGGTGTTCCAGAGCTTCGCCCTGTTTCCCTGGCTGACGGTATTGCAGAACGTCGAGGTCGGCCTCGAAGCCTTGAACGTGCCGGTGCCCGAGCGCCGCCGACGGGCCCTGGCCGCCATCGACATGATCGGTCTCGACGGCTTTGAAAGCGCCTTCCCGAAGGAGTTGTCCGGCGGCATGCGCCAGCGTGTCGGCCTGGCGCGGGCGCTGGTGGTCGCCCCGGATGTGCTGTTGATGGACGAGCCGTTCTCCGCATTGGACGTGCTCACCGCCGAAACCCTGCGCACCGACTTGCTGGACCTGTGGCGCGAAGGGAGGATGCCGCTCAAGTCGATCATGATGGTCACCCATAACATCGAAGAAGCCGTGCTGATGTGCGACCGGATACTGATCTTTTCCTCCAATCCGGGGCGCATCATGAAGGAAATCAGCGTCGACCTACCCCAGCCGCGCAATCGCTCCGACCTGGCGTTCCAGGCCTTGGTGGAACACATCTACGTGCAGATGGCCGGTGGTGGACGTGCGGATTCTCCACGCCAGGGTGTGTTTGCAGGTACGGGCGTGGGCATGGTCTTGCCGTCGATCTCCACCAACGCACTGGCCGGATTGATCGAAGCGGTCCAGGATCACCCCTTTGACGGCCAGGCCGATCTGCGGGAGCTTGCGGGGGCGCTGCGCTACAGCGACAGTGATCTTTTTCCGGTCGCTGAGGTGCTGCAGCTGATGCGTTTCGCCGACCTGCATGATGGGACCCTCACCCTGCTACCCGCCGGGCATCGCTACGGGGAGTCGGATGTCGATGAGCGCAAGCAATTGTTCGCCCGGCACCTGCTCCGGTATGTCCCGCTGGTGGGGCATGTGCGAAGAGTACTGGACGACCGCCCTACCCGCACGGCGCCCGCCCGACGTTTCCGGGACCAACTGGAGGACTTCATGTCCGAGCACGACGCCGCCCACACCCTGGACTGCGTCACGCAGTGGGGACGCTATGCGGAACTGTTCGCCTACGATGAAGTGGCCGATCAGTTCAGCCTGGACAATCCGTCCTGAGGTGATTCAAATGACAAGGTCGAAGCCCGGCCGGATCGAGCGATACGAGATGAATATTCAATGAGAAAAACTCAATGGGCGCTGCGTCTGCTGCTTCTGCTGGGGCTGGCGCTCGGCATCGCGGCGATAGACACCATCACCGATCTCGAGATCGCCGTGGGAGTCTTCCAGATAGTCGTGGTGCTGATTGCCGTGAGGATCCTGCCAGCGCGTGCGGTCGCGGGCGTATCGTTCATTTGCATGGTGCTGACGATCTTCAGCTATCGGCTGACACGCTTCGGTGATTCGGAGGCCGGCCAGATCAACGTGCTGATCAGCCTCGCCGCCATCGCCGGCACGACCTACCTGGCCCTGCGCCTGTCGGCCGCCATCGAAACCGTGCATCGAACCCGCGCACACCTGGCACACATCGCTCGGGTCAACATGCTGGGCGAACTGGCCGCCTCCATCGCCCACGAAGTGAACCAGCCCTTGGCCGCCGTCGCCAACAGCAGCGGCGCCTGCCTGCGCTGGATGGCAACGGAGCCACCCAATTTGCCCAAGGCCCGCCTGGCGGTGGAACGCATCATCGCCGATACCCATAGGGCCAGTGAAATCATCACCCGCCTGCGCGGCATGGCCCGGCACCAGGCCCCCACCAAGCAATGGTTGAACGTCGCCGACACGGTCAATACCGCCCTGCGACTGTTGGCCGGAGAACTGAACGAGCAAGGCATCACCCTGCGCGTGCATATCCAGGAAGGCCTGCCGCCGATGCTGGCGGATGAAGTGCAGATCCAACAGGTGATATTGAACCTGGCGATGAATGGGATCGACGCGATGCGCCAGGTCGACGCCGACCAGCGGTTCCTGGAGTTTCATGCCGTGCTGGAGTCCGGTCAGCAACTGTTGTTTTCCGTGTCCGACCAGGGCAAGGGCCTGTCTGGAAACGACCACGAGCGGGCGTTCGACGCGTTCTACAGCACCAAGCCAGACGGCATGGGCATGGGCCTGGCCATCAGTCGCTCGATCATCGAGGCCCATGATGGGCGTATCTGGGTATCCAGCAACCCGCAATCCGGCGCAACCTTCCACTTCACCCTGCCGGCGGTGACAAGAGAATCCGATGACTGAGCCCCAACTTGCCGAAGCGATGGTGTACATCGTTGACGACGACAGCTCCGTACGCGTCTCACTGCAAGACCTGCTGGCCTCCGTGGGCCTGCCGAGCATGGCTTTCGCCTCGGCGCGCGAATTCATGGACGCCACGCTGCCAGACATCCCCGCCTGCCTGATCCTCGACGTGCGCATGCCGGGGATGAGCGGGCTGGACTTCCAGCAGGAAATGGCCCGCTTGAACCTCCAGCTCCCCGTGATCTTCATCACCGCCCACGGCGACATCCCCATGTCGGTAAAAGCCATGAAGGCCGGGGCGCTGGAGTTCTTGACCAAGCCCTTCCGTGAGCAAGACCTGCTCGACGCCATCAGCCAGGGCCTGAACCGCGACAGGGAACGGCGCAAGGCCGCCTCGGTGATGGATGACTTGAAACGGCGCTATGACAGCCTGACTGACGGCGAACGGGACGTGATGGAGTGGGTGGTGTCAGGCTTGCTGAACAAACAAGTGGCCGGACGCTTGGGGTTGAGCGAAGTGACCGTGAAGGTCCGGCGCGGCGCGTTGATGCGCAAGATGGATGCGGACTCGTTGGCGGCGTTGGTCAAGATGTCGGAGCGGCTCAAGGGTATGAGTCACTAAGGAATCCCGAGGATCTGCTTTTGTGGGAGCTAGCCTGCTCGCGAAGACGGCAGCACATTCAACACCGATGCCAACAGACCCACCGCTATCGCGAGCAGGCTCGCTCCCACAGGGGATCTGGGGCGAACTCAGGTCATGTAGCCAGGCCACAATCCAATGTGGGAGCAACTGTCTTACCTTGCCGCCCATCACCGCCATTCAGTGCCG
>NZ_JBMDKO010000046.1:0-43607 GCF_057809755.1 Pseudomonas sp. FG13
CCCCTGTGGGAGCGAGCCCTGCTCGCGATGGCGTCAGCACAGCCAACATCCCCGCGAGCAGACACACCGCTTTCGCGAGCAAGCCCACAGAGGCTGAGTTCGCCATATGACCAATCCATCCCTCTTCAGAGGTAGGCCTGCCGAGGCATAGGCCGACGGTGCGCGGGGTTCTACCATGACGGTACGCGGAGGTACGCCATGCTGACTCACCCTTCCATCGTTCTAATGTTGCGCCGTCACCACTTGTTCAGTCACTTGCCGGAGCGCGTCTTCGAAGACGTGTGCAACCTGGCCGTGCTCAAGCGCCTGGAGTGCAACAGCACGCTCATGCACCAGGGCGACCCGGCCAAACGGTTTTTCCTGCTGATCAGCGGCCAGGTGAAGCTGTTCCGGGTCACCGGCGAGGGCCAGGAGAACCTGGTGGAGATCATCCAGCCCGGCCAGACCTTCGCCGAGGCGCTGCTGTTCAGCCAGGCCCGTTGTTATCCGGTGAGCGCGGCCGCGATCAAGGACAGCGTGCTGGTGAGTATCGAAGGCACCCATTATCGCAAGGCCCTGGAAGACCAACCCAAGGTCTGCCTGGCGATTCTGGCGAGCATCAGCATGCATTTGCACCAGCGCCTCAAGGACATCGACAACCTGACCCTGGCCAGCGCCAGCCGGCGTGTCATCAATTTCCTGTTGCAGGAACGCGATCCCCGCGACGGCCAGGTGGTGCTGCAGGTTTCCAAGCGCTTGGTGGCCTCCAAGCTGGGCATCCAGCCGGAAACCTTCTCGCGCATTCTCCATCGCCTGGTGGACGGCGGCCTGATCGCCATGGAGCGGCGCAACATTCGCATCCTGGCCGAGGATGCGCTGGCGGACTATCAGCAATAGCGCAACGACGACAGTTCCTTGGCGAGTGAGCCCGCTCCCTCGCCAAGGATCATGTTGTGCCCTCTAGTCTGTCTCTGGCACACCCTCCATCATCGTCACCAGATACTCAAACAGCACTTCCCCCTGCTCTTCCGTGCAGTCGACTCCATACCGCTTGCGCAAGCCCAACTGGCTCAGGATCACAGGCACATCCGCCTTCAACCCGTGTTGCTGCAAACAGCCCTGCACGCATTGCAAGGGGCAGCCGTCCAGCGCGATGATCCGCCGTCCCGAGCGTGCCTTGTTGACCAGCGCCGCGACATGCCCACCTACCCCGACGATGCAGGACATCTCGGCCAGGCCTGCGCGGTCCAGGCGCAGGGCGACGGTATTGGCCAGTTGGGCCACGTTGGAGCAGCCGGAGCAGGAGTACACCAGGGGCAAATCATCAAGTGCCTTCATCTCATCCCACCGTTGCCAGGCCTTTTCCCGCCCGCTCCAGGTTGCGCCACAACCAGGGCGGTAACACGTCCGGGTCGAGACTGTCGATCAGGTTCTTCAGCGCCAACCCCAGTTCGGTATCGCCTTCGATGACCAGCCGCCGTCGGAAGAACAGCGTATCGGGGTCTTCCTGGCGGCTGGCCAGCAACAGGAACTCGCGCCAGTTGCCGCTGATGGTGACCTGGGCTTCGGCCCGTCCGGCAATGCGCAGCCCCTCGCGCCCCAGCGTCAGGTACCAGCGCAAGCCCAGGTCAGGCACTCGCAGACACAGCCAGCGATCACGCAGCACATCGAACCCGCCATCGCGCAGCGGTTCGGCCAGGCACCGATTGAGCGCCTGCTGCAACGCCAGTCGCTGGACCACGAACGGCACCTTGCCGATCAGCGGCAGCAAGCGATCAGCACCTTTGAGCATCCACTTCTTCGGACTCAGCACAGCCCCGCCTCCTCTACTTTCAGCATGCCGGCGTGACCATGCCAGTAGCCGTTACACCCTTCCACAAACAACGGTGGCGCCTCGCCCCGGCGGACCCGGTCGAAGGCACTGACCACCTCGGCCATGCCCTGGGCCCGCGGGCTCAGGCGCAGCACGTCGGCACCGCATGCCTGCAGGGCGCTGTAATCGGCCAGCAGGTTGCTCACCTCGCCAGACATGGTCTGGATGCCGTTGAGGGTGAACAGTTGCTGGCCTTCCTGGCTGCTCAACGCCAGGCCGTCGGGGTAGTTGATGCAACAGAACTGGCAGTCGTCCTTGGGCCGGTTTTCCGCCCGGGCGGTGAAGCAGCGCGCCGAGTAAGCCAGGGGCAGATGACCGTAGGCGAAGATTTCCAGCTCGGGTACGTCGCGATCCATTTCCCGCACTTGCTCCAGCACATCGCTGACCAGCGCCGCCGAACACTCCACCGGCGGCACCCAGCGGATCATGCCGCTGTCGAGCAACTGCGCCAGGGCGTGACCGTTGTACAGGTTCAGCGCCGGGCCAGCGACAAACGGCAGTTTGCGCTCGGACAGCACTTGCACGGCGCCCATGTCGTTGGCCTCCACCAGCAATTGGCCGTTGTCGCACAGGCGACGCAACGTGGAAAACTCCGAGGCTGCCTCAATCAGCGTCAGACTCGACAGCACGATCTGGGCCTGGCTGCACGCCTGTAGTTCACGCGCCAACCCCAGCCATTGGTCCAGGGAAAAGGCCCGGCGCTTGGAGCACACCGTTTCCCCCAGGTAGATCACATCCAGCGGCAAGGCCGACATCTCGGCGTAGAAATTTCCCAGTTGTGTTTTGTCCCAGTAGAACAGGACCGGTCCCAGGCTGAGCTTCATCTGGCCTTCCTCATTGCCATGATCGATGGTAGGCGCCCAGGGTGGTCTGGCTGCCTTCCGACAGACCGGCCAGCACCTGGCGCCATTCTTCGCGAACGCGGAAACGCTGCGGCGCGGCCCGGTGAGCATCCAGCGCGGCGCGCCAGACCCGGGTCACTTGTTCCACGTAGGCCGGGCTGCGCTGGCGGCCTTCGATTTTCACCGCCTCGACGCCGATGGCCGTCAGCTCCGGCAGCAGGTCCAGGGTGTCCAGGCTGGTGGGCTCTTCCAACGCATGGAAGCGCTTGCCGCCCACCAGGAAGCGGCCCTTGCACAGGGTCGGGTAACCGGCCGACTCCTGTGGGGTGTAGCGGTCGATCAGCACTTCGCTCAAGCGTGCGCTCAGCCCCTCGGCGTCTTCACTCCAGCGCACGGCCTTCGCCGGCGAGCAGACGCCACAGAGATTCGGTGATTCGCCGGTGATGTAAGAGGAAAGGTGGCAACGTCCCTCGGCCATGATGCACAGGCTGCCGAAGCCGAAGACCTCGATGGGCACCGGGCTGCCCGCCGCCACCTGCCGGACCTGGGCCAGGGACAGCACCCGAGGCAACACCGCACGGCGGATGCCATAGCGTTGGGCGTAGAACGCCAGCGCGGCGGCGTGGGTCGCCGAGCCTTGGACGGACAGATGCAGCGCCAGGTTCGGATGGCGCTGGCTGGCGTAGCCGAGCACGCCGGGGTCGGCGGCGATCAGGGCGTCCACGCCGAAATCGGCGGCACGATCCACCGCTCGTTGCCAGCGTTCCCACCCCTTGGGTTGCGGGTAGGTGTTGACGGCGACATAGAGCTTGCGTTGATGCTGGCGGATGTGTGCGACAGCTGCGTCGAACTGTTTGTCGTCCATGTTCAGCCCGGCGAAATGCCGGGCATTGGTGTCATCGCGAAAGCCGACATAGACGGCATCGGCGCCTTGGCGCACCGCCGCTTTGAGGGCAGGCAGATTCCCTGCCGGGCAAACCAATTGCATGGGGCATCCTCGTGAGAAAACCTGGGGCGCCGCCAGTCTAGCCAGCCGTCAGCCGGCGACCTTGACGGCAATCAATTGCCGTCAATGCATCAGCTCGGCGAACGGCAGGTACATCACCCGGTCGTGCTTGTGCACCTGCGCCTCGCACTCCACCACCGCCAGTCCATCGGCCCAGCAGGCGGCGGTCAACATGGCCGAGCTTTGCTGAGGGTGCGGCACCACGCACAGATGACCTTCGGCGTCCGGCACCAGCCGGGCCCGCAGGTACTGGCGGCGACGATTGCGTTGCAACCAGTCGAAACCGGCCGGCAAGTGCAAGGGCACGGGCAATACCTGATTCATGCCTTGGGCGCGGAACAGAAACGGACGCACCACCACCAGCGCCGTGATCAGCGCCGCCGACGGATTACCCGGCAAGCCGATCCAGGGGGTACCGGCCACCTCGCCGAAGGCCAGGGGTTTGCCCGGCTGTATCGCCAGGCGCCAGAGGTCGATGCTGCCGAGACGCTCGATGGCTTGCTTGAGATGGTCTTCCTCGCCCACGGAGACGCCGCCGGAGGTCAGCAGCACGTCGCAGTCAGCAGCTGCCAGGCCCAGCGCCTGCAGGCTGGCCTGGAGTCGATCGGGCATGACGCCGAAGTCATGCACCTCGAAACCCCAGCCACGCAACAAGGCGGCAATACTGCGGCGGTTGCTGTTATAGATCTGCCCTGGCGCCAAGGGCTCACCCGGCTCCCGCAGTTCGTCGCCGCTGCTGAGCAGGACGACCCGCAATGGACGATAGACCTCCACCTGAGCGATCCCGGCGCCGGCCAGCAGCCCCAGCTCCTGGGCCCGCAAGCGCGTACCGGCCTCGAACAATCGTTCGCCTCGGCGCAGCTCTTCACCCTCCTTGCGCACATGGTCGCCTTGGCTGACCGACGGCACCCAGACCCGCTCGCCCTCCTCCCGGCAGCTCTCCTGGGGTACTACGGTGTCGGCACCCGGCGGCACTGGTGCGCCGGTGAAAATCCGTACCGCCTGGCCTTCCCGCAACGGCTCACCCGGCCCGTCGCCGGCGGCGATTCGCCCCCTCAACGCCAGGTATCCCCCGGCGGGAGACAGATCGGCGGCCCGCAGCGCGTAACCGTCCATGGCGCTGTTGTCCCAGGCAGGCAGGTTCATCGGGCAAAGCACATCGGCAGCCAGCACACGACCCAGGGCCTGGTCCAGGCCGATCCGCTGGATCGGTGGTGGCGGCGGTGCCTGGTCGAGCAGGTGACGGATGGCTTCATCCACCGGCATCAGCGTACCGCTGTCGCACGCCGATCCACATCCGCGGCCGCTCATGAGCGCGTCTCGCAGGCCACCGGCTCGACGCCCGCCTGGGGCTTGAGATGAGGGGTGAAGTTGCACGGCCCGGTGCGACTGTCCAACTGCCCGGCCAGGATCTGCTCCCAACCAGTCCGGCAAGCGCCCGGCGAACCCGGCAGACAGCACACCAGCACGCCGTTGCTCATGCCGGCCAATGCGCGGGATTGCAGGCTGGACATACCAATCTCCGCCAGCGAGACCTGACGGAACAATTCGCCAAAGCCGTCCACCTGCTTGTCCAGCAACGGTGCCACCGCTTGTGGCGTGTTATCGCGGGCGGTGAAACCGGTGCCGCCAGTCATCAATACCACTTGCACCTTGGGGTCGGCGATCCACTGCGAAACCTGGGCGCGGATCTGGTAGATGTCGTCTTTCACCAGCCCCCGGTCGATCAATACGTGACCGGCAGTCTGCAGCTGATCGACGAGGGTCTGGCCGGAGGTGTCGGTGTCGAAGCTGCGGGTATCGCTGATGGTGAGCACCGCAATGTTCAGCGGTTGGAAGAGGCGTTGCGTCAGATGGGCCATGATCAGCCGTCCTGTCAGAAAAGATGGCCCAGCCTGAACCGCAATCCGTGCCGGGCCTATTCCTCCATGGAGGTACCTCCCCTGGCGCTCAGGGCGCCAGGCGGCTGCACTGCCAGTCGCCAACCTGCCGGCGATAGTCGAGACGGTCATGCAAGCGATCGGGGCGACCCTGCCAGAATTCCAGCCGCTCCGGTCGCAGGCAATAGCCGCCCCAATATCCGGGGCGCGGCACCGCTTGGCCGGCGAAGCGTTGCTCGGCGTGTGCCAGCAAGCGCTCCAACGCGGCACGATTGTCCAGCGGTTGGCTTTGCGGCGACGCCCATGCTCCAAGCTGGCTAGCCAGTGGGCGTGAATGGAAATAGGCATCCGACAGTGCCGGGTCGAGTCGGCGGACTTGCCCTTCGATGCGCACCTGACGTTCCAGGCCCGGCCAGAAGAAGGTCATCGCCGCCCAGGGGTTGACTGCCAGATCCTGGCCCTTGCCACTGTCGTAGTTGCCAAAGAACGTGAAACCGTCTTCGCCGAAGCCCTTGAGCAGCAGCACCCGGGCATGGGGACGGCCCTGCTCGTCCACAGTGGACAGGACCATGCTGTTGGCCTCGACCGGCGGGCTTTCGGTTTCCCGGGCCTGTTGCATCCATAGCCCGAACAGCGCCAGCGGATCATCGGGGACATGGGCTTCGTCCAGGCCTTCGCGGGTGTACTGGCGGCGCATGTTTGCCAGGGACAGGGGCATGAGAGTGATCTCCACAGGGGTTTGGCCCAGTGTGGGTGCTATGACGTAGGCCGACCTTGATCGTCGTCAATGCGGGTTCCTGTGGTGATCTTGCCGACGCTATCGCGAGCAGGCTCGCTCCCACAGGTCCAGCGCAAATCCTGTGGGAGCGAGCCTGCTCGCGATGAAAGCGACTCGGTCCCCCCTGTCTCTACTTGAGCCCCAACCGCCGCGCCAGTTTATGCAGGTTGCTCGGGTCCACCTCCAACAGCCGAGCCGCCCCGGCCCAATTCTGCCCGCAACGGTCCAGGGCCTGGAGAATCGCCTGGCGCTGGCACGCATCGACGGTTTCGCTCAAGGGCTGGAGCGGCGCATCGATCAACGCCTCGGGCTGTTCGAGCAGAACCCGTGCACCGGAGACACTGGCATTGACGTCGAGGTCCAGCACCTGTGGTTCGAGCGTCATGATCAAGCTGCGACTGGCGCCCCGGCTGAGCTGCTTCAGTGCCGCGCGGCTGATCACATGCTCCAGCTCCCGCACGTTGCCCGGCCAGCTATACGCCAGCAGCGCCTGCTCGGCGGCAGGAGACAGGCGCAAGCCGCGCAAACCCAGTCGCGTGCGGTTCAGTTCGAGAAAATGCCCCGCCAGCATCAGCACGTCGTGACCGCGCTCGCGCAGCGGCGGAATCGGCACCGGATAGACTGAGAGGCGGTGATACAGGTCGGCGCGAAACAACCCGTCGCGAATGCTGTCGGGCAGATGTCGGTTGGTGGCGGCGATGATCCGTACATCGACGTGCAGCGGCTTATCCGCGCCCAGGCGCTGGATCTCGCCGTTTTGTAGCGTGCGCAGCAACTTGGCCTGCACGCTCAGCGGCAACTCACCGACCTCATCGAGAAACAGCGTGCCGCCATTGGCCGCATCGAAACGCCCGGCGCGGTCGGTGGTCGCACCGGAAAACGCGCCTTTGACGTGACCGAACAACTCGCTTTCCGCCAGGGATTCCGGCAATGCCGCGCAATTGACCTGAATCAGTGGCTTGTGACTGCGCCGGGACAGCCTGTGCAGGCGCCGCGCGAACAGCTCCTTGCCGACGCCGGTTTCCCCCAGCAGCAACACCGGCAGTTCGGAATCGGCCAGGACGTCCAGTTCGTTGAGCAACTGTTGCAGGCCCTCGCTGCGACCGAGGACCTCGCCCTCTTCGACGGGCAAGTGCAGGTCCGGCGAATCGCTGCGCGAAGCCCGCAGACTGCGGTTCTCCTGCTCCAGCCGGGTCACCCGCACCGCCGCCTCGATCTGCAGGGTGCAACGCTTGAGTTCCTCGCGGGCACGGCTGTCGAAGGTGCCGGCGTGCAACGCATCCAGGGTGATCGCGCCCCAGAGGCGCCCTTCCACGTACAGACTTACACCCATGCAGTCGTGCACCGGAAGCGGTTCACCGACGTGGTGATCGAGCAAGCCGTCATAAGGGTCCGGCAATCGACTGTCGGGCTCGAACCAGGTGGGCTCGCGCGAGGCCATGATTGCCGCGAGGCGCGGATGCTGGGCAATCACGAAACGACGGCCCAGTGCCTCATGGACCAAGCCAACGGTGGCTACGGGCCGGAGGCTGTCATCGTCCAGGCGCAGCAACCCCACGGCACCACTGTTGAAATATTCGCGCAGGGTCTGCACCAGACGCTGCAACCGCACGGCATTGGGCAACTCGACGATCAGGTCGGCGGCCAGGCTTTCACGCAGCATGGTAATGATGACCCTCCAGGGTTGGTTTGACCCTTTCCCACTCGGGTCATAATCACCCGATAACGAAATAAATACTCTTAATATCAATCAGTTAAAAATGGCACGTCGGCTGCAATGCCGAATCATCTGTCCCTAGCGGGATTCAACCCAAGGAAACATGATGAGCCTCGAACTGCTGGAACAAAGCCTGGGCCAATTGGCCTGCGACATTCCCGGTGCCACCCGTACCTTCCATCATTACAGCCTCGATTTCTGTTGCGGCGGGCAAAAGACCTTGCGTGAAGCCGCGCTGGGCAAAGGCCTGAACCCGCTGCTGATCGCCGACGCCCTCAAGACGCTACGAGCCGCCGGGGAGCTAGGCCATGACTGGCGCGACGAACCCCAGGCTAAGCTGATCGCTCACATCCTGGAGCGCTACCACGCCCGCCACCGTGAACAACTGCCGGAACTGATCCGCCTGGCTCGCCGCGTCGAGCAGGTGCATGGTGCCCGCCCCAGCTGCCCGAATGGCCTGGCCGATCACCTCCAGGACCTGTATCAGGAACTCGAAGGCCACATGCTCAAGGAAGAACAGGTGCTCTTTCCAATGCTGCAACAAGGCCTCGGCGAACGGGCCTCGGCGCCGATCCAGGTACTGCGCTACGAACATGACCAGCATGGCGAGGCCCTGGAAACCATGCTCGCCCTGACCGACCAGATCACCCCGCCCGCCGACGCCTGCAACACCTGGCGCGCCTTGTATCGCGGCCTGGTGGAACTGCGTGACGACCTGATGCAGCACATTCACCTGGAAAACAACGTGTTGTTCGTCAAGGCGATGAGCCCTTCCAACCACTAGCCCACCAACCCCTGACCCTGTGGGAGCGAGCCTGCTCGCGATAGCGGTCGGTCAGTTGACTCAGCGCTGACTGACCCTCCGCTATCGCGAGCAGGCTCGCTCCCACAGAAGAATCCTCCACTACCTGCGTTTAGTCAGAACTGCCAGTAGAACATCCCCTTCGCCAGCACAACGATCACCAGCATATGCCCCAGGATGCTGCGTCGCAGCCAGCAGGCACGGGCCGGGTTCAGGCGGCCGCGCTTGAGCCAGTAGGCCAGCAGCAGGTAGTGCCCGATGATGCTCAGGGCCAGCAGGATCTTCAGGCTCAGCAGCAGGCCGAAGCTGCTGCTCAGCGGCTGGCTCAACGCCCCGCGATGCTGCCAGGCCAGGCCGATGCCGGCGCCGTACAACAACAGCACCACACCATGCAACACCCGGCGCGAACGCTGGGCGATAGCCTGGTCGGCGGCATCCCGGGTGCCTTGGGCCAGTGGCCGGCGGGCGGTGTGCCAGATGCAGACCTCGAAGAACAACGTGCCAATGAAAGCAATGGCCGCCAACAGATGCGTGACCAGCAGGACCCCATACATCATCGATCGTCTCCGTTCATTCGGCTCATCCCGGATGCCCATCCACCCGAGCCCGGCAGAGCATTGGCCCATAACGCCAGGCATAGAGCCCGAACGCCAGCGTCCAACACAACCCCGCCAGCCACAACGCGCCCAACGGGAATACCAGCACCAGCAACACCCGGCTCAGGCAGGCCAGATTGAGCAGGATGAACGCCAGGGTCATGCCCAGCGGCGGTTCCAGGGGACGCCCGGTATGGCCAAGGCTGACGCGGGCAATCATCGCCAGGATCAGTCCGGCCATGGCGCCGATGGTCAGGCTGTGCACCGCCAGGCTCGGGTTCAGCGGCGCACCGAAATGCCACAGCGCCATGCCCAGGCAAGCCAACGCCAGCCAGGCGTAGGCCAGGTGCAACGACCACAGCATCGGCACCCGCCACAAATCCCGATCATGCCAACGGATCAAGCGAATCCCATGTCCCGTCGCCAGTGCGGCAAACACCAGGCCGGTCCAGGCATTGGCCGACAACGACGCACCGCTGGCATAGAGCAGCGCCACCAGGGCCGAACCGGCCAACAGCAATCGATCGAGCCACGGCCAGGGCGCAACGCCCTTGACGCGCCCCAATCCGCGCTGGGTAAAGAACGGAATCACCCGTCCGCCGATCAGCCCCATCATCGCCGCCACCAGCCACAGGCCGGTGAGCACGCTTTGTCGTTGCACGCCGTCATCCTGTTGAACCAGGCCGTACACAGACAACCCATCGGCGGCGGCCAACAACAGCAACACCAGCACGATCGGGTAATTGCGCTTCTGCCGCACGCGCCATAGCGTGACGCCCATCAGCGCCGCCACCGCCAGGGCGAAACCCACTTCCAGTACCGCCAGCAACGGCCAGGGTGCATCGACCAGCCAGGCCAGCCGCGCCCCCAGCCACACCAGCGCCAATGCCACCAGGCGCTTGCCGCTGAGCCCTGGCGTCCCCGTCCAGGTCTGCACCGCCGTCAGCAGGAACCCGGCTATGATCGCCAGGCCAAAGCCGAACAGCAGCTCATGGCGGTGCCAGGCCAACCAGCCTCCCGCCGGTTGCCAGGCCGACAGCCGCCCGCTGAACACTGCCAGCCACAACGGCACGACACACAACGCAAGCACACAGCCGGCGAGGAAAAACGGCCGGAACGCCAGACGCCATAAAGGCAGGATGGCCATGGCCTTGCGACGGTCAAGCACTTGCATACTTCACTCCTTAACCCCTCCCGGGAATGGCCCAGGAACGAGGGTCCACAATCAGATCCGAATGATCGGCTATCGGCATTGACGGGGCTTGTCTCAGATCAGGCAAGCCCCGGCGGTCCGCTTCGAACGGGGACTTGCAAGGGGCTTGCCGAAACCGCACGAAGCGCGTTCCCCCTTCTAAAGAACAACCCTCTTTCTCCTGTGGGAGCGAGCCTGCTCGCGATAGCGGCCTGGCAGTTGGCATCGAGTCGGCTGACACATCGCTATCGCGAGCAGGCTCGCTCCCACAGGTGGACAGGGTATTTATGACCGTTTCGTGGTTATTTTTACCCGGCAAGACCGAGGTAGTTTTGACCCTGATCAACGGAAACCGCCGACACACAAGGCCGGCAAGCATGGCCCGGCTCTTGCTCAGGCACGGCATACCCCTTTTGCCGAGAACCCCATGAAACCTATTGCCCTCCCTCTCATCTGGTTCCTCCTGCTCTCCTGCGTCGTGGCGCTGGCGAGCGGCCTTTCGCTGAACCTCGTCTGACCCCGACCGATTTTTCGCTTACCACAAGGATTCACGCCATGGTGCTCCACCGCGTCCATCACCAGATTCTGCGCAGTCATCATCTGTTCGAACCGCTCAATGACGAACAGCTCGACGAACTGATGGGTTCCAGCCAATTGCTAAACATCGACAAAGGCGACCCGCTGTTTCGCCAAGGGGAACCGGCGCAGGCGTTTTACTTCGTGATTGCCGGAGCCGTGAAAATCTATCGCCTGACCCCGGATGGCCAGGAGAAAGTGTTCGAAGTGATTGGCGAGCGCCAGACGTTCGCCGAAGCCATGATGCTGATGGACACATCCAACTATGTCGCGTCCGCCGATGCCGTCTGCCCGACCCAGTTGTATCGCCTCTCCAACGCCACCTACATGCGGCTCTTGCAAAGCAACAGCCGGCTGACCTTTGCCTTGCTCGGCAAGCTCTGCGTGCGCCTGCACCAGCGGGTCAACGAGATCGAAACCCTGTCGCTGAAAAACGCCACGCACCGCGTGGTGCGCTACCTGCTGACGCAACTGGTTCGCCTGCAGACCGTGGACAGCCAGTTCGAACTGCCAATGGCCAAGCAGTTGATCGCCGGCCACCTGTCCATCCAGCCGGAAACCTTCTCGCGGATCATCCGGCGGCTGATCGACGAAAAGATCATCACCCAGGACGGCCGCCAGATCGCCATTCTCGACCGCCTGCGCCTGGAGCAGTTCGAATGAGCGCCCAGGCCACTTGCTTGTACTGCCAACAGGCCAACCCGGCGGATGAACCCGAGTGTCGCCAATGCGGCATGCCCTTGCCGGACAGCACCGCGGTAGCCACGGAGCGCCGGTTGCGACGCTTCACCTGGTTTTGCGTCGGGTTGACGATTTTCTGCATCGTCATGTTCTTCTGGTTACCCCGCGACATCGTCTGAGGCCTTAGTCCTGGGTCAATTGCCGGTACAACTGCGGCAGACGCAGCGGCAGCTGTTCGGGCTGGCGGATCAAGGTGTAGCCGTTGCCGCCGAACATGTACGGCAAGTAGTCCCCCGCTTCGCGATCGATGGTGATGCAGAACGGCGTCAGTCCCTGGCGCCGCGCTTCCAGCACGGCCTGGCGGGTGTCCTCCACGCCGTAGCGTCCTTCGTAGAGGTCCAGGTCGTTGGGTTTGCCATCACTGAGCAGCAACAGCAGTTTGCGCCGCCGCTTGCAGCCCGCCAGCCGTTGTGTGGCCTGGCGGATCGCCGCGCCCATGCGCGTGTAGTAGCCGGGCTTGAGCGCCTGGATACGGCCACGGGTGTGGTCGTCGTAGCGTTGATTAAAGGCCTTGAGCTCATGCATCCGCACATGATGGCGGCGCAACGACGAGAAGCCGTACAACGCGAAATCGTCCCCGAGTACCGACAGGGTTTCACCGAACAGCAGCAAGCTGTCGCGGATCACATCGATCACTCGGTGCTCGTCGTTGAGGTGGGCGTCGGTGGACATCGACAGGTCGGCCAGCAACAGGCAGGCCAGGTCGCGACGGGTCTGGCGCTGCTCGATGAACAAGCCGCGCTCGCTGCATTGGCCGTGCTGGCGCTCGACGTGGAAATCCAGCCAGGCCTGCAAGTCCAGCTCCGAGCCCTGGGTTTGCTGGCGCAACCATTGTCGGTCGTTACGCAGGTGTTCGAACTGGCGACGCAAGCGCTGGGCTGGCGTTCGCAGGCGTGACGGCAGGGGCTGGGGTTCGCAATCCCTGGGAATGAAGGTTTGCAGGCTGACGAAATCGTCCTGCAGGCGATGCTTGCGATAGTCCCATTCCGGCAGCCAGATGCCTTCGCCCAATGGCACGTCATCCACATCCGCCGGCGGCAGGTCCAGGTGCAGCTTCAAGCCGCCGCCCTTGCGCAACCGTGTGCGCGACAGGGTCAACTGGTCCAGGTCTTCGGCGACCCGTGCCGCGTTTGGGTCCTCGCTGTCGTCGGACCAGCGATCCAGGTCCACGTGCTCGGTCCAACTGAACAGGTTTTCCAGGCGAACGATCAGCAGCCCTCCGTCCCGGGTGGTTTCGTCGATCCGCTCGGCGCGTTTGCGTCCGCCCTGCTGCTCACCCGGCGGGGTCGCCAAGTATTGCTCGGATTCCTCAAGATTGCCGGTCTGGGGATTGCCCAAATGCCGGGGTGGATACAGCCACAGCGGTAACGGCCAGGCCGCCCGTTCGCTGCGGGGAAAATGCTCGACACTGCCGGGGTCGCGCAAGGCCTGGCGCAGGGCGCGCTCCAGCAAGGCTTCGTCCGGGTTCAGCTCCGCCGGATCGGGGCGCAGGGACAGGTGTGCCTCCACCAGCCGCCGATAGCGAGGACGTAACGCCGGGTAGCGCCGCAACACGGCTTGGGTCCAACGCTGATTGTCCCGCCCCCAGTGTTTCATCGGCCCCGACTGCGCAGCCAGCAAGGCCAGCCAGCGATACAGCTCTTCGTTCAAGCCGGCATCGGGAAACACCGCCAGGCTCGCGGGCAGACGCAAGTTATCAGCATCGCACCAGGCCAGCGGCGTTTGTTTGCAGGTGCCGGCGATCTGCTGGAGCAGGTTGCGGCGCAACAGCAGGTCGCGATCACTGACCGCCTCAACCCCCTGGTGACGAGCGCCGCCGGTGGCGTGAAACAGCACTTGCAGGGATCGCTGCCGATCACTCAGCTCAACCCGTGCCTCGGGAAAATCGGCACTGGCACGCCGCGTGATGAAACGGTGCCAGACACTGCCGACCCACTCTTCCAGTTCGAGGGTGAATGCCACGGTTATTCTCCTCTTGTGGCGAGGGGATTTATCCCCGTTGGGCTGCGCAGCAGCCCTTAGATCCACCGCTGAGGTGTGTCAGGCAGACTGCAATTCAGATTTTTTGGGTCTGCTGCGCAGCCCAGCGGGGATAAATCCCCTCGCCACAAATAATGGGTCGGCTTCAGTTGTTGTGATCACTCACGAAGACACCACCGCTGCCGGAATGCGTTGAGCCGCACGCCCGCGCTGCTTGAAGCTCAACAGATAGCAGAGCAACCCCAGCAGGAAGCCAACCCCGCTGACCAGCCGTGCCCAGAACAGCGGACGCAAGTGATCGGTCGTGGCCATGAATGGCAGGGCACTGCCGTCCGCCGCCCAGCGTTGCAACCACACCTGGACAATACCGGCCGCAGTGAGGAACAAGGTGATCATCACCATCGACAAGGTCATCAGCCAGAAGCCCCAGATTTCCAGGCGCTGGGAGCGCTCGTCCGCCGCCTCGCCCAGACCGCGCAAACGAGGCATGGCGTAGCTGATCAACGTCATTACGATCATCGCGTAGGCTCCGTAGAAGGCCAGGTGGCCGTGGGCCGCCGTCAGCTGCGAACCGTGGGTGTAGTAGTTGACCGGTGCCAGGGTGTGCAGAAAACCCCATACCCCCGCGCCGAAGAACGCGGTGACCGTGGTGCCTTTGGCCCACAAGGTCGCGGCGCGGTTCGGGTGCTGCCGGCGACGGTTTCTTACCATGCTGAACGCGAAGATCACCATCGCCAGGAACGGCAGCGGCTCCATTGCCGAGAAGATCGAACCCACCCACAGCCAAACCTCCGGCGCGCCGATCCAGAAGAAGTGGTGACCGGTGCCGATGATCCCGGTGATCAAGGCCATGGCGATGATCACGTAGAGCCATTTCTCCACCACTTCCCGGTCCACGCCGGTGACCTTGATTAGCACGAAGGCAAGCATCGCGCCCATGATCAGCTCCCAGACGCCTTCGACCCACAGGTGCACCACCCACCACCAGTAGAATTTGTCGCGGGCCAGGTTCTCCGGGTTGTAGAAGGAGAACAGGAAGAACACCGCCAGGCCGATCAGGCCAGTCATCATCACCATGCTGACGGTGGTCTTGCGCCCTTTGAGCAGGGTCATGCCGATGTTGTAGAGAAAGCCCAGGCACACCACCACGATGCCCATCTTGGTGATGGTCGGCTGCTCCAGGAACTCGCGGCCCATGGTCGGCAGCAGGTCGTTGCCGGTGATCCTGGCCAAGGTGGCGTAAGGCACCGACAGGTAACCCAGGATGGTCAGCACCCCGGCCGCGGCGAACACCCAGAACAGCACCCGCGCCAGCATCGGGCTGTGCAGCTCGCGGTCGGCCTCCTCCGGTATCAGGTAGTAGGCCGCGCCCATAAAGCCGAACAGCAGCCAGACGATCAGCAGGTTGGTGTGGACCATGCGGGCCACGTTGAAAGGAATCAGCGGGAACAGGAAGTCGCCGACCACGTATTGCAGCCCCATGATCAAACCGAACAGCACCTGCCCCAGGAACAGCATCAGGGCAAACACGAAGTAGGGTTTGGCGACGGCCTGCGAGGCGAATTTCAGATGCGGATTAGCCATGCTCATCTCTCAGCCCTCCTTGTTTGGCGGCCAGCCATTGGTATTGATCTTCGAACTCCACTTGAGGAACTCGGCGATGTCGTCGACCTCCTGCTCGCTCAGGTGGAACTGCGGCATGGCCCGGCGCCCGGGTACCCCCAGGGGTTGCATTTTCATCCAGGCCTGCAGGAACGGCTTGAAGGCTTCCTCGCCGCCGCGGCGGTTGACCACGTTGCCCAGCTCCGGCGCGAAGTACGCGCCCTCGCCCAGCAGCGTGTGGCAGCCGATGCAGTTGTTGCGCTCCCAGACGCCCTTGCCGCGTATCACCGATTCAGTCAATTGCGCCTGGTTGCTGCGCTCCGGAAAGGTCTGTTCCGTGTGGTAGGTCAGGGCCAGGAATATCAGGAAAAAGAACACGCTTCCCCCGAAATAAATATTCCTGGCCATGCCTTTGGTGAAGGTATCTGACATGGTCACTTCCTCATTGCTTGGCGTGTTCATTCTAGGAAGCGAGGGGCCTGGAACCGCTTGATGGCGATCAAGAATCTCCGATGGTTTTAGTGGGTTGTTCCGGGTAGATGAGCTTAATCGTTTTGATCGTTCCCACACTCCTGCGTGGGAACGCCGTCAGGGACGCTCCGCGTTCCGCTTTTGGAAGGTGACGCAGAGCGTCACGGGATGCATTCCCACGCAGAGCGTGGGAACGATCAGCTCGTGAATGAGATGACGATCCCTATAACGGTCGCCAACACCACCGCCCAACTCAACACCAACCACCGCCACAATCGCGGCGCATGGCGCAGCTCCATGAAGCCGTCGGCGATCAGCCAGGCCTTGGTGACCGCCACGCTGAGCAGGGCAACGGAGACGACAGCGGAACCGGCGAACTGGCCCAGGGCGACGGTACCGCCGCTCAGCACGGCCAATGCCGTCCAGCAAAGAATCAGAACAAGGGAATTCGACACGAGCGCCTCGGCTCAATCCAGGATGTAGACCAGTGGAAACAGCAGCACCCACACCAGGTCCACCATGTGCCAGTACAACACGCCGGACTCCAGGCCGCTGTACTGCCGGGCACCATAGCGCCGTCGCCGACAGACCTCGGCCAACCAGCCGAGGATCATCATGCCCAGCAGTACGTGGAGGAAATGGAACGCGGTAAGGATCCAGTACAAGGTGAAGAAGGTATTGTGCTCAAGGCCCAGGCCACTGGCCGAGAGATGGGCATATTCGCTGAGCTTGATACCCACATAGCCTGATGCAAACAGCAACGCCACGCACAGGAGCAGAGCACTCCGGCGCGGCCGATCCAGCTTGATCTGCTCCAGGGCCAGCGCGGCGAACAGCCCGGCGGTCAGCAGGCTCAGCGTCATCGCCAACCCCGTGGAGCGATCCAACAATTGCCGGCCTTCGCTGAAGATTTGCGGATACAACGCCTGGGCGACGGCAAACGCCAGCATCAGCAGCGCGAACACCGAGAGCTCGGCGAGAATGAAGAACCACATCGCCAGATCCCCCGGCAGACGCCGGGGCATAACAGTGGTTTCAGCCGAAGTGGACATCGACCACATCCATCAAGGCGGCGACGGTCTGCGGATCATCACTCAACGGCTCGGCCAGACAGGCCAGGCAGGCCTGGCGCGGATTCATGCCGGCGCCGATCATCCGCGCGGCGAAAATCAACAGGCGGGTCGAGGCCACTTCTTCCAGGTCATGCTGATCGAGCCTGCGTAAAGCCTGGCCCAAGCGTACCACCTGGGCGGCCAGCTCCAGGTTCACGCCCGCCTCACGGGCGACGATACGTTCTTCATCCGCCACGGACGGATAGCCGAAACGCATCGCCACGAAACGCTGGCGCGTGCTGGGCTTAATGCCCTTGAGCAGGTTCTGATAGCCCGGGTTGTAAGACACCACCAGCATGAAGGATCGAGGTGCCTGGAGCACTTCGCCGGTGCGCTCCAGGTACAACTGCCGACGGTCGTCGGCCAGCGGGTGCAACACCACTGCGGTGTCTTGCCGTGCCTCGACCACCTCGTCCAGATAACAGATGCCGCCCTCGCGCACCGCCCGGGTCAGCGGCCCGTCCTGCCACCAGGTGCCCTGGGCGCCGATCAGGTGGCGGCCCACCAGGTCGGCGGCGCTCAGGTCATCGTGGCAAGCCACGGTGTACAGCGGCAGTTTCAGGCGGTGGGCCATGTGCTGGACAAAACGGGTCTTACCGCAGCCCGTCGGCCCCTTGATCAGCACCGGCATGCCGTGCTGCCAGGCCTGTTCGAACAGTGCCTGTTCGTTGTCCTGGGGTTGATAGAAGGGTTCGTCCGGATGGGGTGAGAGCAGACTCAGGTTCATGGCGTGTCCTGCGCGAACAATACGATTACCGCTCACGCTACGGGGCCCTGCGACAACCTGGCAAGGCGCTCGGCGGGCAAACTTGATCGACGTCAAGCGAGTAATCAGCGACCAGGGAATAGCCTTGCATCGCACCCGGAACCTGCGCGCCGAACATCCATTACAGCGCAGCGCGGGTCATGCCTGAGGAGAAATGGAATGCTGATCAGCCACAAAAAATCGTGGGTCTTGAGGGTCACGGCGCTGTGTACGGCACTGGCCGCACCCCACGCCTTTGCCGACCAATCCGCCGCCCCGGACCAACCGCGCATGGTCAAGACCGAAGGCGCGCCGGATCTGAGCCAGGCCGACTTCGACGCGGCCAAGGAAATCTACTTCCAGCGCTGCGCCGGCTGCCATGGCGTCCTGCGCAAGGGCGCCACCGGCAAACCGCTGACCCCGGACATCACCCAGGCACGTGGCCAGGCCTACCTGGAAGCGCTGATCACCTACGGCTCGGCCGCCGGCATGCCGAACTGGGGCACCTCCAATGCGCTGACCAAAGACCAGATCACGGTGATGGCCAAGTTCATCCAGCACACCCCGCCGACGCCACCGGAATGGGGCATGGCGGAAACCCTCAAGACCTGGAAAGTGCTGGTCAAGCCTGAGGATCGGCCGACCCGGCAGCTCAACAGCCTCAACCTGCAGAACCTGTTTTCCGTCACCCTGCGCGATGACGGCAAGATCGCCTTGATCGATGGCGACACCAAGAAAATCGTCAAGCTGATCGACACCGGCTACGCGGTGCATATTTCCCGCATCTCCGCCTCGGGACGCTACCTGCTGGTGATCGGCCGGGACGCCAAGATCGACATGATCGACCTGTGGCCGAAAGAGCCGACCAAGGTCGCGGAAATCAAGGTGGGCATTGAGGCCCGCTCGGTGGAAACCTCCAAGTTCAAGGGTTACGAAGACAAGTACACCATCGCCGGGTCCTACTGGCCGCCGCAATTCACCATCATGGACGGCGAAACCCTGGAGCCGAAGCAGATCGTCTCGACCCGAGGCATGACCGTCGACACCCAGCAATACCATCCCGAGCCGCGTGTGGCGGCCATCATCGCCTCTCACGAATGGCCGGAGTTCATCGTCAACGTCAAGGAAACCGGCAAGGTGATGCTGGTCAATTACCAGGACATCAAGAACCTCACCATCACCAGCATCGACGCCGCGCCATTCCTCCATGACGGCGGTTGGGACAGCAGCCATCGCTACTTCATGACGGCGGCCAACAACTCCAACAAGGTGGCGGTGATCGACTCCAAGGAGCGCAAGCTCACCGCCTTGGTGGACGTCGGCAAGACCCCGCATCCGGGGCGCGGCGCCAACTTCAATCATCCGCTGTACGGGCCGGTCTGGGCCACCAGTCACCTGGGCGATGCCGGGGTTTCGATGATCGGGACCGACCCGCTCAAGCACCCTCAATATGCCTGGAAACAGGTCGGCTCGCTGCAGGGCCAGGGCGGCGGTTCGCTATTCATCAAGACCCATCCCCAGTCCCGTCACCTGTATGTCGACACCACCTTGAGCCCCGACGCCAAGCTCAGCCAGTCGGTGGCGGTGTTCGACATCGACAAGCTCGACGCCGGCTACACCGTGCTGCCGATTGCCGAGTACGCGGGCATCAAGAAAGGCGCCCTGCGCGTGGTGCAACCGGAATACAACAAGGCCGGCGACGAGGTCTGGTTTTCGGTCTGGAGCGGCCAGGAGGACGAGTCGGCACTGGTGGTGATCGACGACAAGACCCTCAAGGTCAAGGACGTGATCAAGGACAAGCGCCTGATCACCCCGACCGGGAAATTCAACGTCTACAACACCCAACATGACATCTATTGAGCTCCATCAATAAGAGGAAAAACCATGAGACCTATTCTGGTCGCGTTGGCACTGACCGCCCTCTCCAGCCTGCAACCGGCGCTGGCTGAGGATGGCCCGACACTGTTCAAGAGCAAACCTTGCTCGGCCTGTCACTCCATCGACACCAAGGTGGTCGGCCCGGC
Organism: Pseudomonas sp. FG13; assembly: GCF_057809755.1. NCBI lineage: Bacteria > Pseudomonadati > Pseudomonadota > Gammaproteobacteria > Pseudomonadales > Pseudomonadaceae > Pseudomonas > Pseudomonas sp. FG13. Next base: position 19,917 of record NZ_JBMDKO010000046.1, read on the forward strand.
CCTCAAGGACGTCGCGGCAAAAAACGCCAGCGTCCCCGGGGCACAGGACGTGCTCGCCAAGCACATCAAGGAAGGCACGCAAGGTAACTGGGGACCCATGCCGATGCCGGCCAACCCGGTGACTGAAGAGGAAGCCAAGATCCTCGCGGCGTGGGTGTTGAGCCTTAAGTAACCCTGCGAGAGACACTTTGTAGCGAGGGATTTGTAGCAAGTGGACCTGTGGCGAGGGGATTTATCCCCACGCCACAAATCAATCCCTTAGCCACAGATCACCCCCCTAGCCACAGATAATCGTTGTTGCTCGCACCCTTTCAATTCAGGAGGACGTCATGGAACGACACAGCGCTGCAACCTGGATGATGACACTGCTCCTGACCTTTTCTGCCTGCGCGCTTGCCGCCCCCGGGCCTCAGCGCCAGGCCCAATTGCAACACCTGCTGGACCAGGACTGTGGCGCCTGCCACGGCCTGTACCTGACCGGCGGCCTCGGCCCGCCCCTGACCCAGGCCGCCCTGGCCGGAAAATCCCGCGACAGCCTCATCGCCACCGTCACCCAAGGTCGCCCCGGCAGTGCCATGCCCGGCTGGGCACCGCTGCTCGGGCCTGACGACATCCGCTGGCTGGTGGACCGGCTCCTGCAAGGAAAAACCGACCCATGATCCGTTCCCTCCTGTCCTATACAGCCGCTGTGCTGTTGCTGTCGGCCTGCGCCCAGGCACCGCTGCGCGGCACCGGTGACCTCGGTGTGGTGGTGGAACGCGCCAGCGGCAGCATGCAGGTCATCGAAAGCGACGGCCGCACCGTGCTCGGTCGTGTCGAAGGGCTGGGCGACCTCTCCCATGCTTCAGTGGTGTTTTCCCGTGACCAGCGCTATGCCTACGTGTTCGGTCGTGACGGCGGCTTGAGCAAGGTCGACCTGCTGACCCTGAGGATCGAACGGCGCATCCTCCAGGGCGGCAACAGCATAGGCGGCGCGATCAGCCAGGACGGCAAGCTGATTGCTGTCTCCAACTACGAACCCGGCGGCGTCAAGGTGTTCGACGCCCGGACTCTGGAACAGGTCGCCGACATCCCGGCCACACCCTTGCCGGACGGCAGCAAACGTTCCCGGGTGGTCGGCCTGGTGGACGCACCGGGACAGCGCTTCGTGTTCAGCCTGTTCGACACGGGCGAAATCTGGACGGCCGACTTCAGCCAGGGCCAGGTACCACGCATCGAGCGTTTTACCGCCATTGGCCAGCAGCCTTATGACGCGTTGATCACCCCCGAGGGCCGCTATTACATGGCGGGTTTGTTCGGCGAGGACGGCATGGCGCAGCTCGACCTGTGGCATCCGGAACGCGGCGTGAAGCGCGTGCTGGGGCATTACGGGCGCGGTCAGGCGCGGCTCCCGGTTTACAAGATGCCCCATCTGGAAGGCTGGGCCATGGCCGACGGACAGGCTTTCGTGCCCGCCGTCGGGCATCACCAGGTGCTGGTGATGAATGCCCGCGACTGGCAGCAGACCGACGCCATCGCCGTGGCCGGTCAGCCGGTGTTTGTCACGGTGCGCCCGGACGGACGGCAGTTGTGGGTCAACTTCGCCTATCCGGACAACGACCGGGTCCAGGTCATCGACACTCAGACCCACGCCATCGTGGCTGATCTGCGGCCGGGGCCTGCAGTGTTGCACATGGAATTCACCGCTCGCGGCGACCAGCTATGGCTGTCGGCTCGGGATGGCAACGACGTACAGGTCTGGGACCCCTACCGGCTCGAACGCCTGGCGACCCTGCCCGCCCTCAGTCCCAGCGGCATTTTCTTTAGCAGCCGCGCGCATAAACCGGGGTGTTGACCATGACGGAGAACTCACTGGCCCGTCGCCTGATCGACCGTTTCCAGCATGGCATGCCGTTGTGCGCCGAACCCTATCGGGCGATGGCCGACGCCCTCGGCTGCAGCGAAGCCCAGGTCCTTGACTGCCTGCAACACCTGCAAGTAGCCGGCACCCTGTACCGGGTCGGCCCGGTGTTCGAACACACCCGGGCCGGTACCAGCACCCTGGCGGCCCTGGCCGTGCCCGAGGACCGCTTGCAACAGGTGGCCGCCCGCGTCAGCCAGTATCCCGAGGTCAACCACAACTATGCGCGGGAGCATCGCTACAACCTGTGGTTCGTCCTCACCGGTCCCGACCGCGCTCATCTGGACAACATTCTCCGGGAACTGGAGCACGACACCGGCCTGATACCGCTGGACCTGCCCATGCTCACCGCCTACCGCATCAACCTGGGCTTTGCCCTGGAGGCCTCCTCATGAACCAGCCTTTGAGCGAACACCAGTCGTTGGCCCTGCGCCGTCTTCTGGAGAGCGGCCTGCCGCTGACGCCGCGCCCCTTCCAGGCCCTGGCCGAACAGGTCGACGCCGACGAACAACAGGTGCTCGACCGGATAGGGCAATGGCAGGGACAAGGCCTGTTCCGCCGGGTCGGCCTGGTGGTCAACCACCGCGCCCTGGGTTTTGCCGCCAACGCCATGCTGGTGCTGGACGTGCCGGACGCCTTGGTCGATGAAGTCGGTCGCCGCCTCGGCAAGGCCCCGGGCATCAACCTGTGCTACCAGCGGCCACGGCGGCTGCCCCAGTGGCAGTACAACCTGTTTTGCATGATCCATGGCCGCCAGCGAGACCGGGTCGAGGCCCAGGTCCAGGCATTGCTGGCCGAGCATCTGCTGGACGATCTGCCTCACCAACTACTGTTCAGCACCCACCTGTTCAAGCAGTGCGGCGGTCGCTTCACCCCACCGGCAGGAACCCGTATCGATGGATGACCTCGACCGCCGCCTGATCAACCGCCTGCAGTTGGGCCTGCCGCTGGTGCGCCAACCCTGGCAGGCACTGGCCCTAGAGCTGGGCAGCAGCAGCGACGAACTGCTCGACCGGCTGCACGAACTGCTCAACGACGGCGTGCTCACCCGTTTCGGCCCGATGTTCGATGTAGATCGCCTGGGCGGCGCGTTCACCCTGGCAGCGCTGGCAGTGCCCGAAGCCCGCTTCGAAGCCGTTACCGAGCGGCTCGCGGCGATGCCCGAGGTGGCCCACAACTATCGCCGCGAGCATCACCTGAACATGTGGTTCGTGCTGGCCTGCGCCAGCGAACAGGCCATCAGCGAAAGCCTGCTGCGCATCGAGCGCCTGACCGGCCTGGTGCCACTGAACCTGCCCAAGGAGGAGACTTACCATGTCGGCCTGTATTTCCCCGTCTGAACCATCGCTGCAAGCGCCACCGCGGTTGAATGAAACATCTCTGGCGCGGCGCCTGGTCGAACTGACCCAGGAAGGCTTGCCACTGCTGGAAGACCCGTGGGCCTGGCTCGCGGAGCAACTGGAGCTGAGTGTGGAATCCACCCTCGACCTACTCAAACGTCTGCAAGCCGAAGGTGCCATCCGCCGCATCGCCGCCGTTCCCAACCACTACCGCCTGGGCTATCGCCACAACGGCATGACCGTCTGGGACGTCGCCGACGCCGACATGCCGCGCCTCGGTTCGTTGCTGGGCGCGCAGCCCTTCGTCAGCCACTGCTACCGGCGCCCGCGCAGGCCTGGCTGGCGCTACAACCTGTTCGCGATGGTCCACGGCCGCAGCCGCGCGGAAATCGACAGTTACCGCGACCATCTGCGCTACCTGCTGGGAGATGCCTGTGCCGCCGACGACATGCTGGTGAGCAGCCGCATCCTGAAGAAAACCGGCCTGCGCCTGATGCCTGTCAGTTAAACCAGGACCTGTAGGAGCAAAGCTTGCTCGCGATTGGGGCAAGTCAGTCGACCGCTATTGGCTGTTCCACCTCTATCGCGAGCAAGCTTTGCTCCTACAGGTTTGTGCACTGAGCACATAGATCGAGAATCGTGTATCGGAAGGAGCGACCATGTTGAGGATCAGCCATTATCTGCGCGCCCTGGCCGGCCAGTGCCCCGCTCCACGCACCGCCCCCGCGGGCAGCAGCCGGGCGCCGGTAGTGATCTGGAACCTGCTCAGGCGCTGCAACCTGACCTGCAAGCACTGCTACGCCACCTCGGCCGACAGCGTGTTTCGTGACGAGCTGGACACTGCTGCCGCGCTCAAGGTCATCGACGACCTGCATGACGCCGGTGTGCGCGTACTGATCCTCTCCGGCGGCGAACCGCTGTTGCGCGAAGACCTGCTCCAGCTCAGCGCCCATGCCCGCGACAAAGGCTTCTTCCTCGCCCTGTCCACCAACGGCACGCTGATCGACCCGAGCAACATCGAGCAGATCCGCGCCGCGAACTTCGACTACGTCGGCATCAGCATCGATGGCCTGGAAGCGACCCACGATGCCTTCCGCCAGCTCAAGGGCAGTTTCGCCCGCTCCATGGCCGCCATCCGGCTCTGCCGTGAGCAGGGAATCCGGGTCGGACTGCGCACTACCCTGACCCAGCAGAACCATGCCCAACTGCCCCGGCTCCTGGACCTGATGAATGAGTACGACGTGCAGAAGTTCTACCTGTCGCACCTCAACTACAGCGGCCGGGGCAAGCGCAGCCGCAAGCTCGATGCCCATCAGCAGATGAGTCGCGAGGCCATGACGATGATCTTCGAGCGGGCCTGGCGCGACATCGAACAGGGCCGCGAAAGTGATTTCGTCAGCGGCAACAACGACGCCGATGCAATCCTGCTGCTGCAATGGGTCGCCCGCCGTCAGCCCCATCGTTATGGCGAACTGGAGCGGATGCTGCGGGCCTGGGGCGGTAACGCTTCGGGCAGCGGTATCGCCAATATCGACAACACCGGCGAGGTCCACCCCGACACCTACTGGTGGCAGCACTCGGTGGGCAATATCCGCCAGACGCCGTTCAAGGCCCTCTGGCTGGACCGCCCCGACGCGCTGCTGCTGAAACTGCGCGAGCATCCGCGAGCTGTCGGCGGTCGCTGCGGACAATGCCGCTGGCTGGCCATCTGCAACGGCAACACCCGTACCCGGGCCTGGGCCGATGGCGACCTGTGGGGTCAGGATCCCGGTTGCCATCTCAGCGACAAGGAAATTGGCCTGGATGCGATTCCCAGCGTGGCGATGCCTTGCACCCGATAATTTGAGTCCGAACCAAGGAAACCTCATGCCCGTCCCCCTCGTTCTACCCGCGGCGCTACAATCCCCTTTCAGACCGGGCGAAGTCGCTCTGGTTGGCGCCGGCCCCGGTGACCCTGGCCTGTTGACGCTGCGTGCCTGGAGCCTGTTGATGCAGGCCGATGCGGTGGTCTATGACCGCCTGATCAGCCCGCAATTGCTCGGCCTGATCCCCCTGCCGTGCGCCCGGCATTATGTCGGCAAGGCGGCTGGCTGCCACAGCCTGCCCCAACCGCAAATCAACGAACTGCTCGCCGATCTCGCCGACCAGGGTCAACGGGTGGTCCGGCTCAAGGGTGGCGATCCGTTCATTTTCGGCCGTGGCGCCGAGGAGCTGGAGTACCTGCTGGCCCGTGGCATCGATTGCCAAGTGGTACCTGGCATCACCGCCGCGTCCGGTTGCAGTGCCTACGCCGGCATCCCGTTGACCCATCGCGACCTGGTCAACTCCTGTCGCTTCATCACCGGCCACCTGCAACGCGAAGGCGACCTGGGCCTGCCGTGGCAAAGCCTGGCGGAGGCCAGCCAGACCCTGGTGTTCTACATGGGGCTGTCGAACCTGGGCACCATTGCCGCGCGGTTGATGGAGGCCGGCCTGGCAGCTGACACCCCGGCGGCACTGGTCAGCAACGGCACCCGCCCCGACCAGCAAGTGCTGCGCGGCACCCTCGCGCAACTGCCGGAGTTGGCAAGAAGTTGCGCCGAAGGCCTGCCGACCCTGACGGTGATCGGCCAGGTGGTCGGGCTGTTCGCCCACCAACCGCTGCATCATCCGGCACGCCTGCTGCCCCTACCCACCCGGCCTCAACTGTCGAAGGTAGCGCCATGAGGCGCTGGTGGGTGATGCCGTTGATGTGGGTCGGCGCAGCCCATGCCAACGTGACCGGCGGGCCGGACCTGGAACAGGCCGAGCGCGATTACCAGCAGCACTGCCAATAGTGCCATGGCGCCAATCGCATCGGCGGCGCCGGGCCCGCGCTGTTGCCCCAGAGCCTGAGCCGGATCAAACCCGACGAAATCCGCCAGGTAATCGAAAAGGGTCGCCCGGCCAGCCAGATGGCAGCGTTCGGCGCGGTGCTCGAGCCTGCGCGGATCGACGGCCTGACGCTATATCTCCAGCGCTCGCTCGCCGTCGAGCCGAGCTGGAGCGAAGACGACATCCGCCAAAGCCACCGAGTGCTGGCGGATGTCGCCAGCCTGCCCGATAAACCCCAGCACAACGCCGACCCGTTGAACCTGTTCGTGGTGGTGGAAGCCGGTGACCATCATGTCGACATCGTCGATGGCGATCGCTTCGAGGTGCTGGCCCGCTTCGCCTCGCACTTTGCCGTGCACGGCGGACCGAAGTTCTCCCCTGACGGGCGCTTCGTCTATCTAGCCTCCCGGGACGGCTGGATCAGCCTGTATGACCTGCACAACCTAAAGTTGATCGCCGAGGTGCGCGCCGGGCTCAATACCCGCAACCTGGCGGTGAGCAAGGACGGGCGCTGGGTGCTGGTGGGCAATTACCTGCCCGGTAATCTCGCGGTGCTGGATGCCCGGGACCTGTCGTTGGTGAAGATGATCGAGACGGTGGGCCGCGATGGCAAGGCCTCGCGGGTCAGCGCGGTCTACACCGCTCCGCCGCGCAACAGTTTCATTGTCGCCTTGAAGGATGTGAAGGAGGTCTGGGAGCTGTCCACCGGTCCGAAGCCGGACTTCGTGCCGAGGCGTATCGAGGTACAGGACCAACTGGATGATTTCTCCTTCTCGCCCGACTATCGCCAGTTACTCGCCACCTCCCGCCAGGCCCAGGGCGGACAGGTGATCGACCTGGACAGCGGCCGCGTGGTGACCGACATCGCCTTGCCGGGGATGCCTCATCTGGGCTCGGGCACCTATTGGAAACGCGACGGGCGCTGGCTGTTCGCGACGCCCAACATCAGCAAGGGACTGGTGTCGGTGATCGACCTCGATACCTGGAAAGTCATCAAGCAGATACCGACCCTGGGGCCGGGCTTCTTCCTGCGCAGCCATGCCAATTCCCGCTACGCCTGGACCGACGTGTTCTTCGCCCAGGGCAACGATGCCATCCACCTGATCGACAAACAGACCCTGGAAATCGCCCACACCCTGCGTCCCATGCCCGGCAAGACCGCCGCCCACGTCGAGTTCACCCGTGACGGCCGTTATCTGCTGCTGAGCATCTGGGACACCGACGGTGCGCTGATCGTGTATGACAGCAATACACTCGAGGAAATCAAGCGCCTGCCCATGAACAAGCCTTCGGGTAAGTACAACGTCGGCAACAAGATCGAGTTTGTCGAGGGTACATCCCACTGAACAGCGGTCATTCGTTAAGGATGGCCCCCGACCTCAGCCTGACCCCATATTGACCCTGCCACCGCTATCGCGGGCAAGCCCGGCTCCCACAAGTCCAGCGCCCGGCGTCAATGCTGCATTCACCGCAAATCCACTGTGGGAGCGGGCTTGCCCGCGAAGGCGTCGATCCAGTCTGCATCCCTGGTGAATGTGCCACCGCCATCGCGAGCAGGCTCGCTCCCACAGGTCCGGCGTCCGGCATCAATACCGCACCACCGAAAATCCACTGTGGGAGCGAGCCTGCTCGCGAAGCGCCAGGCCAGACAACGCAAATCAGACAATCATTCAGTGCAAGCCATAGGAATAAAGCCCGCCATCATGATTGTCGAACCAATTGCCGTTGCCCCAGATCACCCGGTCCTGTGCCGGCTGAAACCCGACGATGCCCAGGTAGCCATCAATGGCCAGGCGTTTCCAGGACTGGCCCCAGTCGTTGGAGTAGAACACCCCGTCGGCCGAAATGGTCGCGTCCGACCACCAGTAGAGCCAGCGCGGCGGGTGGTATGCGCTGGTGGTGTTGATCAGCAGGCTGTTTTGCCCAACCCAGAAATGCTCCTCGCGCACCCGGCTCTCCGAGGCCAGGGGTGCAAACGGGCTAGGCAACTCGCTCAAGGTGCGCCAAGTCAGCGCGCCGGTGTCCAGTTCGGCGATAACGTCGCGGCCACCGTTGCCTTGGTCGATCAGTCCGATGACCCGTCCGCTGTCGTTCTGGATCAGCATGCTGACAAACAGATTGTCCTCACGCTGTACCTCCACTACCCGCCACTCCCCCGCCTCACGCTGCAAACGGGCACGGGTAGTCAGGTTGAACGCAAGGTTGTTGCTGACGCCGTCGGGGTTGCTGGCCCAGAAGCGCTGGGACACCCAGATGAACGCATGCCGGTCATCCAACTGCAGGACGTTGGTTCGCACCTCCCCTTGCTCGCCCAGGTCAGTGCGCCATTCAGTGATGCCGGGGTGTTTTTCGTGCACTGACTCAGCGGACACCAGCAACGACTCGGACGCCACGATCGGTGTGCTGCTCATGCCACGATCGGCAGAATAGAAGACCCCGGTGGGAACGACACCCGGGGTCGTCTCGCCGCCGAAGTCATCGGCAGTGGCCGGCTGGCCCCAGGCCCAGACTTCATCCGCGCCGTGAAAATACGGCTTCAGATTCCAGGCCAACGAGTCGGCGCCGGCAAACCAGCCTTTGCTCAACCAGGTCCAGTGCTTGCCCTGATCGTCGCTGCGCAAGACCACGGTCTGGCTGACGTCGTCGGCGTTGGCACCTTCAGGCCGGTCCAGGCCGGTCAGCAGGAATACACTGGCGCCGTCCGGACTGGCGACCAGGCAAGCCGCGCCGCTGACGTGAGCCACCAGTTGGAACTGCCCCTGGGCATCCAGGCGTGAAATGAAGGAGGTTTCTTCTTCACGGACGATTAGATTGGCGTAATACCCTCCCGGCTCTGGCGCTTTAGGTCTGCCATAGACCACAGCGTCCAGGTTCACCACCTCGGCGCCGGGTTTCAACTGGTTGGCGTCACCGTCCAGGCGCCCGACCAGCCAGGTGCTTTGCCCGGTCACGGCGACGCCCGTGCAGTACTGGGTCATCGCCCGCAGTCGGGTATCCTTCACCGCGCCGAGCTGTTGCCGGTCCGGGCTGGCACCACCCCATTCCAGCTTGGCGCTGGCGAGTATCCACATGTACCACAGCCCGGCAACGCCCAGCAGCGCGACAAACAGCGTAATGAGGCGTTTCGATCGAGGCATGAGAAGTCCATATCCATGGGAAAACTGAGAAGCTTTTCGCATTTCTCTCAGCGCTAGTAAATTTTTATCGCACGAAAACCGCTGAAGCCTGTCGCATGATTTTCATCGCTGTGACTCAGATTGCATTTTGCACTCGTCGAGCGATGCAGTTTCGCCGCGCCACCTTGACGGGTTAAGGTCGCACTGAACCACAAGGAACACCCGATGCCCCCACGCGCCAGCCTGGATAGCTCTGCCCCACCACTCGAGTACAGCGGTTTCGTCCGGGTGCGTGGCGCGCGCGAACACAACCTCAAGAACATTGATGTCGATATCCCGCGCGATGCCCTGGTGGTGTTTACCGGCGTGTCGGGCTCGGGCAAGTCGTCGCTAGCCTTCTCGACGCTCTACGCGGAGGCCCAGCGTCGCTACTTCGAATCCGTCGCGCCGTATGCGCGGCGTCTGATCGACCAGGTGGGCGTGCCGGACGTGGGCAGCATCGAGGGGCTGCCGCCGGCGGTGGCTTTGCAGCAGCAACGCGGTACGCCCAGTGCGCGATCCTCGGTGGGCAGCGTCACCACCTTGTCGAGCCTGATTCGCATGCTGTACTCCCGGGCGGGCAGCTATCCGGCCGACCAGCCGATGCTCTATGCCGAGGACTTCTCGCCCAATACGCCACAGGGCGCATGCCCGCAATGCCATGGCCTGGGGCGAGTCTACGAAGTGACCGAGGAGTCCATGGTACCGGACCCTTCGTTGACCATCCGCGAGCGCGCAGTCGCAGCCTGGCCGATGGCCTGGCAGGGGCAGAACCTGCGGGATATCCTGGTGACCCTGGGCTACGACGTCGATATCCCATGGCGCGACCTGCCGAAAAAGCAGCGCGACTGGATCCTCTTCACCGAAGAGACTCCCACTGTCCCGGTATACGCCGGGCTTACGCCGGCCCAGACCCGCGCCGCCCTCAAACGCAAACTCGAACCCAGTTACCAGGGCACTTTCAGTGGCGCCCGGCGCTACCTGCTGCATACCTTCATGCACTCGCAAAGTGCCCAGATGCGCAAACGCGTGGCGCAATACATGCGCGCCAGTGCCTGCCCCGAATGCGCCGGCAAACGCCTCAAGCGCCAGGCACTGACCGTCACGTTCGCCGGCCTGGACATTGCCGAGCTGTCGCACCTCTCCCTGTTGGAACTGGCCGATGTGCTCAAGGGTGTAACGGCTGCGGATTATCTGGAGCAACCCGAAGAATCGACCGACGTCCTCACGCACCGGCAAACCCGAGAGGCTCGCGAGCAACGGGCTGCCAGGGGCGAAAGCCCCCACGCAGGCGGGCCGGACGCGCGCCATACGCCCAATCTGTCCCTGGAAAAACGCTTGGCCGCGCAACGCATTGCCGCCGAATTGCTGGAGCGGATCGTCACCCTGATCGACCTCGGCCTGGGCTACCTGGCCCTGGAGCGCAGCACCCCGACGCTGTCTTCCGGCGAGCTGCAACGCCTGCGCCTGGCAACCCAGCTCAACTCCCAGCTGTTCGGGGTAATCTATGTGCTGGACGAGCCTTCCGCCGGCCTGCACCCTGCCGACAGCGAGGCGCTGTTCGACGCCCTGCAACGTCTCAAGGCCGCTGGCAATTCCGTGTTCGTGGTCGAACACGACCTGGACACCATGCGCCGCGCCGACTGGCTGGTCGACGTGGGCCCGGATGCGGGTGAACAGGGTGGCAAGATTCTCTACAGCGGCCCGCCTGGTGGGCTTGCCCAAGTACCCGAGTCGCGAACCCGCGCTTATCTCTTTGCCGAAAAGACTCATGTCTCGCGCAGTCCTCGAGCGCCGGACGACTGGTTGCGCCTGGAGGGCATCACCCGCAACAATCTCGATAACCTGAGCGCAGCGTTTCCCCTCGGTTGCTTCACCGCCGTGACCGGCATTTCCGGCTCTGGTAAATCCAGTCTGGTCAGCCAAGCCCTGCTGGACCTGGTAGGTACCCACCTGGGCCTGGCCAGCCACGACGCCGAACCGGATGAGGCAAGCCTGGAAGACGAACCCGAACAAGCCAGCGGCGGACGTGTCACCGCCGGACTCGACGCCATCAAGCGTCTGGTCCGGGTGGACCAGAAACCCATTGGCCGCACGCCGCGCTCCAACCTCGCCACCTACACCGGCTTGTTCGACCACGTGCGCAAGTTGTTTGCCGCGACGGAGCAGGCCCGTGAACTGGGATTCGATGCCGGAAGGTTTTCTTTCAACGTCGCCAAGGGCCGTTGCGAAACCTGCGAAGGTGAAGGCTTTGTCAGTGTCGAGTTGCTGTTCATGCCCAGCGTGTATGCACCCTGCCCGACCTGCCAAGGTGCGCGCTACAACCCGCAGACGCTGACCGTGAACTGGCAGGGATTGAACATCGCACAGGTATTGCAATTGACCGTCAACCAGGCGCTCGAGGTATTTGCCGGGCAAGCGGCGCCAAAACGCGCGTTGCAGATCCTGCAGGATATCGGATTAGGCTACCTGCGCCTGGGCCAACCGGCCACGGAACTGTCCGGCGGCGAGGCGCAACGCATCAAGTTGGCAACGGAACTGCAGCGCAAAGCCCGAGGGGCTACGTTGTACGTACTGGATGAACCGACCAACGGACTGCACCCCCAGGATGTGGATCGCCTGCTCGTGCAGTTGAATCGCCTGGTGGATGACGGTCATACGGTGGTCGTGGTGGAGCATGACATGCGGGTGGTGGCGCAAAGCGACTGGGTCATCGATATTGGCCCGGGAGCGGGTTCCCAGGGTGGGAAAATGGTGGTTTGCGGAACGCCAGGCCAGGTGGTCGACTGTGCCCAGAGTCGAACGGCAGGGTTCCTGAAAAGGGCATTGCAGCCTGAAAATTAAAGCTTTTTCAATGTCACTGGCTGTATCGGAAAAGCTGTCTATACTACCTCCCAGTTAATCGTTTCAGTACATATAGTTTAACTAGCGGTCTCGCTGCCCATGGTGTGAGGCCGTACTTGCCAGGAGGCACAATGACATCGATTCATCGATCAAAGCAGCAACATCATGGGGTGCTGGAACAGCATGACCACCCCTTGATAATCCCCCTGATGAACAGGGAGATGCCTCTCGCCCCGAGCGCCTTCGTAGCACTGAGCAAAGCCCCGACCTGTTCGTGTCGTTGTTGAGCCGGCTCTGAAAACTTTCACTCCCATTTGGCGACTCTAAAGGTATAGAGCCTGGCTACGTCAAAGTCCTACATTCAAACTTTCGAGCTCGCTCATCATGCTCAAGCCCATTTCAAGTCATCTATTCAATTTAATCCAAGAGGTGGAGAACAACATCTCGGGCGTGAGCGAAGAGGAGTACACCGAGATACTGGGATGGATATTTTCCAAGCTGGGGATCGATAAGTTCGCCTACGTCCATCTGGAGCCCACACCGTCCAACAACTCCAAGGTTTCCATCTATAGCAACTACCCATCCGAATGGGTGGACACCTACCGCAAGAACTCACTCTACAAATCAGATCCGGTCATGGCTAATACGGCCATCACCGCTATACCTTTTTTCTGGAATGAAATACCGGCGGAAATAGACAACAACCCCGAGATATTCGACCAGTCAGCCTCCTACGGCATCAAACAGGGTTACACCGTTCCCATCCATGAACCCGGTCGAGCATTCGGCTCCCTTCATCTGTCTTCAGAAGAGAATGATCCCGACTTCCCCACCATCGTCCGCTCGAACCTGTTCATCATCAAAACTCTCAGCGTCATCGCCAATCAATATCGGCCCATGGAAATCGCCAGTGAAAGCAACTTGAAACTATCCCCCAGGGAAATTGAATTCCTGCGCTGGCTCGCACTGGGGAAAAACTACAAGGAGATAGGCTTGATCATGAACATCACCGAGCGAACGGTGAAGTTTCATGCAAAACAGATGACCGAGAAAATGGATTGCACCAATGTCAAACAAGCAATGATCAAAGCGGTGCAGCTTAACTTCGTTTAACTCCCCTTCCTCATAGCCCCTACGATGCCGGCGACGGTCTTGTCGAGACCCGACGCCATGCCCGACATTACCGAACACACACTCAGGCGAACAAAACCTGTGATGCGATGTTGAAAAGCATCCCGCATGCGAACAAACCAATCACCAACGAAATAGCCCGACTCAAAAGCCGGCCGGAAACAATGGTGTGGAGCTTACGTCCACAAAAGGCGCCGATCGCGATCCAGACCAGTCCGACCGGAAAGATAATAGCCGTGAACAGCATCATGAATGGCAGGTAGTTGTTCAGCGACAGAAACGTTCCAGTCGGTGCAACAAAGGAAACGAAGAACAGCCCTTTCGGATTGGTCAACGTCGCCACAAACAGGTCAGGCACATTGATACCCACCGAGTTGCCAGGAAGATGATCCTTTACCGAAAACCACAGTTTCAGGGAAATATAAAACAAAAAGCACACTGCAAAGCATTTGGTCGCAATGACCACCCAGGAATGATCAGTCATCAAAAGATCGATGGACACCCCCCATATCGTCATCTGAATGACATAAGCCAGCCATTCGGCCACGACAAACCTCATGGAGCGGGCGTTCAACCCTCTCTTTATCCCGGTTTGCAGCAGCAATGAATTTGTCGGTCCTGGAACCAGCAAGACAGTCATCAGTGAAAACGCGATATAAGACATAAGGTCATCCATGCCAGGAGCCGCGATGGCTCGTCTTTTTCAGGTTTGGAAAGGTCTTCTACACACAACATCAACTTTTTAGTTGTATGACATCAGACCAATTTCCCCGTACTTAGAGCAGTTACACTAAAGTCACGCCAGCACTCGATTGTACTTTCCACCTACTACTCATACAGTCGTTTAAACATCCAGCAGGGGCTGCGACCTGCTATTTAAGAACGCTCCCACACCTCTATTACAAGCTGGTTACTTACCTTGATCCTGGCGTCAATTTTTCGACCCAAGAGCTATCAGTGTGTTATCGACCTTTTAGGCTACCGTCAAAAAAACAGACACTCACTCCCTGCCTGGATCCGCCGCCTTGCTGCCTCTCAACGACATCTAGCGCTTATTTCAATCCGGTACTTTTTTGGACTCTAGACGATACTAAACCACCCTCTCCCATCCTCTTTCCGAACACTATTCATCGCATTTATCCAGCAACTAATTAGACTATACACTCTACAAAATCACACACTGTACTTTAGGACAGTTGAAATGATTTAGTGCAAAGTTAACAGTAGCTTCACCCACAACCAAGAAACGTCATCCATGAACTACTCCTCCTGTATTCATCATCTTTCCGGCGTATCTACCCGCATCGCTTCCTACTCAAAAATCCCACCCCAGACGCTACAGCAGATACTTGCCATTCGTAAAACCGCCTTCATCGACAGAAAGAAGTGGGACATTGAAAGTTATCAGGGCACCGATTACGAATGGGATGAATATGACGATCCTGACGCATTCTATATTTATACTCACACCCATGAACGTGTCACCGGCTGTGTACGTTTACGCCCATCCAACAAACCGACTCTCATGAGTGGCGCTCTAAGTTTCATTCTCCCCGAAGGCAACATCAGGCCGCACTCAAATCACTGTTGGGAAGCCACCCGATTTGCACTTTCGGCAGATAAAGCCTCAGCAGGAGAAGTCACCCAGGCCAACATAGACGTTCGCACGGTGGCACTTTTCCTGTCAATGATAAAGTTTGCACAACTGCAAAATATAGACACCTATGAAATTGTCGTTGACACCATGATGGAAAAAATCCTGAAACGCTCCGGATGGACCGTTGCCAGGCACAACACTGCGTTGGGCTCAAAGGGAGAAACCATCATCTACGGCACCCTGCCATGCACGCCTGGCACTTATACAGAAGTGCTCAGAAAGAATGCCATCCAGACAATCACCGTCCACGAACAATTCCTTATGGCCAGCCGTTCGTCAGACACCTCCCATAAACCCTTTGATATCGACCAAACATTCACCGACCGAAACATTCCAGCAAAAAAACACATGCATACTGAGCTGCATCTATAACACCAAGACTCTGGCATGAAATTGGAGAAAGGATGAACCTACAACGACTATTCCCGCATGTTGGCAAAGTGATTGCCAGTACTGGAAGCCGCAACTTTCCTCGTTTGTTGCACGATCTGATACTTACCGAAATACCTGTCGATGCAACGCATATTACCGAGCAAAGGATAGGATCGAGCCATATTTCTGAACCCAGCACTTCCAGCATAGGCGGCGTTGGTATGGACAGCGCCTGCATCGACGCTGTCATAGATGCTCATACCGCAAAGCCTTTTTTCCTGGCCGATGATATTTTCTTCGAGGATTCGACTCCTCACAAAGTCCCCAATTTTTCTCGCTGTCTGCTCAATCGTGAACAATCGGACAGCCTTCCCCGTCACAACACCACCACCCAACTGCACCTGACCACCCGAAAAAACGGCATCCGCTACGTTCTTTCCGTCTACCGCTCACCTTTCTCCAGCGGCTTTACTGCACAGGAACATGCGCTGCTGAAAGATTTTTCCTCCCTTCTGTTGCCCATGGTCGAAGAGCATGTTGCCGCCCTGGTGCCAGCTGAGGTCAACCGACAGGATGCTTGCCTCCCATTGGAAGGTCCGGAAAACGGCGGGATGGAAGCACTACGCCAGAGATTCGCCGACCGACTGGCTTTGTCCGGATTGAGCTTGTCCTCCCGTGAAACCGAAGTGTGTGTAGGTTTACTGGCCGGTCGCACTGCCCCGGAGCTGGCGGAACAACTCAACCTGAAAGTCAACACCGTCGAAAGTTATCTGAAACGTGCTGCCATAAAAATGGGCATTGGTGGACGCCGCTCGCTCATCCGCTGGATGCACTCGATGGATGCCACGCCATCGGGCATCGAGTGGAATGGTGCCCCCGCTATTCGCCAAGCTGTATAAAACGTCCCCCCAACCTTTGCTCGGTCACTGCAATCGAGCGGGTGTTGGGGGATGATTTACACCCTCGCATTCCCGCCTTCCACTGTCTTGCCCGTTGACCTGCGCGTGCGGTGTTTCAACCACTCCAACACATCGTCGACATAAGTGAAAATCACCGGCACCACCAACAGACTCAACAGCGTCGAAGTCAGCAAGCCGCCCATGACCACCACAGCCATCGGCTGCCTGAAGCTGGGGTCTTCACCCATGCCCAGCGCGGTGGGCAGCATGCCTGCGCCCATTGCGATGGTGGTCATCAGGATGGGGCGGGCACGCTTGTGGCAGGCATCCACCAACGCGTCATATCGACCCAGGCCATAATCGCGGCGAGCCATGATCGCGTACTCCACCAACAGAATGGAGTTCTTGGTCACGATCCCCATCAGCATCAGCAAACCGATGACCGATGGCAGGGAAAAGCTGAAATTGCATACCAACAACGCCACCAGAGCGCCGCCCAAGGAGAGCGGCAGCGCCGATAGAATCGTGGCCGGCTGCAGGAAATCGTGGAACAGCAACACCAGGACCGAGTAGATACAGAACACACCGATGGCCATGGCCAGGCTGAAGCTCCCGAACAACTCAGTCATCAGTTGCAACTCGCCCTGCTCCACCCTTTTTACCTCGGGTGGAAGATTGCGCATCGCCGGTAGTTGGCTGGCCTCGGCCATGACTTCACCCAGGTTGCGCCCGTTGAGTTCGATGGACAGGGTGATATTGCGCAAGCGATCGAGCCGACTGATCTGCGCCGGTCCACTGCCCATGCTGATCTCTCCCAGCGAGGACAGGGCGACTTGGCCGTCACGGCCGGTCACCCGTAGCTGGTTGATACTCTGCAAATCGTCGCGCAGCAGCGAATCCATCCGTACCCGCACATCGACCTGGCGCTGCGACAAATTGATTTTCCCCAGTTGCGAGGAATATTCGCCGTAGGTCGCCATGCGCAAGGTATCGGCGATCTCCTGGCTGGTGATCCCCAACTCCGCCGCGCGGGCGAAGTCCGGGCGCATCTGGATTTCCGGGCGTTGCAGGGCGCTGCTGGAGGTGACGTTGCCGATCCCGTGCAGCTCGCGCAGTTGCGGTTCCAGCGCACTTGCCGTTCGCTCCAACAGGTCTCCGTCGTCGCTGGCCAGGACGATATTGAGTTTCTCGCCGCTCCCGTCGCCCCCGACATTGATCCGTACTCCGGGCAATGTACGCAGCACCTCGCGCATCTGCGCTTCGACTTGCACCTGCTTGAGATCGCGCTGGTTCCGGTCCACCAGATCCACCGTCAGGATGGCATCGCCGGCGCCGGTTATATCGGCCGGCCCGGCCCCCGAATTGCTGGCCGTCCCCACCGAGATGAACACATGCTTGACCTGGGGCATCTCGCTCAGCCTTTCGCTGGCCTGCAACGCCATCCCGGTGGTTTGCTCCAGCGTCGTACCGGGAGGCAATTCCAGGGTTATCCGGCTGCGACCGACGTCCTGGGCCGGCAGGAAACTGGTGGGCAACAACGGCACCAGTGCGAGGGCTCCGATAAAAAACAGGCTGGCCAGGACCATCGTGGTTTTGCGGCGGGACAGACTGGCATGGATCCAGCCCAGGTAGCGGGTCATCAACGGGCCGTCGTGCTCGGTATCGGTCTTGGCCTTGAGGAAATAGGCCGCCATCATCGGGGTCAGGACCCGGGCCACCAGCAGCGAAAACAACAGCGCCACCGAGGCGGTCACACCAAACTGGCGAAACAGTTTGCCAGCCACCCCGCCCATGAAGGCCGTGGGCAGAAACACCGCGACCAGGGTGGCGGTCGTGGCGAGCACCGCCAGGCCGATCTCGTCCGCAGCTTCGGTGGCCGCCTGAAGCGGCGTCTTGCCCATGCGCAGGTGCCGGGCAATGTTCTCGATTTCGACGATGGCATCGTCCACCAACACGCCGATGACCAGCGCCAGGGCCAGCAGGGAGACGGCATTGAGCGTGAACCCGGCCAAGTACATCACGCCAAAGGTGGGGATGATCGACAACGGCAACGCGGTGGCGACGATCAGCGTGGCGCGCCAGTCCCGCAGGAACCACCAGACCACCAGCACCGCCAACAGCATGCCTTCGTACAACAGGTTCATCGAGTCGTGGTAGTTGGCGAGCACGGCCTTGACCGTATCGCTGGCCTCGTCGATGCGCACATTGGGATGCTGCTGCACAAACTCGGTCATGCGCTTGCGCACGTCGTTGGCCACACCGATATCGGAGAACCCCAGTGACCGGGTGATCTGAAAACCGATCACCGGCTTGCCATCGCGAAAAGCCCGGCTGCTGCGCTCGGCGTGGGTGTCGCGAATGTCCGCCAGTTGGTTCAATGCCAGCAGACGCCCATCGCCGCTGGGAATATCGATGGTGCCGAGAACAGCCGGATCATCGATGGCCCCCAGGGTGCGCACGGCCTGCTGGCCGCTGCCCAGATTACCCTGGCCACCGGAATTGTCCTTTTGCATCGCCCTCAGCTGCGCAGCGACGTCCGCGACACGAATGCCCAACCCGGCCATCAAGGCCGGATCGAGATTGACCTGGACCTCCCGATCAACCCCGCCGATACGTGAAATCAAGGCCACGCCCGGCACCGACAGCAGCTGTTTGCTCAGCTCATTATCGACAAACCACGACAGCGCTTCCTCATCCAGGGCGTCGGAGGCGATGACATAGGTCAGCAGCGGCGACGCACTGGTGGTCAGCCGCGAAACCGAAGGCGTATCCAGGCTGGCCGGCAACTGCGGCATGGCGCTGTCGACCGCGTTGCGCACTTCGTTGAGCGCCTCGTTGCCGTCCTTGTCGATGTCGAAACTGACGCTGATGCTGACGGCCCCGTCGGTGATCACGGTCGTCACATGCTTGAGCAGGCGCAAGGACGTGAGCTTGTCCTCGATCTTGCGCGCCACCTCGGTTTCCAGCTGTTCGGGGGCCGCCCCCTCCAACGAGGCGCTGATCACCACCACCGGCAGGTCCATGTCCGGAAAGTCCTGGATGGCTAGCTTGCCAAAGCCCAACAGACCGAAGAGCGTAAGCAGAATGAACAGCATCACCGCCGGGACCGGATAACGGATCGACAAGGCTGAGATATTCATGGCTGAGCGACCTGGGATTGCACGAGGGTCACACTCGCGCCGTCATTGAGGAAGGCGCCACCGGCGCGCACGATACGGGCTGCCTGATCATCCAGGCCACTGAGAATCTCCACCGCCTCGTGCATTCGCCTGCCCACCACCACCGGTCGCTGGACCACATGCATGTCGTCGTTGAGGGTGAACACATAAGAGCGGCCATCACGCAGGATCACCGCCGTGTCCGGCACCGTGAGGGCTTCGCGGGGTGCCAGTTCGATCTGACCGCTGGCGTACATGCCGGCCTGGGCGGGGCTGCCGGTGGGCAGGGAGATGTACACCAGAGCGCGGCTGGTCTTGGTGCTCAAGGTAGGCGACACCAACCGTACCTGCCCTTCCAGGCTCTGCCCGCCAGGCAGCGTCAGTCGGGCAACCTGACCGGCCTGGACCTGGGCCAACTGGCGGGCGTCCAGCTCGGCCTGCCATTCGATGCGACCGTCGCGTACCAGGCGAAACAGCTCGTCGCCGGCGGACAACACTTTGCCGAGCAGCGCGGTGCGCGCGGAGATGATGCCGTCGTCCACTGCCACGATGCGGGTCTGCCGGAGCCTGATCCGGGTGCTCTGCAATTCCGCCCGGGCTCCGGCCAGATCAGCCTCGGCCAACGCTACCTTGATGCGATAGTCTTCGCGCTGCTGCTCCGACAAGGCGCCGCCCTGGCCGACGACCCGGGCACGTCGGTCATTGGACCGGGCCTGTTCCAGGTTCGCCACTGCCTGGGCGACCAATGCCTTCTGCTTGCTTTCCTCGGCAAGCACCGTGTCAGAGGCCAGCGTCGCCAGCAATTGACCCTTCTTTACCCGGCTGCCTACATCGGCATCGAGGCTGGCGATACGCAGACCACTGGTCTCGGCATTAATGACGGCCTCCTGCCAGGGTGCCAGTGCACCGTTGGCGAACAACAGTTGCGGCCAGAGCTGGGGGCGGACCTGGACCACCTCCACGCTCAGGCTGCTGATGCTGGGGGCGGCCGCGACCGGCTCGGCGCCACGGCGAAACGTCAGCAGGATCGCCACGACCGCGAGCACGACGATGGTCAGCAGGATTTTTCGCAACGTCGGCCTCACACGCCTTCTCCATTCGATGTCGGGTGCCGAGCCAGGGGCTGACTGGCTTGCCATCCGCCGCCCAGAGCTTTGTACAGGGCGATCCAGTAGCGAACCTGATCCTGTTGCAAGGTGATCAATTCGATTTCCGCGGTCAGCGCCTGGCGGCGCGCGGTTTCGCGGTCGAGCAGACTGACGCTGCCAGCCTGCCAATTGCGGTCGATGGCCTCGAACGACTCACGAAAGCCGGCGGTGGAACGCTCGACATCGGACTCCCGTCGCCGCGCCGCATCGAGGCGTACCAGCGCCTGTTCGACTTCCATGACACTGGTGCGCAGCGTCTGGCGATAAACCGCGAGGGCCGCGTCGTAAGAAGCCCTGGCACCGTCCACCGCCGCGCGACGTTTGCCACCGTCTAGCAGTGGGACCGACAACACCGGGCCCAGCGACCAGGAACGGTTGTGCTGCCCCACCGTGTTGCCGACCGAAAAGGTGCCGGACAGGCTCAGGCTCGGCAGCCGGTCGGCCTGGGCCACGCCGATCTCGGCATTTGCCGCCGCCAGCTCTCGTTCGCTGGAGGCTACATCCGGGCGCTGGCGCAGCATGTCGGCAGGAATCTGCAGCACGTTGAGTCCGGCGGGCTCCGGCAGTTGCGCCGGGGTCTTGCCGAGCACGCCGATCAGCCGCTCTTCATCGCCCCCGGTCAGCGCCACCAGGCTCTTGAGCAACACCTCGCATTCGCTTTGCTGCTGGACCAAAGCTGCCGCGCTGCTGGCGGCACTGGCATCGGCCAGGGCGGCGTCGGCGGACGACGTGAAGCCGGCACTGAACGACTGACGGGTGATGCGCGTCGTGTCCTGTTGCGACTGAGCCTGATCCCTGTAGGCCAGCACCAGTTTCTGGCAGCCACGGTATTGCACGTAGTAGTCGCCCACCTGTGCCGCCAGTGAGACCCGAGCGTCATGCCAGTCGTCCACCCGCGCCTCGACCCGCGAACGGGCCGCTTCGTTATTGCGCCGCAGCTTGCCGAACAGGTCGATCTCCCATGCCGCGTCCAGCTCGGCGGAAGCACCTGAACCACCCAGGCGCTGGGTCCCCGTCTGTTGGCCGCCACGACCTTTGGATAACCGGCCATCGACCCTGGGCATGGCATCGGCCGCATCGCTGTCTGCGGTCGCCCGTGCCAGCGCGATATTGGCCCATGCCTGATCCATCGACGGGCTGTCGGCTTCGGCCAGGCGCAGCAGCTCGGCCAATGCCGGGTCGTCGAACTGCTGCCACCAGTCAGCCAAGGCGGCCACGGACGCACCATGGGGCAAGGGGGCCTGCCACTGGGTCGCAACCGGGACGGCCGGCACCCGATAATCCGGGCCCAATACGCAGCCACTCAGCAGCGCCGCACACAGAGTCGCCAGCAGTAGGTTTTCCCGGGGCTTGAAGGCATGCATAGGTTCTTTGGAGGCCTGGCAAAAGTGAACGAACCGTTCGGGGACGCGGCAGATTTGATTCGGTTATTTAACCCTGGGGCCGGTTTTGTGTCTGGCGTGGGAAACGGGGACAGGTGCCGGCCAGAAAGCTCGCGATAAATTCAGAGGCCTGCTGAAATGGCCCGGACTTGCGAATACCACCCCCTGTGGGAGCGAGCCTGCTCGCGATAGCGGCGGTACATGCACCCTCGATGCGACGGCCCTACCGCTATCGCGAGCAGGCTCGCTCCCACAGGGTCTTGCGCAGAACCTGCGGATGTCCTGCGCCCCTCCCTTTCCATAGCCAACGGATGATCGAACATGGAAGCACTCAGTTACCTCGAAAATATCGAGTCGAATGCGCGAACCTATGCGCAGACTTTCCAGCGGCTATTTGTCAGCGGCAAGGGGATGCGGATCAAGGACGCCAGCGGCCAGGAATTTCTCGATTGCCTGTCGAACGCCGGAACCCTGGCCTTGGGGCACAACCCGCCGGAAGTCCGCGACGCCGTGATGGCGTTTCTCGCCAGCGATCATCTGCAGCAGGCCCTCGACCTGGCGACACCGGCCAAGCATGCGTTCGTGCAGGAGCTGTTCTCGATGCTGCCGGCGAACATGTGCGAGACCAGCAAGATCCTGTTCTGCGGGCCCAGCGGCTCGGATGCGGTCGAGGCCGCCATCAAGCTGGCACGCCATTACACCCGGCGCTCGCCGTTGATGGCTTTTCACGGCGGGTATCACGGAATGACCGCAGGGGCCCTGTCGGCGATGGGCAAGCTGTCGCCAAAAACCGGTGACGGCCTTATCGCCCAGGGCACGCACTTCCTGCCGTTCCCCTATCGATTCCGCTGCCCCTTCGGTACCGATGGCGCACACACCGATCAGTTGTCCATCGACTATATCCGCACCGTGCTGTCGGACCCTGAGGGAGGCGTTGCCAAACCGGCGGCGGTGATCGTCGAGGTGGTGCAAGGCGAAGGCGGCTGTATCCCGGCCTCGGCCAACTGGCTGCGGGCGCTGCGGGAAATCACCCTGGAGCAGGACATCCTGTTGATCGTCGACGAAGTCCAGACCGGCCTGGGCCGTACCGGCAGCACCTTTGCCATCGAGCACGCGGGTATCGTGCCGGACATCCTGGTGCTGTCAAAAGCCATCGGTGGCGGCTATCCCCTGGCTGTCGTGGTCTATGCCGAACACCTGGACACCTGGGGCCCGGGAATGCATGCAGGGACGTTTCGTGGCAATCAGGTGGCGATGGTCGCCGGGGCTGCGACCATGCGCCAGATCAGGAAAGACAACCTCGTCGCGAATGCCGCCCGGATGGGCAAGCGGCTGGAGAACGGTCTCCAGGAGATCGCGCGGCGGTTTCCCTTCATCGGCGACATCCGCGGTCGCGGCTTGATGATCGGCGTGGAAATCACCCAACCGACCACCACCCAACGCGCCGGCCAGGCGGATGGCGCCCTGGCACACGCCATCAAGCTCAAGTGCTTCGACAATGGCTTGATGATGGAAACCGGAGGACGCCACGGCGCGGTCCTCAGATTCCTGCCGCCCCTGACCATCACCGAGGGTGAAGTCGACATGGTCCTGGACCGGTTTGAACAGTCAATCGGAAAGGTCGTCGAAACACGCCCCCAGGTGGCGCGCGACACGGTCTGAAAGACTACCCCTTGGAGCACGCTGACACCCGCTCCCTCTGTGGGAGCGGGCTTGCTCGCGAAGGCGGCATATCCAACATCAGTGCAAGCTGACCCACCGCTATCGCGAGCAGGCTCGCTCCCACACTTGATCTGCGCCAACCGCGATATCTGCAACAACACCCATCACACTGTGGGAGCGAGCCTGCTCG
>NZ_JBMDKO010000047.1:0-43398 GCF_057809755.1 Pseudomonas sp. FG13
ACGCCAAACCACTGTGGGAGCCGAGCTTGCTCGCGATGGCGGCGGTACATCCAACTTCTATGCAAGCTGACCCACCACTTTCGCGAGCAGGCTCGCTCCCACAGGGGAATGGCGCTGAAGATCAGCATGAGGACAAGGATATTTTCCAGCGGTCAAACGGCAACCCATAACTGATACCTCTCACTGTTTTGCTCAGGTAACTCCATGACTACCACACACATCCGTCATCCCTTCAATCGCTTGCTGCTGACCGGCGCCGCCGGCGGCCTGGGCAAAGTCCTGCGCGAACGTCTCAAGCCTTTCGCCCGACACATTCGCCTGTCGGACATCGCCAACATGACCCCGGCCATCGACGAAAGCGAGGAAGTGGTGCTGTGCGACCTGTCCGATAAACAGGCGGTGCATCAACTGGTGGAGGGCGTCGATGCGATCCTGCATTTCGGTGGCGTTTCGGTAGAGCGTCCGTTCGAAGAAATCCTCGGCGCCAACATCAGCGGTGTGTTCCACATCTATGAAGCCGCCCGCAAGCACGGCGTCAAACGCGTCATTTTCGCCAGCTCCAACCACGTCATCGGTTTCTACAAGCAAGATGAAGCCCTCGACGCCCTCTCCCCTCGCCGTCCGGATGGCTACTACGGCCTGTCCAAGTCCTACGGCGAAGACATGGCCAGCTTCTACTTCGATCGCTACGGCATCGAGACCGTCAGCATCCGCATCGGCTCTTCGTTCGTCGAACCCCAGAACCGCCGGATGATGAGCACCTGGCTGAGCTACGACGACCTCACCCAGTTGATCGAATGCTCGCTCTACACCCCGAACGTCGGGCACACCGTGGTGTACGGCATGTCCGCCAACCGCGATGTCTGGTGGGACAACAGCCACGCCGCGCACCTGGGTTATCAGCCCAAGGACAGTTCCGAAATCTTCCGTGCCAAGGTCGAAGCCCAGCCGATGCCGGCCGCCGATGACCCGGCCAGGATCTACCAGGGCGGTGCTTTCGTAGCGGCCGGCCCGTTCGACGACTGATTCGCCTGTTTTTCATGGGATACGAATGCACAAGGGAATCACCATGCAAGCTGAATTGATTGTCGACGCACGCAACGCCGTCGGGGAAAGCCCGGTGTGGGTCCCCGAGGAAAACGCGCTGTATTGGGTGGACATCCCCAGTGGCGGCCTGCAGTGCTGGAACGCCGGGACCGGCCAACTAAAGGGCTGGGGAACGCCGGAAATGCTCGCCTGTATCGCCCGTCACCAGGACGGTGGCTGGGTGGCCGGCATGGAGAGCGGTTTCTTTCGCCTGCACCCCAATGACGACGGGACGCTGGACAGTGAGTTGTGCGCCAACGTCGAGCATAGCCGCGCCGACATGCGCCTCAACGACGGCCGTTGCGACCGTCAGGGGCGTTTCTGGGCCGGCAGCATGGTACTGAACATGGGCGCCAATGCCGCCGAAGGTCGGCTGTACCGTTATGAGGCGGGGCAACGCAGCCCGGTCGAGGCGCAACTGAGCGGTTTCATCGTGCCCAACGGCCTCGGTTTCAGCCCGGACGGACGGACGATGTACCTCTCCGACTCTCACCCCCTGGTGCAGCAGATCTGGGCCTTCGACTACGACCCCGACAGCGGTACGCCCTCCAACCGGCGCGTGTTCGTCGATATGCAACCGTTGGCCGGGCGCCCCGACGGCGCGGCCGTGGATGCCGAAGGTTGCTACTGGATCTGCGCCAACGATGCCGGGCTGATCCATCGCTTTACCCCGGATGGCCGCCTGGACCGTTCGCTGGCCGTACCGGTGAAGAAACCAACGATGTGCGCCTTTGGCGGCAGCCGTCTGGACACCCTGTTCGTCACCTCGATCCGCCCAGGCGATGACAACGACCCGCAATCCCTGGCCGGTGGCGTGTTTGCCCTCAACCCCGGCATCAAGGGCCTGGCTGAACCTGCTTTCGGAGGACGGAAACACTCCGCGAACTGATCTGCTTTGCCGCTTCACATCGATAGACATAAAAACAACAACACTGGAGATTGATCATGAATTTCAAACGCACGCTTTTGATCGCAGCTTTGCCCCTGGCCTTCCTGGCGCAGGCAGCTCATGCCCTCGATATCAAGATCGCCGACATCCACCCCAAGGGCTACCCGACCGTGGTCGCCGAGGAATCCATGGGTAAAACCTTGGAGAAGGAGAGCAACGGCGAGCTGAAATTCAAGTACTTCCCAGGTGGCGTACTGGGCTCTGAAAAAGAAGTCATCGAGCAGATGCAAGCCGGCGCGATCCAGATGTCCCGCGTCAGCCTGGGTATCGTCGGCCCTGTGGTGCCAGACGTGAACGTCTTCAACATGCCATTCATCTTCCGCGACCAGGCCCATATGCGCGCCGTCATCGACGGTGAAGTGGGTGATGCGATTCTCGACCGGATCACCAACTCCGAGTTTGGCCTGGTGGCCCTGGCCTGGATGGACGGCGGCACGCGCAACCTCTACACCAAGAAGCCAGTGCGCAAGCTCGAAGACCTCAAGGGCATGAAGATTCGCGTGCAAGGCAACCCGATGTTCATCGAGACCATCAATGCCATGGGCGGCAACGGTATCGCGATGGACACTGGTGAGATCTTCAGCGCCTTGCAGACCGGCGTGATCGACGGCGCGGAAAACAACCCGCCGACCATGCTCGAGCACAACCACTACCAGAACGCCAAGTACTACAGCCTGACCAATCACCTGATCCTGCCCGAGCCGATCGTGATGTCGAAGATCACCTGGAACAAGCTCACACCGGAACAGCAGGACATGGTGAAAAAAGCCGCCAAGGCAGCCCAGGCCGAAGAGCGCGTGCTGTGGGACAAGAAGTCCATCGCCAGTGAAGAAAAACTCAAGGCTGCCGGCGTCGAGTTCATCACCGTCGACAAGAAACCTTTCTACGACGCCACCGCACCGATCCGAGCCAAATACGGCGCACCCTATGCCGATCTGATCAAGCGTATCGAAGCGGTCCAGTAACCCCTCTCGATCTGTACTCATGAAAAGGCTGGGCGCGCCTGCGGTTAAAAGGCGCGCCCGGTTACGGTGGAACCCGATGAAGAATTTGCTGCTGCGTATCAACGACACGATTTACATGACTTGCATCTGGGTGGCCGGCCTTTCTGTCCTTGCCGTTGCGCTGATGATTCCGTGGGGGGTGTTTGCCCGCTACGTACTCGGTACCGGCTCAAGCTGGCCGGAGCCCACCGCCATCCTGCTGATGATCGTTTTTACGTTCATCGGTGCCGCCGCCAGCTATCGCTCCGGCTCGCACATGGCCGTGGACATGGTCACCAGCCGGCTGCCCCCACGCTGGCAAACCCTGGCTTCGATTTTCACCCAGCTCCTGATGGCCGCGGTGTGCATTTTCATGACCGTCTGGGGCACCAAGCTGTGCATGACCACCTGGAATCAATTCATGAGCGCCATCCCCACCCTGCGCGTCGGCATCACCTACATGCCGATCCCGGTCGGTGGCTTCCTGACACTGATTTTTGTCCTGGAAAAGCTCCTGTTGGGTGATCAAAGCAAGCGTCGGGTCGTGCAGTTCGACCTGGTTGAAGAAAACGAAGGTGCCGCTTAATGGACGCTCTGATTCTGCTGGGCAGTTTTTTGTTGTTGATCCTGATCGGCATGCCGGTCGCCTACGCGCTGGGCGCTGCCGCCCTGATCGGGGCGTGGTGGATCGATATTCCGTTCCAGGCCATGATGATTCAGATAACGGGCGGCGTGAACAAATTCTCGTTGTTGGCCATTCCCTTCTTCGTCCTGGCCGGTGCGATCATGGCCGAGGGCGGCATGTCCCGCCGATTGGTGGCATTTGCCAGTGTGCTGGTAGGCTTCGTGCGCGGTGGCCTGTCATTGGTCAACCTCGTGGCCTCGAGTTTTTTTGGTGCGATCTCCGGTTCCTCGGTAGCCGATACCGCTTCGGTCGGCTCGGTGCTGATCCCGGAAATGGAACGCCGCGGCTATCCGCGTGAGTTCGCCACCGCCGTCACCGTCAGTGGTTCGGTGCAAGCGCTGCTGACGCCGCCCAGCCACAACGCGGTGCTGTACTCCCTCGCCGCTGGCGGCACCGTTTCCATCGGATCGCTGTTCATGGCTGGCATCGTCCCCGGCATCATGATGAACCTCTGCCTGATGGCGCTGTGCCTGGTCTTTGCGAGAAAGCGCAATTACCCCAAGGGCGAGGTGATTCCGCTCAAGCAAGCGTTGAAGATCTGCAAGGAAGCCATGTGGGGCATGATGACGCTGTTCATCATCCTTGGCGGCATTCTCTCGGGTGTTTTCACGGCCACCGAGTCGGCCGCCATTGCCGTGGTCTGGGCATTCTTCGTGACCATGTGCATCTATCGCGACTACAAGTGGAGCGAGTTGCCAAAACTGATGCACCGTACGGTGCGCACCATCTCCATCGTGATGATCCTGATCGGCTTCGCCGCCAGCTTCGGCTACATCATGACGCTGATGGAAATCCCGGCGAAGATCACCACCGCGTTCCTGACCTTGTCGGACAACCGCTATGTGATCCTGATGTGCATCAACGTGATGTTGCTGCTGCTCGGCACCGTGATGGACATGGCGCCGCTGATCCTGATCCTGACGCCTATCCTGATGCCAGTGATCATGGGCATCGGCGTCGACCCGGTGCAGTTCGGCATGATCATGCTGGTCAACCTGGGCATCGGCCTGATCACGCCACCGGTGGGTGCAGTGCTGTTCGTGGGCTCAGCCATTGGCAAGGTCAGCATCGAATCCACCGTCAAGGCCCTGCTGCCGTTCTACGCCATGTTGTTCCTGGTACTGCTCCTGGTGACTTACGTCCCCGCCATTTCGCTGTGGCTGCCGCATCTGGTGTTGTAATCCCATAAGCGAGCAAGCCCCCTTGTGGCGAGGGAGCTTGCTGTGGGAGCAAGGCTTGCCCGCGATGAAGTCAATGCGGTTTTACTTTGAAACCGTGTCGCCTTTTTCGCGGGCAAGCCTTGCTCCCACAGCCAAGCTCCCTCGCCACAACTGCGTTCACACAAGAACTCCTGCACCACCCCTTCCCACTCGGCAGACAACGCCCACCATGACATCCCTCCTGCACCTCGAAGACGAACTCACCCACCTCACCGTGGCGCCGCACCTGGGTGCCAGCCTGGTGAGTTGGACCTTGCGCAGCAACGGCCAGCCTCTGTTGCGCCCGCCCGCACCGCAGGCGCTGGAAAACCGCCTGCCTGGCAAGCTCGGCTGTTTTCCATTGATCCCCTGGTCGAACCGGATCGCCAACGGCGGCTTCGATTGTCCCGGCGGCTGGCTGGCATTGGAGGCCAATAGCCCCAACGACCCGTTTCCGATCCATGGCAGCGCCTGGCAACAGGCGTGGCAGGTGATCGAACAGAGCCCTCAGGAGGCATTGCTGCAACTGCACAGCCAATACCCGTTCGCCTATTGCGCCAATCTGCGCATCCGCCTGGACGGTGGCCAATTGCAGGTTTCGATGCAGGTCACCCACCTGGCCGAAGAGCCGGCCTGGCATGGGTTGGGCTTGCATCCTTACTTCCCCCGGACCATCAACACCCGCTTGCAGACCTGCGCCACCGACGTCTGGTTGTGCGACGCCACGAAGCTGCCGACGCAGTTGAGTGATGTTCCCGCACACTGGGACTTCCAGCAGCCTCGTGCGCTGCCGGATGCCCTCGTGGATAACGGTTTCGGCGGTTGGGACGGACACTGCCTGATCGAACAACCCGACCTGGGCTATGCATTGGAATGCCGAGCCAGCGGCAGCGATTACTTCCTGCTGTACTGCCCGGTGGGCCTGGACTTCTTTTGCATCGAACCGGTCAGCCACCCGGTCAACGCCCACCACCTGCCAGGGCGACCGGGGTTGCGTCTGCTGGAACAAGGGCAGTCTGTGGCGTTGGGGTTTTCGATGCAGTGCAAGCCATTGTAATCCCTGTGGCGGGGGAGCTTGCCGTGGGAGCAAGGCTTGCCCGCGATAGAGGCGACACGGTCCAAGGTAAAAACCGCGCTAACTTCATCGCGGGCAAGCCTTGCTCCCACACTGGGTTTCCACAGCTGCGCGCATTACGCCCGCACCCACATGTACGCCGCCACCCCCAGACACACTCCGGCAAACCCGACCTGCAACACCCGGGCCGGGACCCGGGACGCCAGTCGCCGGCCCAGCACCATGCCGACAATGCTGGCCACGATGAACATTGCCCCAACCTGATCGATACGCACCCCGGCATGAAGGGCCCCCGCCACGCCGATCAGCGAAATCAGGCTGATGACCATCAGCGAGGTGGCGACGATCCCGCGCATCTGCACGTCGGTCAGTTGCTTGAATGCCGGCACGATCAGGAAACCACCGCCCACGCCCAGCAGGCCGGACACCACGCCGGTCACCGCGCCGAGCGTCGCCAGCGTGGCGGTGCAGCGCGGGGTCCAGGCCAAGCGTCCGGTCTGGCGATCGAGCATGCAATTCTTCTGGCCCCAACTGGCCGCACCGTGGTCGCTCGGCCCCGGCTGCGCGCTTTCCCGTCGCAACATGCGCACCGCCACCAGCACCATCAACAAGCTGAACAGGATCATCAGGATTTTTTCCGGGAGTTGATGGGCCAGGAAGATGCCCAGTGGCGAAAACACCGCCCCCAGCAATGCGATCAACAACGCCGCGCGATAGCGCACCAGGCCATGGCGCAAGCCATCGATGACGCCTACCGCCGCCGAACTGCCCACGGCGAACAACGCCACGGGCGCGGCCTGGGTCATGGTCAAGCCCAGCCCCAGCACCAACGCTGGAACCGCGAGGATGCCGCCGCCCGCCCCGGTCAATCCCAGGACCAGGCCCATGACCACGCCGAAAAAACTTGCCAGCAACATAAGATTCTCTCAAGCCGCGCACACCTGTTGGCAGATGCGATCGCATTTGCAGGAGGCCTTGGCCCTCACTAAGCTGCGGACCATATGTTGCCAACCTTACGTGTTGCAACCGGTTCCTTCCGTACAGGTTAGTCGTCATGCCCGCGCAGATCCAAAGCTTCCTCGACCCCGCTTCAAAGACCTACACCCATGTCGTTTATGAGCAGGACGCAGGACAATGCGCGGTGGTCGATCCGGTGCTCGACTACGACCCGGCCTCGGGGCGCAGCGGCACCACGCAGGCTGACCGGGTGATCGCGTTCGTACGCGAACACCGGTTGACCGTGCAGTGGCTGCTGGAGACCCACGCCCACGCCGACCACCTTTCCGCCGCGTCCTACCTGCGTCGGGAACTGGGCGGCAAGATCGCCATCGGCCAGTCCATCGGCCAGGTCCAGAACGTCTTCAAGGCACTGTTCAACCTCGAAGCGCAGTTTGCCGTGGACGGTTCGCAGTTCGATCATCTGTTTGGCCCCGATGAAACGTTCTTCATCGGCAACCTCAAGGCCACCGCGTTACACGTGCCCGGCCATACCCCGGCGGACATGGCCTACCTGATCGACGACGATGTGATCCTGGTGGGCGATACGCTGTTCATGCCCGATGTCGGCAGCGCCCGTTGCGACTTCCCCGGCGGTAACGCGCACCAGCTCTACGCCTCGATCCGCAAGCTGCTGGCCTTCCCCGCCAGCGTGCGGCTGTATGTGTGCCATGACTATCCGCCGGATCATCGCGAGCCCCACTGCATGAGCACCGTGGGCGAACAGCGCCAGCACAATATCCACGTTCACGATGGCATCGACGAAGCCACCTTTGTCACCATGCGCACCCAGCGCGACGCCACGTTGGGTATGCCAACGCTGCTGTTGCCGGCGATCCAGGTCAATGTGCGGGCAGGCAACCTGCCGCCCGCCGAGGCCAATGGCGTGACGTATCTGAAGATTCCGCTCAATCAGCTTTAAGGGCAAAAACCCTGTGGAAGCGAGCCTGCTCGCGATAGCGGTGGGCCAGCTTGCATTGATGTCGCAGGCGCTGACGCTATCGCGAGCAGGCTCGCTCCTACAGGGGATTGCGACTATCCGTTGAGGTTCAGGTACCCAAGGTCAACCCATTGGCCGGCAGCGGCAATGCCGTCTTGTAGCGTACCTGCTTGAGCGCGAAGCTGGAGCGGATATTCGCCACGCCCGGGACCTTGGTCAGGAAGTCCATCATGAACCGCTCCAGGGACTGGATCGTCGGCACCAGCACGCGGATCAGGTAATCCGGATCGCCCGCCATCAGGTAGCACTCCATCACCTCGGGCCGGTCCGAGATCGCTTCTTCGAAATGCTGCAGCGCCTCCTCCACCTGCTTCTCCAGGCTGACGTGGATGAACACGTTGACGTGCAGGCCCAGCAGGTCGGCATCCAGCAGCGTGACCTGCTCGCGGATCACCCCCAGCTCTTCCATGGCGCGGACCCGGTTGAAGCACGGCGTCGGCGAAAGATTGACCGAACGGGCGAGATCGGCGTTGGTGATGCGGGCGTTTTCCTGAAGGCTGTTCAGAATGCCGATGTCGGTGCGATCCAGTTTACGCATGAGACAGATATTCCTGATTTTTATCGTTGTGCAGATTTTTTATCTGCAAATGGTCCGAACAGCAAGCCAACTGAGAAAAATATTCTTCGCCGTCGAGCCTATGATTGTTGTAGGACAATTCTCCTCATCCAGGGGATTTGTCAGCTAGCGCGCCCACTACAAGAAATTCACAAGATCGAGCGTAGAAAGCCATGAACCCAGCGTACGAACCGCTACGCCTGCACGTCCCCGAACCTACGGGCCGTCCCGGCTGCAAGACCGACTTTTCCTACCTGCATCTGAGCGATGCGGGCACGGTGCGCAAACCTTCCATCGACGTTGAGCCGTCCGATACCGCCGACCTGGCCCGGAGCCTGATCCGCGTGCTCGACGACCAGGGCAATGCCCATGGTCCCTGGGCCGAAGACGTGCCCCTCGACATCCTGGAAAAGGGCATGCGCGCCATGCTCAAGACGCGGATCTACGACAACCGCATGGTGGTCGCCCAACGCCAGAAAAAGATGTCGTTCTACATGCAGAGTCTCGGCGAGGAAGCCATCGGCAGCGGCCAGGCCCTGGCGCTGAACATCGACGACATGTGCTTCCCGACCTATCGCCAGCAAAGCATCCTGATGGCCCGTGACGTGCCATTGGTGGACATGATCTGCCAGTTGCTGTCCAACGAGCGGGACCCGCTCAAGGGCCGCCAGTTGCCGATCATGTATTCGGTCAAGGAAGCCGGTTTCTTCACCATCTCCGGCAACCTCGCCACACAGTTCATCCAGGGCGTGGGCTGGGGCATGGCGTCGGCGATCAAGGGCGACACCAAGATTGCGTCGGCCTGGATCGGTGACGGCGCCACCGCCGAATCGGATTTCCACACCGCCCTCACCTTCGCCCACGTCTACCGGGCGCCGGTGATCCTCAACGTGGTCAACAACCAATGGGCAATTTCCACCTTCCAGGCCATCGCCGGCGGTGAAGCCACTACCTTCGCCGGACGCGGCGTCGGTTGCGGCATCGCCTCGCTGCGGGTCGACGGCAACGACTTCATGGCCGTCTACGCCGCCTCGCGCTGGGCCGCCGAACGCGCCCGCCGCAACCTCGGTCCGACCCTGATCGAATGGGTCACCTACCGCGCTGGCCCGCACTCTACCTCCGACGATCCTTCCAAGTACCGGCCTGCCGATGACTGGAGTCATTTCCCGTTGGGCGATCCGATTACCCGTCTCAAGCAGCACATGATCCGCATCGGTCAATGGTCGGAAGAGGAACATGCCGCCGTCACCGCCGAGCTGGAAGCGCAGATCATCGCGGCCCAGAAGGAAGCCGAACAGTACGGCACCCTCGCCGGCGGCCAGGTGCCGAGCGCCGCGACGATGTTCGAAGACGTCTACAAAGAGATGCCGGAGCACTTGAAGCGCCAGCGTCAGCAGTTGGGGATCTGACATGAACGATCACAACAACACTATTGCGCTGGATACCGCCATGACCACTACCACCATGACCATGATCCAGGCCCTGCGCTCGGCCATGGACGTGATGCTCGAACGTGACGACAACGTCGTGGTGTTCGGCCAGGATGTGGGCTACTTCGGCGGCGTGTTCCGCTGCACCGAAGGCCTGCAGAACAAATACGGCACCTCGCGGGTGTTCGACGCGCCGATCTCCGAAAGCGGCATCGTCGGCGTGGCCGTAGGCATGGGCGCCTACGGATTGCGGCCGGTGGCCGAGATCCAGTTCGCCGACTACGTCTACCCGGCCTCGGACCAAATCATTTCCGAAGCGGCGCGCCTGCGCTATCGCTCGGCCGGCGAGTTCACCGCGCCCATGACCCTGCGCATGCCCTGCGGCGGCGGCATCTACGGCGGCCAGACCCACAGCCAGAGCATCGAGGCGATGTTCACCCAGGTCTGCGGCCTGCGCACCGTGATGCCATCGAACCCCTATGACGCCAAGGGCCTGCTGATCGCCTCCATCGAAAACGATGATCCGGTGATCTTCCTCGAACCCAAGCGCTTGTATAACGGCCCGTTCGACGGCCATCACGACCGCCCGGTAACGCCGTGGTCGAAACACCCGACGGCACAAGTACCCGACGGCTACTACACGGTACCGCTGGACGTCGCCGCCATCACCCGTCCAGGCAAGGACGTGACCATCCTCACCTACGGCACCACGGTCTATGTGTCCCAGGCCGCCGCCGAGGAAACCGGCATCGATGCCGAGGTCATCGACCTGCGCAGCCTGTGGCCGCTGGACCTGGACACCATCGTCAAGTCGGTGAAGAAGACCGGCCGTTGCGTGATCGTCCACGAAGCCACCCGCACCTGCGGCTTCGGCGCCGAGCTGGTGTCGCTGGTCCAGGAACATTGCTTCCATCACCTGGAAGCCCCTATCGAGCGTGTCACCGGTTGGGATACCCCCTACCCGCATGCGCAGGAGTGGGCATATTTCCCAGGGCCGTCCCGGGTGGGCGCGGCGTTGAAACGGGTCATGGAGGTCTGAATGGGCACGCACGTTATCAAGATGCCGGACATCGGCGAAGGCATCGCGGAAGTGGAATTGGCGGCATGGCACGTCAAGGTTGGCGACCTGGTGACCGAGGATCAGGTTCTGGCCGATGTCATGACTGACAAGGCCATGGTGGACATCCCCTCGCCCGTGCATGGCCGGGTCATCGCCCTGGGCGGTGAGCCGGGTGAAGTCATGGCGGTGGGCAGCGAACTGATCCGTATTGAAGTGGAAGGTGCCGGCAACCTGAAGGAATCGGCACAACCACCGGCTGCGGCTGCGACTCTGGCCGCCGAGCCCGCACCGCCCAAAGCGCCTGAGCCGGTGGCGGAAAAACCTGCCGCCGCGCCCCGCCCGGCCCAGCAACCCCAGGCCCCTGTGGCCCGCGATCCCGACGAGCGCCCACTGGCCTCGCCGGCTGTGCGCAAACACGCCCTGGACCTGGGCATCCAACTGCGTCTGGTCCAGGGCAGCGGCCCTGCCGGCCGGGTACTGCACGAGGACCTGGAAGCGTATCTGGCCCAAGGCCCCTCGACGCCGGCCAAGGGCGGCTCAGGCTACGCCGAGCGCCACGACGAGCAGCAGATCCCGGTGATCGGCATGCGTCGCAAGATCGCCCAGCGCATGCAGGAAGCCACCCAGCGCGCCGCCCATTTCAGCTACGTCGAGGAAATCGACGTCACCGCCCTCGAAGAGCTGCGGGTTCACCTGAATGAAAAACACGGTGCCAGCCGTGGCAAGCTGACCTTGCTGCCGTTCCTGGTGCGGGCGCTGGTCGTGGCCTTACGGGATTTCCCGCAGATGAACGCGCGCTATGACGACGAGGCCCAGGTCATCACCCGCTCCGGTGCGGTGCATGTCGGGGTCGCGACCCAGAGCGACGTCGGCCTGATGGTGCCGGTGGTGCGTCATGCCGAGGCCCGCAGCCTGTGGGACAGCGCGGCGGAGATCGCGCGCCTGGCCACGGCAGCCCGCAATGGCAAGGCCAGCCGCGACGAACTGTCCGGCTCGACCATCACCCTGACCAGTCTCGGCGCGTTGGGCGGGATCGTCAGCACTCCGGTGCTGAACCTGCCGGAAGTGGCGATCGTCGGCGTGAACAAAATCGTCGAGCGGCCTGTGGTCATCAAGGGCCAGGTGGTGATCCGCAAGATGATGAACCTCTCCAGCTCCTTCGATCACCGGGTGGTCGACGGCATGGATGCTGCGCAATTCATCCAGGCCCTGCGCGGCCTGCTTGAACAACCCGCCACCTTGTTTGTGGACTGATACCAGGAGCAGGCATGCAACAGACTTTGAACACCACCCTGCTGATCATTGGCGGTGGCCCTGGCGGTTACGTAGCGGCGATCCGCGCCGGTCAGCTGGGCATCCCGACCATTCTCGTGGAGGGCCAGGCGCTGGGCGGGACTTGCCTGAACATCGGCTGCATCCCGTCCAAGGCGTTGATCCATGTGGCCGAACAGTTTCATCAGGCACAACACCATAGCCAGGGTTCAGCCCTGGGTATCACGGTGTCGGCGCCGGTGCTGGACATCGGCAAGAGCGTGGAATGGAAGAACGGCATCGTCGATCGCCTGACCACCGGTGTGGCGACACTGTTGAAAAAGCACAAGGTCCAGGTCATTCACGGCTGGGCCAAGATCATCGACGGCAAGACCGTCGAGGTCGGCGATAGCCGCATCCAGTGCGAACACCTGCTGCTGGCGACCGGCTCGAAAAGCGTCGATCTGCCGATGCTGCCCATCGGTGGGCCCATCGTTTCTTCCACCGAAGCCCTCGCCCCGACCTCGCTGCCCAAGCACCTGGTGGTGGTCGGTGGCGGTTACATCGGCCTGGAATTGGGCATTGCCTACCGCAAGCTCGGTGCCGAGGTTAGCGTCGTGGAAGCCCAGGAACGGATCCTGCCGGCCTACGACGGCGAGCTGACCCAGCCGGTGCATGAGGCGCTCAAGCAATTGGGCGTGAAGTTGTACCTCAAGCACAGCGTCGAGGGTTTCGACGCCCAGGCCAGCACGTTGCAAGTGCGCGACCCCGCCGGCGACACCTTGAGCCTGTCCACCGACCGGGTCCTGGTGGCGGTCGGTCGCAAGCCCAATACCCAAGGTTGGAACCTCGAGGCCTTGAACCTGACGATGAACGGCTCGGCGCTGAAAATCGACAGTCGCTGCCAGACCAGCATGCGCAACGTCTGGGCTATCGGCGACCTGAGCGGCGAACCGATGCTCGCCCACCGGGCCATGGCCCAAGGTGAAATGGTCGCCGAACTGATCGCCGGCCAGCCTCGCGAGTTCAACCCGACGGCCATCGCAGCCGTGTGCTTCACCGATCCGGAGCTGGTGGTG
Organism: Pseudomonas sp. FG13; assembly: GCF_057809755.1. Taxonomy (NCBI): domain Bacteria; kingdom Pseudomonadati; phylum Pseudomonadota; class Gammaproteobacteria; order Pseudomonadales; family Pseudomonadaceae; genus Pseudomonas; species Pseudomonas sp. FG13. Next base: position 13,350 of record NZ_JBMDKO010000047.1, read on the forward strand.
GTGGGCAAGACGCCGGACGAAGCCAAGGCAGCCGGTTTGGACTGCATCGTTTCCAGCTTCCCGTTCGCCGCCAACGGCCGGGCGATGACGCTGGAGTCGAAGAGTGGTTTCGTGCGGGTGGTGGCGCGTCGGGACAACCATGTGATCGTCGGCTGGCAAGCGGTCGGCGTGGGTGTCTCGGAACTGTCCACCGCGTTTGGCCAATCCCTGGAAATGGGCGCACGGCTGGAAGACATCGCCGGCACCATCCACGCCCATCCGACGCTCGGCGAGGCGGTACAGGAAGCGGCGCTGCGGGCATTGGGGCATGCGTTGCATCTGTGAGATAGCGACCTGAGGATCGTTCCCACGCTCCGCGTGGGAATGCAGCCAGGGACGCTCCGCGTCCCAAAGCCGAACGCGGAGCGTCCGTTGAAGTATTCCCACGCGGAGCGTGGGAACAATCATGCGAGTGAGGCTGCGAAACACCCCTGGAATGAAGTATTGTTGTCCCCATCCAAAAAACGTCAGAAGCCTTGACCGTTTCGACGGTTATGAAGATATAGAGGGTGTCATGGGTAACGAGAGCATCAATTGGGACAAACTGGGCTTTGACTACATCAAGACCGACAAGCGCTACCTGTCGCACTGGCGCAATGGTGCCTGGGACACCGGCACCCTGACCGACGACAACGTGCTGCACATCAGCGAGGGCTCCACCGCCCTGCACTACGGCCAGCAGTGCTTCGAAGGCCTCAAGGCCTACCGCTGCAAGGACGGCTCGATCAACCTGTTCCGCCCGGACCAGAACGCCGCCCGCATGCAGCGCAGCTGCGCCCGCCTGCTGATGCCACACGTCGACACCGAGCAGTTCATCGACGCCTGCAAGCAAGTGGTTCGCGCCAACGAGCGCTTCATTCCACCTTACGGCACCGGCGGCGCGCTGTACCTGCGCCCCTTCGTGATCGGCGTGGGTGACAACATCGGCGTGCGCACCGCCCCCGAGTTCATTTTCTCGGTGTTCTGCATTCCAGTCGGCGCTTACTTCAAGGGCGGCCTGACCCCGCACAACTTCCTGATCTCCAGCTTCGACCGCGCCGCCCCACAAGGCACCGGGGCCGCCAAGGTCGGTGGCAACTATGCCGCCAGCCTGATGCCGGGCTCTCAGGCCAAGAAAGCCAGCTTCGCCGATTGCATCTACCTTGACCCGCTGACCCATTCGAAAATCGAGGAAGTCGGCTCGGCCAACTTCTTCGGCATCACCCATGACAACAAATTCGTCACGCCCAACTCCCCGTCGGTCCTGCCGGGCATCACCCGCCTGTCACTGATCGAGCTGGCCAAGACCCGCCTGGGCCTGGAAGTGATTGAAGGTGATGTGTTCATCGACAAGCTGTCGGACTTCAAGGAAGCTGGCGCCTGCGGTACCGCGGCGGTGATCACCCCGATCGGTGGCATCAGCTACAAGGACAAGCTGCACGTGTTCCACAGCGAAACCGAAGTCGGCCCGATCACCCAGAAGCTCTATAAAGAGCTGACTGGCGTGCAGACCGGCGATGTGGAAGCGCCGGCTGGCTGGATCGTCAAGGTCTGATCCGATAGAAGCGAGGGGGCTTGCCCTCTCGCATGGTGTTGCTGATGACGCCATCGCGAGCAGGCTCGCTCCCACAGGGATTCTCAGTGGTCATGAGGCTTGCGTTCAACGCAAATCCACTGTGGGAGCGAGCCTGCTCGCGATAGCACCGGCGGGTTCGACATCCCTCTGCGCACTGACACCCAATCGCCCGGGCATTTCCCGGCGCCCCTTGGCCGTCACGGCCAATGCCCGGCTGTCCAGATCCTGAGTCAGCCACTGGCGCCTGATCGCCAATTGCAGCAACGCCGCCCCCAAGGCACCGCCCAGATGCGGCCGACGCATGCTCCAGTCCAGGCAGGGGCAGGCAAATCGGCGCCGTTCACTGGCCAGGGCCTGGACGTCAATGCCTAACGCCTCGAACAGCGTCTTGCCGGATTCGCTCAGCCGATAATCCTGCCCCTCCCCCTCTACCAACCATCCGGCGTCAATCATGCGGTCATGCAACCGCACCGCCAGGGTGCCAGCCATGTGGTCGTAGCAGGTGCGAGCAAATTGCAGGCGATCCGGAGTACGCGACACAAAAGCCGGCGCGGGCTTCTGACCGATCACCATCAACGCTTCCAGCGCCTGGGCGACACGCTTGTCCGCCAGGCTGTAGTAGCGATGGCGGCCCTGGACATGTAGACGGACCAGGGCCAGGTCCTTGAGCTTCGCCAGATGGGCACTGGCGGTGGAGGCGCTGACCTCGGCGATGCTCGCCAATTCTGTGCTGGTACGGGCATGACCGTCCATCAACGAACAGAGCATCCGGGTACGCGCCGGTTCGGCAATGGCCGCAGCCACCTGGGACACACCTAGATCAAAGTGTTCTGCGCTCATATTTCGCTCCCGGACGAATCAATTCATGCATCGACTGGGGATAGTAGCAACACTTTCGTCAACACGAACAAGGCAGCGCTGCATGGACCCGATCACCGCCGCGACCCATCCCGACCCCTACCCTTACTACGCCAGCCTGCGAGCCCAGGGAGGGCTGACCTTCGATCCGCACCTGAAATTGTGGATCGCCAGCAGCGCCGAGGCGGTGTGCGCCGTGCTGCGCCACGCCGATTGCCATGTGCGCCCAGCCCACGAACCCGTGCCGAAAGCCATTGCCGATGGCCCTGCCGGCCGAGTATTCGGGCGCCTGATGCGCATGAACGAAGGCGAGCGCCAGCGTTGCCCCCGAGCGGCCATTGCACCTGGGCTACAGGACATCGACCCGCAACAGGTGGAGACACTGGTCAGGGCACGTTTCATCACGGAGGACGACGTCGACCTGCACCCTCGGCAGTTCATCGGACCGGCCAGCGTGGTAGCGGCGCTGCTGGGTTTCAGTCCGACGCAAAGCCACCTGGTCAGTGAACTCACCGGGGATTTCGTCGCCGGCCTGTCGCCCTTGAGTCAAGCCACGCAGTTGGATGCGGCGCACCGGGCCACCGAACAACTGGAAATGCTGTTCCGGGAACGCATCGACACGCCGGACAGCCCTCTGCTGAAACGCATCTGTCAGGACTTGGCAACCGATCCGGACAGCCTGGTCCCCAACCTGATCGGCCTGCTTTCGCAGACCTATGAAGCCACGGCGGGCTTGATCGGCAACGCGGTGCTGGCACTGATCCGCGACCCGGCGTTGCGACGGACAGTCATCGCCGCCCCCAAGCAGATCAGCCCGCTGCTGGCCGAAGTCCAGCGCTTCGACCCGGGCGTGCAAAACACCCGCCGCTTCGTCGCCGCCCCCTGCGAAATCCTCGGCGCGACGCTGAACAGCGGCGATGTGATCCTGGTGCTGCTGGCCTCGGCCAACCGTGACCCGCGGCTCAATCCGCAACCGGACGACTTCCTGCTGGATCGCTCGAACCGTCGCAGCGTCAGTTTCGGAACCGGGCGTCATGAGTGTCCCGGGCAAACCCTGGCGCTGAGCATCGCCCACGCCACACTCGAAGCGATGCTTGAACGAGAACCGCGATGGGACCGTTTGACCTGGAGCTACCGCCCCTCGATCAACGGACGCATCCCGACGTTCAGCGACCAGTCAGGCACCCAAGCACCTTGACGTGCCCCAGCGCTCGTCAATCGTCCCTGGTCAGCACTTCCAGCAGTTCGATTTCAAAGATGAGGTTGGCGTTGGGCTTGATGTGGGCGCCCATGGATCGCTCGCCATAGGCCAGATACGCCGGCACCAGCAGCTTGCGCTTACCGCCGACTTTCATCCCCATCAGGCCCTGGTCCCAGCCCTTGATGACGCGCCCGGTGCCGATCACGCACTGAAAAGGCTTGCCGCGACTGTAGGACGAATCGAACTCGGTACCGTCCTCCAGGGTGCCGCGGTATTGGGTGGTAATCAGCGCGCCTTTGACTACGCTTTTGCCGTCGCCCTGTTCCAGGTCGATGATTTGCAGTACTTCGTTCATGGGTATTCCCGAGTGATTCCAGGCGCGGTTTTTCGCAGAAATCGGCGCGCCTGGCAACTCCAATGGTCTTTGAGCGCAACGTGCGCCGGCGGATGAATCCGGTAAACAGGAGGGAACCGTAGCGCCCGCGTCGGTTCACATGGGTATCGACCCTGCTATTCAGATAAGGATGTTCTGATGATCGACTCTCGCCCTCTCAACGGCTTTATTCCTCCCTATATCCTCAATCGCATCATCGCCCACGGCTCAGAACAGCAACGCTCCAGTGCCCTCGGCACCCTGACCCATGTGCGTAGCCTGCGGCACAACCCGGGTCCGCCTGGCAACTCTCCCGCCGCCGCTGTGCTGCCCAAGGGCAAGGCCGGACACCCACAGCGCAGCGTGCACGATGCCCAGAACAGCATGGAGCTGCCCGGCCAGCCGGTGCGCCTCGAGGGTCAAGCGGCCAGTGGCGATGCGGCCGTGGACGAGGCTTACGACGCACTGGGCGCGACCTATGATTTCTTCTGGAAGGTCCTGGGCCGCGACTCCATCGACAACAAAGGCTTTGCCCTGGTAGGCAGCGTGCATTATGGCAAGGGCTATGAGAATGCCTTCTGGAACGGCGCGCAGATGGTCTTTGGCGACGGCGATGGGGAAATTTTCCAGCGTTTTACCCGCTCCCTGGACGTCGTGGCTCATGAGCTGGCCCACGGCGTCACCGAAAGCGAAGCCGGGTTGATCTATGCCAATCAATCCGGTGCCCTGAACGAGTCTATCTCCGACGTGTTCGGTGTGCTGGTCAAGCAGTTCGTCCTCGAACAGACGGCCGACCAGGCCGATTGGCTGATCGGTGCCGACCTGCTCACCGATAAGATCAACGGCGATGGCCTGCGCAGCATGGCCAATCCCGGCACCGCCTACGATGACCCGCTGCTGGGCAAGGACCCGCAGCCCGCTCACATGCGCCAGTTCGTCATTACCCGTGAGGACAACGGCGGTGTGCACATCAACTCCGGTATCCCCAACCACGCCTTTTATCTGATAGCCACCGCACTGGGCGGATTTGCCTGGGAAAAGGCCGGGCGGATCTGGTATGAAACCTTGTGCGACAGGAACCTGGCCAACGACGCGACTTTCAGTGCCTTCGCCCACCTGACCGTCGAGCATGCACGCCAGCGGTTCGGCGAGCGGGAGGTACGAGCGGTACAGGACGGCTGGGCCCAGGTCGGCGTCAACCTGACCGAGGAGAGCTGATGAAAACCCTTCCAGACCTTGACGACAACGCCGTGGTGCGCCTGTCGCGCCAGGGCGGCGTGGCAGCGATCCATGCCCTGACCCGCCCGCGGGAAATCGAGTTCGCCCAATGCGACCTCGACCAGCGCACGCGCATCCATTCGGTTCTGGAGGGTTGCCTGCCGCTGACCTCCTCCACCTCGGGTCAGGGGGATCAACGCTTCTTCCAGATCGAAGTACGCTATCGCACTGACGATCAGGACAATGAAATGGTGTTACAGGTGCCCGAGGACCGGGCACCCGGCGAGCTGGTTCATCTGTGGGACAAGGGGGAAGTGCTCTGAAGTCCTAAAGACTTTTCACACAGAGCCTAACGCGTGGCCGGAACGATCTTGACGATCGCGCCGGACACGGTTTCGATCAGCAAGTACTTGTCGTCGATATGCACCCATTGCTGGTCGTTTGTCGGCTGTTCGAGCTTCTTCTGTTTCCAGTCTTTCATGGCCCTGTCCGCGCGCTGGTAATCCGCGGGTACCCGGTCGTTCTCCACCAGCCTGCGGCCATTGCTCGGCGAATGCTCCAAGGCATCCCCGGTTTTCTCGACCGCTTGTGCAACAGGCCCAAGGGCTCCAAGGCCGACGATCAGCGCCAGGCTGGCGATCAAGGTTGGTTTACGCATAGAAAGACTCCAGTTATCAAGGTACTGAATCTCCGACTTCAACGGTGGCGAATCATTCCTTTTACTGTAGCGACCAACCAAGATACATAAAGCCTGGGAGCGGCTTGCTCGCGATAGCGGTATATCGGCCACAAAAATGTTGAATGGACCGCCGCCTTCGCGGGCAAGCCCGGCTCCCACAGGTCCAGCGGCGTACTCGATATCTCCTGCACCATGACTCCCCCGTGGGAGCGAGCCTGCTCGCGATGACGGCTGCACAGTCGACTCACCTGCAACTGAGCCATCGCTATCGCGAGCAGGCTCGCTCCCACAGGCGATGCTGTTTCAGACCACCGCCAAGCGTGGCACCTGGCGGATATTCTGCAGGAAGCGATCGGCCGGCATTGGATGGCCCAGCAGGTAGCCTTGCAGTGAGTCGCAGCCCAGTTGGGTCAGGAAGTCCTGTTGCACATCGGTCTCCACCCCTTCGGCGACGATCCGCAGGCCAAGGGCCTGGCCGAGGGCGACGATGGCCGAGACGATGGCGGCGTCGTCGCTGTCGTGCTCCAGGTCGCGCACGAAGCCGCGATCGATCTTCAGCTCGTTGGCCGGCAGCCGCTTGAGGTACATCAGGCTCGAATAGCCGGTGCCAAAGTCGTCGATGGACAGGTCCACGCCCATGTCCGAAAGCTGCTGCAATACCGTCATGCTGGCATCCGCGTCGCTCATGGCGGTGGTTTCAGTGATTTCCAGGGTCAGGCTGTTGGGCAGCAAATGGTGCACCTCCAGGGCCTTGGCGACACTTTGCACCAGTCCGGCATGGCAGAACTGCAAGGCCGAGAGGTTCACGGCGATACGCCAATCGGTATAGCCGAGCACGTACCATTCACGCATCTGCCGACAGGCCTCGTTCAGTACCCATTCGCCAATGGGAATGATCAGCCCGGTCTTTTCCGCCAGGTCGATGAAGGTGTCGGGCATCAACAGGCCCTGGGTCGGATGGTGCCAGCGCAGCAACGCCTCGGCGCCGACCGGACGACCGTTGGCCGCGTCGAACTTGGGTTGATAATGCAGGCTGAACTGCCGCTGTTCGACGGCGATGCGCAGGTCTTGCAGCAACTGCAATTGCTTGCGGGCATTGCTGTTCATCGAAGCATCGAAAAAGCTGTAGCCGTTCTTGCCGGCGCCTTTGGCGTGGTACATCGCCGCGTCGGCGTTCATCAGCAGCTCTTCGGCGCTCAGACCGTTACCGGGGAACAGCGCGATACCGACGCTGGCGGAAATCTGCAGATCATGCTCAGTGACCCGGAACGTGCGGCCGATCAAACCGACCTGGCGCGCCGCCAGCCGCAGGGCATCGTCGGGCTCGGCCAGTTGCACCAGCAACACGAATTCATCACCGCCGATCCGCGCCAGGGTGTCCTGGCTGCGCAAATCTTCGCGCAGGCGCAGGGCCACGTCGCGTAGCAGCAAATCACCCATGTGATGGCCAAAGGCGTCGTTGACCGGCTTGAAGCCGTCCAGGTCGATGAACATCAAGGCGAAGCAGCCACCCTGCTCCTGCACCCGGTGCATGGCCTGGTCGATGCGATCCGCCAGCAGCACCCGGTTGGGCAATCCGGTGAGGGGGTCGTGCAGGGCCAGTTGAGTCAGTTCCCGGTTCGCCTGGGTCAACGATTGGGCCAGTTCCGCGGTACGGGCTTCCAGGCGTGCGTCGAGAATCGACGTCAGCAAGGCAATGGCCAGCACCGCCAACGTCGTGATCAGCACCACATTGTCCAGGCCTTTGCCGCTCAAGCCGTCGAGGGAACCACAGAAGCTGCCCTCCCTGAACTGCGCCCCCGCCATGCCGGTGTAATGCATGCCGACAATGGCCACGCCCATGATCACGGCGGCGCCGGCACGGGCCAGTCGAACACGGGGACTGTTGTGGCGCAGGCGAAAGGCAATCCACAACGCCGCGGCGGAGGCCCCTACCGCGATCACCAGCGAAGCGCCGAACAGCGTCGGGTCGTAGTCGATGCCCGGCTGCATCCGCAAGGCCGCCATGCCGGTGTAATGCATGGCGCTGATGCCGGCGCCCATGATCAGCGCGCCAAAAGCCAACTGCCAGGCCGGTAAACGTGGCTGGCTGACCAGCCACAGGGCAAAACCACTGGAAAGAATGGCAATCAGCAACGACAGCGCAGTGATGGACAGGTCGTAGCCAAGTTCCACCGGCAAGGTGAATGCCAGCATGCCAATGAAGTGCATCGACCAGATGCCCACCCCCATCGCAAATGCGCCACCGGCCATCCAGAGGTGAGCAGCGCGGCCACGGGTGGTGGCGATACGTCCGGCCAGATCCAGCGCGGTGTAGGACGCCAGTACTGCAACCAATAGGGAAATCAAAACAAGGGCGGGGGAATAACTGCCGATGAGCATGGGGGGTTTTCTCGTAGCTGAAACGCCGAACTGCCTCCATGCCCGGTTGAGGCTGCGATTGTACTCAATCCCATCGCAGGAAGTATCAAAAAGCCATCAATCTGGGAATGTTTACGACGAAAGACACTTCGCCGTGCATGGAGATTATTGTTGGATGTGCCGCCGCTTCGCACGGCTGTTCGCGATGACGTAGTAGCCCGCGACGATACTGGATCCGATCCGGTTCCGCTAAGCTTGCAGACGACTTCAAGGAGAACGTAGCCATGACTCGCGCCACAACTACTGCATTGCTGGTGATAGACGTACAGAACGATTTCATCCCGGGTGGCCAGTTGGCCGTGCCAGGGGGCGATGAGATCGTGCCACTGATCAACCGTCTGGGCCGGTCATTCACGCGGGTCATCCTAGCACAGGACTGGCACCCGGCCGGACACGCTTCGTTTGCGTCCAGCCACCCTGGCAAGCAACCGTTCGACACCATCCCGTTGCCCTACGGCGAACAAACCCTGTGGCCCGACCACTGCATACAAGGCAGCCAAGGCGCGGCGTTGCACCCGGCACTGGACCTGCCCCATGCCCAACTGATCATCCGCAAGGGCTGCAATCCGGACATCGACAGTTATTCGGCGTTCATGGAGGCCGACCGTCAGACACCCACCGGGTTGGCGGGTTACCTCAAGGAGCGCGGCGTCGACACCGTCTATGTGGTGGGGCTGGCCCTGGATTTCTGCGTGATGTTCACCGCCCTGGATGCGCGGATCGCGGGGTTCAATGCCGTCGTGGTACTCGACGCTTGCCGGGGCATCGATATCGAGGGTTCGATAGACGCGGCGCTACGACGGATGCAACAAGCGGGTGTGCAATTGATTCAGTCCACCGACATGACGAACTAACCTGTGCCCTTCCTCGCTCGCACCCACCCACGCCTTTCCGGCGCAACGGCCCTTGGCCTGATCGCGGGACTCCTGGTTCCTGCGGATTCAGTCATCGGCAAAATCCTCATCGGCTGGAATGTCGGAGTCTGGACGTACCTGGCACTGATGGTCTGGCTGATCGTGCGCGCCAAGGCGCCCGACGTCAGGCGCATCGCCGAGATCGAAGACGAAAATGCCGGGCTGGTCCTGCTGGTGGTCTGTATCGCGGCGCTGGCCAGCCTGGCGACCATCACCTTCGAGCTGGCCGGCAGCCGCGACCTGCAAACCGCAAGCAAGCTGCTGCATTACGGTTTCACCGCGCTCACGGTGATCGGTTCATGGCTGCTGATCGGGGTGATCTTCAGCGTTCATTACGCGCGTTTGTATTACACCTGGGACGGCAAGGAGCCGGCCCTGCGGTTTGCCGAAGGGCTGACCACGCCCAATTACTGGGACTTCCTGTATTTCTCGTTCACCATCGGCGTGGCCGTCCAGACCTCGGACGTGGGCGTTGCCACCCGGCAGTTACGCAAGATCGTGCTGGCGCAGTCGTTGATCGGGTTTGTGTTCAACACGGCGATTCTCGGGTTCTCGATCAATATTGCTGCGGGGTTGTTTGGGTGATGAAGGGGGGCCGCTTTGCGGCCCAGCGGGGCGGTGCGACGTTTCGCTAAATCCCCTCGCCACAGATAAATCCCCTCGCCACAGTAAATCCTCGCCACAGGAAACTGCAGGTTATGGCTGGGGCGTTGGCAGCCACAACCTGAAGCGTGCGCCGCCCAGCGGTGAGACGTCAGCCGTCAAGGTGCCCCCCTGGGCTTCCAGGGCGCGGCGACTGATGGCCAGGCCCAGGCCGAAACCGCCCGTGGCGCGGTCGCGGCTGCGGTCCAGGCGGTAGAACGGCTCGAACACCCGCTCGCGCTCGCCGTCGGGAATGCCGATGCCGTCGTCGTCGACCCAGATCTCGCAGCCCTCGTCGCCCACTCGCACACCGACCTGGATCCGCTTCTCGCAATAACGCATGGCATTGCGCAACAGGTTCTGCAGTGCCCGGGCCGTCAGCCGCGGGTCCAGCACAAAACGCTCCAACGTCCCATGCAAGAGCACGTCGATCACCACGTCCGGCGCAGCCAGGTCCTCGTCGACGCTGCCCAGGATGCTGTCGATGAACTCGTCCAGCGGCACTTCGACCTGCTCCGGCAGGCGCTCGGGATTCTGCAACCGACTGTAGGAGAGCAATTCCAGTACCAGCTCGTCCAGTTCACGAATGTGCGCCACCAACCCTTGCAGGCGCTCGCGGCTGGCCGGTGGCAAGTCATCGGACAGCGCCAGGGCCAGACCGAAGTCGAGCCGGGTCAAGGGGGTACGCAATTCATGGGAGACCGCATTGAGCAAGTCCCGCTGCTGGTTGAGCAGGTTCTCGATGTCACTGGCCATGGTGTCGAACACATGGGCCAGGCTACCGATGTTCGAGCTGGAGGCGATGTGCGTGCGCTCGCTCAAATGGCCCTTGCCGAAGCGTTCGGCGGTGCTCCTGAGGCGCTCCAGGTCGCGCCAGTGCGGCCGCAGCCACAGCAACAGGCACGCCAGCATCGTCGCGCCGATCAACACGTTGATGCTCCAGTACAACCAATTGACGTCGGTCGGGTCAGGAGGAACGATCATCTTGACCACCGTGCGCTCGTCCAGAGGCGCCACCGCCAGGGTGCGCCAGGCCCAGTCACCCAGGCGCACCACGTTCTCGCCACGCTTGAGACGCGCCTGCTCATCCGCGCTGAAATCCGCGTCATCAATGGCAGCCAACTCGATGCGCAGCGGTTCGAATTCCTTGTCCATCTGCGCCGCCAGCGCCGGCCATTGCTCACTCGGCACGGCATGGAACTGCTTGCTCATCAGGGTTTGCAGGCCACGGGAGTAGTCGAGGTTGTAGCTCATGAACCGCTCATGGAACAGGCGGATCACCAGTTCCGGCATCAGGTAGATCGCTGCGCTGTAGGACACGATGGTGACCAGGTAAAGGCGGATCAACAGCTTCCACATCGACTCAGCACTCCCACTCGGAGCGGCTGAACAGATACCCCTTGCCCCACACTGTCTTGATCTTGCGCGCTTCGCCGGCGTTGTCGTCGAACTTGCGCCGCAGCTTGGAAATCGCCACGTCCACCGAGCGGTCGGTGCCGTTGAATTCGATGCCGCGCAAGCGTTGCAAGATCTGGTCGCGGCTCAACACTTCGCCGGAATGACGGGCCAGCACCACCAGCAGGTTGTACTCGCCACTGGACAACTCCACCGCTTGCCCGCGCCAGGTCACGGTACGTTCGGATAAATCGATGCAGAGGTTGCCCATGAGGATGCGGTCGTTGGCCGTCTGCGGCTCGCTGAGGCTGCTGCGCCGCAGCAAGGTGCGCACCCGCGCCAGCAACACCCGCGGCTCGCACGGCTTGGTGACGTAGTCGTCGGCGCCCATCTCCAGGCCCAGCACCTGGTCGTGACTGTCGTCCCGGGCGGTCAGCATCAGGATCGGCAGGGTCGCCGAATCGGCCCGCAGCAAACGGCAGACCTGCAAGCCGTCCAGCCCCGGCAGCATCAGGTCGAGGATCACCAGGTCCGGCGGATCGACCCGCGCCCGTTCGCGCACATGATCGCCCCGGCTGAGCACGCTGACCTGATAGCCGTTGCGTTCCAGGTAACTGGCGATCAGTTCGCTGAGGGCGGTGTCGTCTTCCACCAGGAGGATGTTGGGCATGGGGGGTTCCAGAAAGTGCTGTGGCGCCTGGCAGGGCCCCATCGCGAGCAAACCCCTTACACAATTTCACACACCCCCTACAAACCTTTACCGCTGTCCCCCACCGCTCTCCGTAGCATGGCGACGTTCATCATTGGGGAAGCACCATGCCAAAGAACTCTTTCGCCACCCTGGGCCTGCTGCTCGGGGTACTGTCGTTGAGCGCCTGCGACAAGGCCTCGCCACCCACGGACGAGGCACCGCGCCCCACCGTTGCCATCGAAACCGTCGAAGCCCGGCCGCTGTCCATCAGCAGCGAATTGAGCGGGCGTATCGCCGCGCCGCGCATCGCCGAAGTCCGCGCACGGGTGCCCGGTGTGGTGTTGCAACGGGTCTACCGCGAAGGCAGCGATGTGAAAAAGGGCGACGTGCTGTTCCGCATCGACCCAGCGCCGTTCAAGGCCGACCTGGACAGCGCCGAGGCGGCGTTGCGCAAGGCCGAGGCCAACGCGTTCCAGGCGCGCTTGCAGGAGCAGCGCTACGCCCGGTTGATCGAGGACAACGCCATCAGCGCCCAGGACTACGACAACGCCCGCGCCGCCGCACGCCAGACCGCCGCCGATGTCGCCGCCAACAAGGCCGCCGTCGAGCGGGCCCGGTTGAACCTGGGTTATGCCACGGTCACCGCGCCGATTGCCGGACGCATCGGCCGGGCACTGGTCACCGAGGGCGCGCTGGTGGGGCAGAACGAAACCACGCCGCTGGCTCTAATCCAGCAACTGAACCCGATCCACGCCGACCTCACCCAATCGACCCGCGAACTCAACGAGCTGCGCCGGGCCTTGCGTGCCGGCCAGTTGCAGCAGGTCGGCCAGGACCAGGCCAAGGCCACGCTGATCCAGGACGACGGCAGCCTCTACCCGCTACCGGGCAAGCTGTTGTTCACCGACATCAGCGTCGACCCGGGCACCGGCCAGATCACCCTGCGCAGCGAGTTCCCCAACCCCGATCTCGACCTGCTGCCCGGCAGCTTCGTGCGCGTGCGCCTGGAGCAGGCCTTCGACCGTCAAGGCATCAGCGTGCCACAACGGGCCATCCAGCGTGACAGTGCCGGCGTCGCCCAGGTGTTGCTGGTCGACGCCGAGCAGCAAGTCAGCCTGCAACCGGTGGAACTGGGCGGCGTACAGGACAACCGCTGGATCGTCACCCACGGCCTGAAGCCGGGCGACCGCATCGTCGTCGAAGGCCTGCAACATGCCCGCCCCGGTGAAAAAGTCCAGATCGACAACTCCCCTCTCCCACTCGCCCAGGCACTTGGTCAGTAAGCAGGACGTTTCCCATGCCGCAGTTCTTTATCGACCGTCCGGTGTTTGCCTGGGTGGTCGCGTTGTTCATCCTGCTGGCCGGTGTGCTGGCGATCCCGCAATTGCCGGTGGCCCAGTACCCGGACGTCGCGCCACCACAAATCGAGATCTACGCGGTGTACCCCGGTGCCTCGGCGCAAACCGTGGACCAGAGTGTCGTCAGCCTGATCGAGGAAGAGCTCAATGGCGCCGACAACCTGCTGTACTTCGGTTCCCAGAGCAGCCTGGGCAGCGCCACTATCACCGCGACGTTCAAGCCCGGCACCAACCCGGAACTGGCCCAGGTCGACGTGCAGAACCGCCTCAAGGCGGTGGAGTCGCGCCTGCCCCAGGCGGTCACCCAGCAAGGCTTGCAGGTGGACAAGGTCTCGGCCGGTTTCCTGCTGCTGATCACCCTCACGTCCAATGACGGCAAGCTCGACGACGTCGCCCTCAGTGACTACCTGGCGCGCAACGTGATGAACGAGATCAAGCGCCTGGACGGCGTCGGCAAGGCGCAGTTGTACGGCGCCGAACGGGCGATGCGGATCTGGATCGACCCACAGAAACTGCTCGGCTTCAACCTGACTCCGGCCGACGTCAACGCCGCCGTCCTGGCGCAGAATGCCCAGGTTTCAGCGGGCAGCATTGGCGACTTGCCGAGCCGCGGCACCCAGGAAATCACCGCGACCATCCTGGTCAAGGGCCAGTTGTCGACGCCGGAAGAGTTCGCCGACATCGTGCTCAAGGCCAACCCCGACGGTTCCACCGTGCGCATCGGCGATGTGGCGCGGGTGGAGGTCGGCAGCCAGGAGTATCAGTTTTCCACCCGCCTCAACGGCAAGCCCTCCACGGCCGTCGGCGTGCAGCTGTCGCCGGGGGCCAATGCCTTGAGCACGGCGACCCTGGTGCGGGCGAAAATGGACGAACTGGCGCGCTACTTCCCGGCCGGCGTGGAATACAAGATTCCCTACGACACCTCGCCATTCGTCAAGGTCTCCATCACCAAAGTGATCTACACCCTGGGCGAGGCCATGCTGCTGGTGTTCGCCGTGATGTTCCTGTTCCTGCAGAACATCCGCTACACCCTGATCCCGACCCTGGTGGTGCCGGTGGCGCTGATGGGCACGTTCGCCATCATGCTGGCGCTGGGCTTCTCCATCAACGTGCTGACCATGTTCGGCATGGTGTTGGCCATCGGCATCCTGGTGGACGACGCCATCGTCGTGGTGGAGAACGTCGAACGGATCATGGCCAGCGAAGGGCTGTCGCCCAAAGATGCGACGCGCAAGGCGATGCGCCAGATCACCGGGGCCATCATCGGCATCACCCTGGTGCTGGTGGCGGTGTTCATTCCTATGGCGTTCATGCCGGGCTCGGTGGGTGTGATCTATCGACAGTTCTCGCTGTCCATGGCCACGTCGATCCTGTTCTCGGCGTTCCTGGCCCTGAGCCTGACGCCCGCACTGTGCACCACCTTGCTCAAGCCTATCGGCCAGGGGGAGCATCACGCCAAGGGCGGCTTCTTTGGCTGGTTCAATCGCCGCTTCGATCAACTGGGCGAGCGCTATCAAGGCTGGGTCGCCTATGCCCTCAAACGTACCGGACGCTACCTGGTGATCTACGGTTTGCTGCTGGTGGGCATGGGTCTGCTGTTCAGTCGCCTGCCCTCCTCGTTCCTGCCGGTGGAAGACCAGGGCTACACCATCACCGACATCCAACTGCCGCCCGGCGCGAGCAAGAACCGCACGGTGCAAGTGGTTGAGCAGATCGAGGCACATAACGCCGGCGAGCCGGGTGTGGGTGACAGCACGGTGATCCTGGGCTTCAGTTTCTCCGGTAGCGGGCAGAACGCGGCGCTGGCGTTCACCACCCTCAAGGACTGGTCACACCGTGGCAGCGACGACTCGGCCAGCGCCATAGCCGAGCGAGCCAACCAGGCCTTCGGCGGGATCAAGGACGCCATGGCCTTCGCCGTGCTGCCACCCCCGGTGGATGGCCTGGGGACGTCCAGCGGCTTCGAGTTCCGCCTGCAGGATCGCGGCGGTCTCGGCCACGCGACGCTGATGCAGGCCCGCGACGCATTGCTCGCCGCCGCCGAAAAAAGCCCGGTGCTGATCAACGTGCGCGAAAGCGCCCTGGCCGAAGCGCCGCAAGTACAGCTGGAAGTCGACCGCAAGCAGGCCAATGCCCTGGGAGTATCTTTCGCCGATGTTGGCAATGTGCTGGCGACCGCTGTGGGTTCGAGCTACATCAATGACTTCCCCAACCAGGGGCGCATGCAGCGGGTGGTGGTCCAGGCCGAAGGCGACCAGCGCAGCCAGGTGGCCGATCTGCTGAAGATCCATGTGCGCAACGATGCCGGGAAAATGGTGCCGTTGTCGGCCTTCGTCCAGGCCAAGTGGACTCAGGGCCCGACGCAACTGACCCGCTACAACGGCTACCCGGCCATCAGCATTTCCGGCGAACCGGCACCGGGCTACAGCACCGGCCAGGCCATGGCGGAGATCGAACGGCTGGTGGCCCAGGGGCCGGCAGGCCTGGGCCAGGAATGGACCGGTCTGTCGTTGCAGGAACGCCTGTCCGGCACCCAGGCGCCAATCCTGCTGGGCCTTTCATTGCTGGTGGTGTTCCTGTGCCTGGCGGCGCTGTATGAGAGCTGGTCGATTCCCGCCTCGGTGCTGCTGGTGGTACCGCTGGGAGTACTCGGCGCGGTGCTGGCGGTGTCGTTGCGCGGCATGCCCAACGACGTGTTCTTCAAAGTCGGGCTGGTGACCATCATCGGCCTGTCGGCGAAGAACGCGATCCTGATCATCGAGTTCGCCAAGAGTCTGTACGACGAAGGCCACGACCTGGTCGACGCCACCCTCCAGGCCGCACGCCTGCGCCTGCGGCCGATCATCATGACCTCCCTGGCGTTCATCCTCGGCGTGGTGCCCCTGGCAATCGCCACGGGGGCCAGTTCGGCGAGCCAGCAGGCCATCGGGACCGGGGTGATTGGCGGGATGATCAGCGCGACGTTGGCGGTGGTGTTTGTGCCGGTGTTTTTTGTGGGGGTGATGAGGTTGGTGCGTGGTCGCCGGAAGGATCTTAACTGAATGGGTTTGACAAGGACGTCACACGGCATCAAGCACAGAAGCTGCGCTTTGTATAGTTGTAATGTCTGACAGTATACAGCGGAAGAATATGAGTCTTATATGAACTGTCCACGCATGCGACATCGTAGGATGCCGCTGGATCTTCCGTCGAACAGTATGGAGATTTTTACTCATGAGCAGCGCAGCCACAAACTTAGATAATGCCCCCCTTGAGACCGAGGTGGACTTCACTGCCAACCTTGAAGACAATTCGAATTTCAGCGCCGCCCTCACCACATTGAGGGCTTCTACCACCCCTGTGCGGGGTGATGTGTGGGTCGTGATCGCCACTGAATGGAGCAACGGCAAACCCAGGACATTCACGATCACCTATTCGAGAGATATCAAGGACGCTATCGGTGCGGAAATTACCGATATCGATCGACACGTCAATCTGATCTACAACAACTACGAAGATCCGGACAATCCAACCCTGCAGAAAGCGAGATCCGGAAGCATCACCTACACAATGGGATCATCACAACGCTTCACTGGATCATTCGAAGCGAACATTGACAAGGCCGATGGGAACGGCAGCTATTTGTGCAGAGGTCGCTTTGATACTGTACTCAGCTCGTAAATTAAATGGCCATAAAAAAAGCCCTGACTCTGAATCAGGGCTTTTGTTTTCTGATTAACCACTCATCAGATGGTCTGCTGTTGGCACCCTACCATTTGAATTGCACGCCGACGGTGCCCCCTATTGGCATTTCAATACCCTTACCATTCATGTATTCAACTTCGGCGTGAGCTTGCCAGCGCTGCGACAGGTTGACGGCAATACCTGCTCCCAATTCAGCGCGTGATCCGGAAAGATCGTTGTTGAACACGTTGTTGTTGACTTTGACTTCATTGTTCTTGGAAAACTCATGGGCGAATGCCGCACGAACATAAGGCTGTACCGTCGCGCCGTTGTCCAGTTGCATGTCGCGCCCCAGCGTCACACCGGCTTTACCCAAGAATGAATAAGTGCGGTCACCCTCTGCCTGCAAGCCGTTGTCCAGGTGATAATCCTTCCCCTGTATCGCCATGGCAGACCATTGGGTAAACGGCTCGATGAAGTAACCATCGTCAAGCTTGATATGGCGACCGACCTCCACCGAACCGCCGAGGCCATTGTTGTCATAGTCGCCCTTGGATCGACGCCCATCGCTCATACCGACCTTGGCTTCATTCCGAAACCGGTTCAGCTTGAGCACGCTATCGACGTAGTAGCCGCTGACATCGTCCATCCATGTCAGGTAGGTACCGATGTAGTAGCTTTTAATCGTGCCCGAAGTACCGTAATGCAGATCCAGGTCCGAAGTGCTATGACCGGCCATGACCCCCAGCAACCACTGTCCATCGCCTACCGGCAAAGGCGCGTCTGCACCCAGCGTGAAGCCCTGCTGGGCCTGGCGGTAGCCCGCGCCGTAGCTGTCGGATACGTTGTATTTGTTACCGTAAGCCCTGAGCCAGGCACCGGATTTCTGCGGATTGAAGCGCAACTCCCCCATTCGGCTGCGCAACGACGTGAGTTCGCCATACCACACCGTCGGCGCGGTATTGAACAACGCCATGACTGCGCGGGTGGAAGGGCTGACTGTGCGGGCCGTCGGATCCAGGAACCAATCGTTGCCGGTGTCGCTCTGCTTCAAGCCATAGGAGTATGCCCCCAGGTCGACCTCGCCACCGGCATTGGCAAGGGAGAACGACGCGTCCCCGCCTCCGGTATGGACCACCTGGATAGGCTGACCACTGGCCGGGTCGACGCCGCTACTGGCAACCATGAGTTGATGATTGCCAGTCGCTGTTCCCGTGACATTGAGAAAATCGGTCTGGTTGGTCGTAAAATCGGTGCCGATGAGGAACAGGCCATTGCCGGACAAGGTTCCCACGTTCAATTGATAGAACGCATTATCGGCGCCCATTCTCACCGTACCGCCATTGAGCGTGAGGTCACCGACCTGACTGTCGCCCGTCATGGTCCAACTCGATTGAGCGTCGATACCGGCCGTCGCGACATTGGTCATGACACCGGTCAAGTGCGAGCCTTGTTGCAGCGCCACCGTCGCGGTGCTGCCCGCCTCGGCCGTTATGTCACCGGTCAAAGAACCTTGGGTAAACGTCAATGCGGCGGTGCTGTTGTCGGAAACCAGGACATTACCCGTCAGGTCGCTGAGTCCGACATTCATGGCGGCGTCACCCGCCCCACGCACCTCCAGAATCGTCCCGTTGCTGCCGGTGAGCGTCGAACCATTGAGCACGTCGATCTGCGCAACTGGAGCAGATCCGCCGGCGTAATCCACAACGATGGCAGAACCGTTTCTGCCCTCGACACTCGACCGATCCAGCGTTAGCTGGCTGGCAGTGGATATGCCAGTCTCAAGCCCCATGACGACGCCATTTTGACCACCGATAATGCGTGTGCCGTTGCTGGCGGACGCTGAAGCACTGCGCAGCGAAAGCCCGAAGCTGGTGGCTCCCGTCCCCTCGACTGTCGAGTTCGAGAACCCCAGGGAACTGAAGGCTGTCGCGAGAGCACCGCCCGTGACGCCTGTAAAGCTGCTGTCCGTAGCCGTTACCGTCGAGCCGGTCGTCGTACCGACAACATGCAGGGCCGATAAACCCAGGCTATTTCCAGTGATGGTGCTGCCGTTGACGGTAGCACTGCTGTTCTGGAGCTCCAGCCCGGCAAACGAGTTGCCACCGACGACCGTGGTGTTTGACAGGTTTACGGTTGAATCCTGCCTGCCAATAATGCGTTCGGTAGTGGCGCCACTGGCATTTACCGTCGATTGTGTAGCAACGATATCGAGCGTTTGCGCACCATCGACATTCAATGTGGCGTTCTGCGAAAGCGCCCAGCTTTCCACGGCGTGACCGTTGGTAATGGTCTCGCTTTGGCCGACCAATGTCCCGGCTAGTGTTGGTTCAACCAGTAATAATGACAAAGACAGCGACGAACTGCTTAGCCATCTTGCTGTCCCCGGTCTCATTCCAACGTACTTTATTGATCGCATAACAGAACTACCCACAGTTGCCACTCCACAAAGAATGACGAAGTTGATTAACGAGCGACGAACCCTTCACCCAGACGGCGGGTAAACTACAGATATCTGTCACAGACTGATGTAGGAAAAGTCCGATCGTGCTGCGGGGTTTTTCCTCGTCTTACCAAGCGCCAATGTCGAGAAATCGAATCGTTCCCGACATTGGCGCAATGCCGACTACAGAGTTGGAGTTCCTTCGCAATAGTTATGACTGGTGTTAAGTAGAGAAACCTCATTAAAAAACTCTTGCGAAGGCGTGAGCACGCCTCCAATAGTCACCTCATACCATACCTTTATAAAGCCATTCGGCAGACCGGAACTATAAGGAGGCTGGATGGGTTTAATTTTTGTCAGATAAGGCTCGATATTTTTTTGGAACTCCCCTCCCGGCTCCGTACCCAAGATAGTGTAAGTATCGCTGTACTCTGTGCCAATAATAGGATCAAGCCCTAGCGAATCCCTTGTACCAACTGACTTCAAGGTAACGACAGTGCCGGCAGGCATATGAACCGGATCGATATCAATCTTCACCGGCAATGCCCAAGTATTCCTTATCAAGGAAGCACACGAAACATAACTTCCCGATCCAAATACGCTGATTCTAGGAGGGGGTAAATCAACCTTAACGGCATCGATCTGGACCTCGGTAGGCAGTGACCTCATTCGGTTACGGCCACCATTTTCCTCAATGGTCCAATGGGCAATTTTTCTACCCACCCCGACGCTGTCAATGAATGCAGCATCCATCTCATACGTTAATGTCGACACCGTCCCGGCCACGAGCGCTTCACTGTGAACTTCCTGTCCATCGAACCACAACTTGGCAAGTTCATCGCCAACTGGCACCCAGGTACTGGTCCCGTCAACCATTGGTGTGCTGATTGTCGCCGGTTTTCCCCGGTCGTCCGCAGTAATATGGTTGAGTGTGCCGGAACCATTGACTGCTACAACCGTAACTTTCACCATGTTCGGGTTTTCCAACCCTGGAAAAATCGGATTTATAGGGCCGCGGTAGGTAAAATCCAGGGCGGACTCCGTCGGATTGGAGGGAATCAGGCCCTCGACACCTCGTGAAAAGTTATATTCCGCAAAGACAGGCAAGTCCGCAGTAGAGTTCCCCCAAAGTGCAACCAACACATTTTTCTGAAGGAGAAACTGGAGCCTTTTGTTAGGCACCTCCGTACCTAACGGCTGCGGCGGCAAATTAAATGAGGTATTGCCATTGGCATTGCGAATCAGCGGAAGAATCTGATCGTTCTCCTGGCCGTTGATGGTGTAGGGCACCTCTACATAAACCGGGCTTTCCAAGTCGGCTAGGTCTATGACATCCGGCAATATCCCTTTTGGAATAACGGGATCTCGAAGTAGAGGTCGAGGACGCTTCTGGACATTGAAAGGACTCGCGAATGCGGGTTCACTTTCATTGCCCACCACGTCATGCAACACATACCAAATATAGTAGAGCCCATCCGGTTCTGGGATATCAGCCTTTGGCACGGACACCTCGCCTGACGGCGCCAACGTTTGCGTGTGGATCGGCGTCCCGATGCCATAATTGGACCCTGCATAGACGTCAATACGGTCGTCCTCACGATAGAAGGCATAGGTCGTATTGACGGTGAGTTCAAGTGCCGTATTGTTATCGAGCCACTCGTCATCAATGACTTCGCCGGTGCTCAAGTTTACGAATTCAGCCGCCTCTGGCTTTAGCCTCACGCCTGATGATTTGTCATGTTCAGGTGCATACCGGTCAATTTCAACGGGGACCCAAGGCAATGGATCTGGGTTAGTATTGCCTCCCCAGATAATATTAAATTGGTATTGGTAAGTACTTGAACCCTTAGTCGTGTCAGTATCCAGCAGCGGAACAGTTGGTATTGGAACATCAAGTAATACTGGGCGATTACCTATCGGACCGAAGGCTCGTTGATCCACTAATGTTTCTGACCCATCCGGTGCAAGCTGGTACAAACTCCATGCATCAAATTCATCAGGAGGTTGAATTTCAGCGGTTTTAAACTGCAGAATCATGGTACCCGAATCCAGTATCGATTTAGGTATCAAGTCGTCTACAATCTTACCGACAATGATTGGCGTCTCCACCAAGACACCGGAACGTGTCGTCGAGGTGCGCAACGCCAATCGAGAACGGTCGGCAATCTGCCGCAGCGTCAAGATCTCACCATTTACATTTACGCTTCTACTAGTCATCTCTCGTTTCTCCATGACATTAAATCGATCAAGTCATGCGAACCCAGATTGACCACACGCATCGACTCGACCACCTGATTTGAATTGGCGGATCTATCCAACCACACCGACGAACGCCTCAAGCACTTATCTTGCTTCGACCCGACTTACACACTCATCCTTACCCAAACTCCATTTCCCTCAAGCAAATCCCCCGCACGGCATTTCCTCCCCAGGAATGACGCGGTCAATTTTGACCAAGCCTTTATACGACTTGGCTATGGGAATACGATTTCGATAAATCGTATATTGAGCAATACCGGAATCGTTATTCACCATGGGCTTTACGTAAGGTACGAAAGGGATCTCCATGACAAAGCCATTGACCGCCTCGCTACTAGTTAGCGTTTTGCGAAACTCATAAACAGGCGTCAATGCCGGTGGACTACCATTCAAAGTGTCAAAACCCTGCCATTCAAGAACACATTCATCCTGCCCGCTGAAAATGGATTCCGGCGCTATTGCCACTCGGACCTTTTCCCAGATCGGCACGGGTGAAGTGCAGTTGAGGTAGCCCCATAGGTTGCTGTCCGGAAAGGTCGGTTCCGCCAACGTCGGCACAAGCACAGGTGTATGATCGATGGTCAGCCGGCGTACGGGTGAAGGATCCGTATTACCGTCGTGCTTAGTCAACAGATAATGAATATAAGCGATACCGTCCACACTCATGTCTTGAGGCGTTATCGGAAACGTAAACTCCGGCCTGTCATCAGCGGGCGTATATCTATTCCGATAAATTTCTCTGTCATTAGGCTGAACCCAAAATACGACAAGATCGGTATATTCCCCAGGTTGATCAGGAAAATCCGCCCAACGCGGTATTCTTCCGGTTGTGCCATTAATCAGTTGTTCCAGCGGTATCTTGCCCTCCGGATCCTGATCACTCACTCCGTCTATACGCAATGGCTGAGCGGTGATTTGCTCGTTAGGAGATGACATCACATATTCACTCCGGAGAAAGTGCTTTTGTGCACATGTTTTTCTAGAGAAACCCTCGATTCAATTAGGCACTGGACTTATCCGACTGCCTACTGTCATATCTGACAGGTCTGAATACCGTTTATCGGATTTGACGGAGCGATACGTGCGCAGACAGCCCGCGATCACCGGATGTTTTGAAACGAAAAAGGCATTGGAGCGGCTGTAAACAATAAGGATAGGCACTTGAATGTTGATTAGTCATAGCGGACGCTTTTTTACAACTTGGAGTTGTCCGCCATGGTTGAGAGCCAAGAGGTGAAAGCGTTTCAACCGCCCCTCAAGCACATCGAATCAGTTCTGCCGCACACAACGCAATCCGCCGGCACGCCTCCGTCAGCTTCACCCGGTCGACCACCAACCCAATGCGAATATGCCCCGCCGCACTCGGCCCAAACGCCTCCCCCGCCAGCACCGACACGCCATACCCATCCAACAGCCGCTCGGCAAATGCCTGGGCAACGAGCCCCGTCCGGCGCACATCCACCATCACGAACATGCCACCGTCGGGCCGAATGGGCGTGAGCCACGGGCAGTCATCCAGCATGGCGCACACCAGGTCGCGACGCTGGCGATACTCCTCACGCATCTGCGCCACCTCAGGCAGATCCTGCTCCAGCGCCACCTGGGCCGCCCGCTGCACGAACTCCGGCAAACCGAACAGCATGCACAACGACAGGTTCTCCAGGTGCTCGGCCAGGGGTTCGGGGCCAATGACCCAGCCGATGCGCCAACCGGTCATGGCGTGGGATTTGGACAGGCTGTTGATGGTCGCGGTGCGTTCGGCCATGCCCGGCAGGCTGGCCGGGCTGATGTGCTCGCCCTCGTACAACAGGTCGCTGTAGACCTCGTCACTGATCAGCCACAGGTCATGCTCGATGCACAGTTGCGCCAGCGCCTGCCAGGTGGGCAGTCGCAGGCTGGCCCCGGAGGGGTTGTTGGGGCTGTTGAGCAGCAGGGCCCGGGTCTGCGGGGTGATCAGGCGGGCCACATCGGCCGGTTCGACCCGGAACGCATTCTCCGGGCGTACCGCCACCGGTATCACTTTCGCCCCGCAGGCGCCGAACACCGCTTCGTAGGTGACGTACATAGGCTCGGCCACGATGACTTCGTCGCCGGGGTCGAGCAGACATTGCGCGACCGCATACACCGCACACTGCGCGCCCGGCAGCACCGTGATGTGCTCAGCCCCGACCGACTGGCCGCTACGCCGACGATGACGGTCCGCGATGCTGGCGCGCAGACCGTGGAGGCCACGGACGTCGCAATAGTGAGTGTCCCCGGCCCGCAGGCTGTCCACGGCGGCGTCGACGATGGCCCGCGGCGTGTCAAAATCCGGATCGCCCACCGACAGCAACAACACGTCCCTGCCCTGCTCACGCATGGCCAGTGCCCGGTCGTGGATCTGCCACGCGGCGGCACCCTCGCCGGAGATGCGTTGGGTCAGGACTGAATAGCGCATGTACGGCTCCTGGTTTATGCGGTGTCCAGCCTCAACCCTATCTCAAATCACAAACCGCGCCACCATCGCATTCAAGCCCACCGCCAGGCGCGACAGCTCGTGGGTGGCGTCACTCGTCTGTTGCGCGCCCGAGGCCGATTGCGTCGCCAGGTCGCGGATGTTCACCAGGTTGCGGTCCACTTCACGGGACACCTGGGCCTGTTCTTCCGAAGCGCTGGCAATGACCAGGTTACGTTCGTTGATCTGGTGGATCGACTGGGTGATCTGTTCCAGGGCGACGCCGGCGGCACGGGCCAGCTCCAGGGTGCTCTGGGTGCGCTGGTTGCTCTGCTGCATCGATTGCACCGCCTCGCCGGTGCCGTTCTGGATGCCGGCGACCATCCTTTCGATTTCCTGAGTCGACTGTGCGGTGCGATGGGCCAGGGCCCGGACTTCATCGGCCACCACGGCGAAACCGCGTCCGGCTTCCCCTGCGCGAGCCGCTTCGATGGCGGCGTTGAGTGCCAGCAGGTTGGTCTGTTCGGCGATGGCACGGATCACGTCCAGCACCTTGCCAATGTCGCGTCCCTGGACGGCCAGGCCCTCGACCATGGTGGCGGTGGCTTGCACGTCATGGGTCATGGTCTGGATCGCCTCGACGGTTTCCACCACCCGGCTGCGACCTTCCTGTGCGGCCTGGGTCGACTGGTTTGACGCTTCGGAGGTCGACACGGCGTTGCGGGCAACCTCTTCCACGGCGGCGGTCATCTCATTGACGGCGGTCGCCGCCTGTTCGATTTCATTGTGCTGGCGTTGCAGGCCACGGGAGGATTCCTGGGTCACCGCACTCAATTCCTCGGCCGCCGCGCCCAATTGGGTGGCGGAACCGGCAATCTGCTCGATGGTCTTGCGCAGGCTGCTTTGCATGTCGGCCAGGGCCTGGAGCAAACGAGCAGGTTCATCCTTGCCGTCGACTTCAATGGCCTGGACCAGGTTACCGCCGGCGATGACCCGTGCCGCCTCCAACGCGCGGTTGAGCGGCGTGACGATGCTGCGAGTCAGGAGCACAGCGAGCAATACGGTGGCTAATGCGGCAATGACCGAGACGGCGATGATTCCGGTGATGGCGCCGCTGTAGTGTTCACCCGCGCTGGCCGAGGCCTTGCTGGCATTGGCCACATTCAGCGTGATCAGCCCGTTGAGCTGCTCGCCCATGAGGTCAGTGCCTTCCTTGATCCGAGTATTGATGTGCGCACGTAGCTCATCAAGCTTGTCCTGTCGCGACAGCTCGAGCATTTGCTCCTGATCCTTCAGGTATTTCTCAAGGGTCACGGAAAAGGTCTTGTACAGCCCGGCCTCTTCGGCGCCGGCCGGGAGCGCCGCGTAAGCGGCGTTAGCCTTGTTCAGCTTTTCCACCAGAACACCGATACGGGTCTCGGCTTCCTTCAAGCTGGCCGGGTCCCGGTTGACCAATATGCGAAACGAGAGAATGCGCATGCGCAGCACGCTCTCCATCACATTGGACAGGTGGCCGAGACTGGGTACCTCATTCTGCTCCATGTCCAGCGAGGCCTGGCGAACGTCGGACATACGATCGGCGGCGAAAACACCGAGGATAATGACCAGCAAGGCAATGAAGGCAAAGCCGAGAAAGGCTCGGGGGGCGATATTCAGGCTGCGTAACGACATGGGTGGACCTCGGTGTGATGGGGTCGAGCGTCCATGCCGGTCAGCGTATCGATTGCAGGAGCTATGAGAACGCTTGCCCCGTTATCGGCTGGACGTGAGCCTTCATTTAGGGCACCCATGAAATATATTTCATAATGTGTCAAAAAATCGTGGCAAGGGCGCGTGCTCCCTGCGCCACGGTTAGCCGGTCACCGGGCGGCGACCCGCCAGAGCCGGGCGATGTCCCGGGCTCGTTCGCGCAGCAAACGTGGTGCGTCGACGCAAGCCTCTTGCAGCGTCATCGGCCCGCTGACCAATGCGAAGGCGGCATCGATGCCATGCTCGTACAGCGCCTGGTAACCCTCCCCCAGCGTGCCGGCAATGACCAGCACCGGCACGCCATGACGGCGTGCAACGCGAGCCACGCCAAAGGGTGTCTTGCCCCGCAAGGTCTGGGCGTCGAAGCGGCCTTCTCCGGTAATCACCAGGTCGGCGTCCTCGATGGCATCGGCCAGGCCAGTCAGTTGGGCGACGACGTCCACGCCGGCCCGAAACTGCGCATCCAGAAATGCCTTGGCCGCGAATCCCAGCCCACCGGCGGCGCCGCTGCCCGGTTCGTCCCTGACGTCGCGGTTCAACACCTGGGCGCAGTGTCCGGCGAAGTGCGCCAGGGCCCGGTCCAGTTGCTGCACCTGCTGCGCGGAGGCGCCTTTCTGGGGACCGAAAATCGCTGAAGCACCGTGAGGCCCGCAGAGGGGATTGTCGACATCGGCGGCAATCTCGACACTCACCCCGGCCAGGCGCGGGTCCAGGCCACTCAGGTCGATGCGCGACAGCTTTGCCAGGGCCAGGCCGCCGGGCGGCAGGGGTTGCCCGTGCTCATCCAGCAGCGCCACGCCCAGTGCTTGCATGGCACCCGCACCGGCATCGTTGGTGGCGCTGCCGCCAATCGCCAGGATCACCCGCCCTGCCCCTTCATCCAGGGCCGCACGAATCAACTCGCCGGTGCCATAGGTGCTGCTGGTACAGGCATCGCGCTGCCCCGGCGGCACCAACTGCAAGCCACTGGCCTCGGCCATTTCGATGATCGCCGTGCGACTGTCGGCCAACCAGCCCCAACGCGCCTCGACCGCAGCGCCCAGGGGGCCACGGACGCGGGTATGACGCCATTCGCCGTTGCACGCGGCCAGCACCGACTCCACCGTCCCCTCGCCACCATCGGCCATCGGGCATTTGATCAACTGCGCATCCGGCCAGACCTCACCCAGCCCGACGGCGATGGCATCGGCTACGCCCTGGGCGCTGAGGCTGTCCTTGAACGAGTCGGGGGCAATGATTATTTTCATTCTGGTCTCCGGTTCCGATGCTCGACATGCTGCCAGCAGACCGCCGACGTCGCGCCGGTCTGCCGCACAAAAGACACGTGGGATTATTGTTCAGATTCACAAAAGCAGGTGCGTACACCGAAGATCCACTGTGGGAGCGAGCCTGCTCGCGATAGCGTCAGTTCAATCAACCTTGATGTGGACTGACACAGCGCTATCGCGAGCAGGCTCGCTCCCACAGGGTTATGTGGCGGGACTTTCGGTCTGTGGCAGCAGTTGGATGCCAAGGTACAACGCCAGCATCCCATCCAACCGCAGCGGGTCCACACCACTGAGCTCGGCGATGCGCTCCATGCGGTAACGCAGGCTGTTGCGATGGATGCCGAGGGCTTCGGCGCAGGCCTGGCTCTGGCCGTCGTGTTCACACCAACTGCGCAAGGTCGCAAGCAGTTGGCCGTTGCTGTCCTTGGCGATGACTTTGCGCAACGGCGTGAGCAACTCGTCCAGGGCGTCATCGTTGCGATGGCGCCAGAGCATCACCGGCAACCGATAGCGATTGAGCGTCAGCAACCTCGATTGCGGCAGCACATCACGCCCATAGGCCAGCAAGTCCCCCACCCGTCGGTAGCAACGCCGCAGACCCGCCAGTCCCTCGGCCTGGCCGCCCACCGCGACCCGCAGGATATTCCAGCCCAACCCGTCGAGCTTGCCCAGCAAGCGCTCGTTCTCCACCGAGGCGGTGACCGGTCGGCACCAGAGCAAGGAGGACTTGGACGAGGTCAGGCACCAACTGTCGGGGTAGCGGGACATCAGCCAGGCGCTCAGCGCCTCGACGGTCTGCCCCTGCCCATGTTCCAGCCCCAACTCGAACAGATACGGCACCCGTGACAATTGCGGCTTGAGGCCCATCTGCCGCGCCTCATCCAGCAACCTCGGCGAATCCCCCGCGTCCCCCAGCAACAACGCCAGCAAGTCATCGCAACGCTGGCGGCGCCACTGCTGTTCGGCCTGTTGGTTGCGCTGGCCCAGGAGCATTTCGGCGGTCATGCGCACCAGCTCGGCATAGGTGCGCAACGGCTCCGGCTCGCCGGTGATGCCCAGCACACCGATCAGCCGTTGATCGAGCATCAGCGGCAGGTTGATGCCCGGTTGCACGCCCTTGAGCCGCAGCGCCGTGTGCGCATCGATCTCCACCACCCGACCATTGGCCAGGACCAGTTGCGCGCCCTCATGACGGGTATTGATCCGCTCGCGCTCGCCACTGCCCAGGATCAGGCCCTGGTTGTCCATGACATTGACATTGTACGGCAGGATCGCCATCGCCCGGTCGACGATGTCCTGCGCCAGGTCGTGATCGAGTTCGAACATGGGCGGAGTTCCTTGCAAGGGGGATTGGTCAGGCGCACAGGGTCCGGGCGCAAACCCTGTGCCCAGGCACAAAGACACGGGCCCTTGGGCTGGCAGAGACTCAAGGGGCGGTCAACGTTACCCCTTGGCTCGCAAAAATCATAATAAAGAGAGACTCGCCATGTCCCAGAGCGCCACAGCCGTCCTGGCTACTCCAGACGAAAAAAACAGCGTCTACAAACGCATCACCCTGCGTTTGATCCCCTTTATCTTCATCTGCTACCTGTTCAACTACCTTGACCGGGTCAACGTCGGCTTCGCCAAGCTGCAGATGCTCGACGCGCTGAAGTTCAGCGAAACCGTGTACGGCCTCGGCGCCGGGATCTTCTTCATCGGCTACGTGCTGTGCGGTGTGCCGAGCAACCTGGCCCTGACCCGATTCGGCCCACGGCGCTGGATCGCCCTGATGATGATCACCTGGGGCACCTTGTCGACCTGCCTGCTGTTCGTCACCACTCCTACCGAGTTCTACACCTGGCGGCTGCTCACCGGCGCCGCCGAAGCCGGGTTCTTTCCCGGCGTGGTGCTGTACCTCTCGCAATGGTTCCCGACGTTCCGCCGCGGCCGGATCATGGCGTTGTTCATGTCGGCCATCCCGGTGTCCGGCCTGCTGGGCAGCCCGTTCTCCGGTTGGATCCTCAACCACTTCGCGGCGGGCCAGGGTGGCCTGGCGGGCTGGCAGTGGATGTTCCTGCTGCAGGGGATCCCCACCGTCATTCTCGGCGCCCTGGCGTTTTTCCTGCTCAGCGACACCTTCGCCAACGCCAAGTGGCTGACCGCGGAAGAACGCGCCGTGCTCACCGCCGACCACGCGCAAGACCTGGCGAACAAACCGAAGACCAGCAGCGACTCCCTGCTCGCCGTGTTCAGGAACCCGGCGATCTGGGCGTTCGGCCTGGTGTACTTCTGCATCCAGAGTGGCGTGTACGCGATCAACTTCTGGCTCCCGTCGATCATCAAGAACCTGGGCTTCAGCGATAACCTGACAATCGGTTGGCTGAGCGCGATTCCCTACCTGCTGGCTGCGCTGTTCATGCTGTTGGTGGGGCGCTCGGCGGACCTGCACAAGGAACGTCGCTGGCACCTGGTGGTGCCGATGCTGATGGGCGCGCTGGGGTTGCTGATCGCGGTCAACTTCGCCGGCACCCCGGTCATCGCCATACTGGGCCTGTCCATCGCCACCATGGGCGCCCTCACCGGCTTGCCAATGTTCTGGCCGGTGCCCACCGCCCTGCTCAGCGCGGGCGCGGCGGCCGGCGGCCTGGCGCTGATCAATTCCATGGGCCAGATGGCGGGCTTTCTCAGCCCATACCTGGTGGGCTGGGTGAAAGACGCCAGCGGGTCGACCGATGCGGCGCTGTACCTGCTGGCGGGGGTGATTGTCTGCGGGAGCGGGCTGGCATTGCGCATGACCCGTACTTTGAAAGCCTGACACCAGATCAGCGACAGCAAGGCTGTGACAGCAAGACTGTGGGAGCATGGCTTGCCCGCGATGAAGGCGCCTCGGTTCCCAGGTGAATCGCG
>NZ_JBMDKO010000048.1:0-43394 GCF_057809755.1 Pseudomonas sp. FG13
AACCCCTGTTACCGCCGTGAAAGGGCGGTGTCCTAGGCCACTAGACGAAGGGGACGCAAACCCTTCTAACTGCTGATCAACGCTGAGTGTTGATCGCTTCAAGGCCGGTGTGGCCAGGCCTTGAAGTGTAAATTGGTGGAGCTAGACGGGATCGAACCGTCGACCTCTTGCATGCCATGCAAGCGCTCTCCCAGCTGAGCTATAGCCCCTCATCGCTGAGGACGGGGCGAATCTTAAGGGCGTATCGGAGGGCTGTCAAATTTATTTTCAACAAATTTGAAAATTTTTTGCCGGGATAACAACCACTTACCGACAAACCCCGGAAAACCGGGGTATGCCCTGCCCTAACGACCGCTTAGGCAATCGCGCCCAGCAGTTTTTCCCACTCCTTGTTTTCCTTCTTCGACACGCCACCGAGCAGATCGATGGCCTGGCGCAGGCGGAAGCGGGTCAGGTCCGGCCCCAGGATTTCCATCGCATCAAGCACCGACACCGAGCTGGCCTGGCCGGTAATGGCGGCGAACATCAGCGGCATGGCGTCACGCAATTTCAGCTCCAGGGATTCGACCACCGCCTGGATAGTCGCGGTGATGCTGTCCTTTTCCCATTGGCGCAGGCTTTCGAGCTTCCACAGGATCAGTTGCATCAGCTGGCGCACCTGATCGCCCGAGAGCTTCTTGGACTCGAACAGCTTCGCATCCGGCGTCACGCCGCCGGCAAAGAAGAAGCCGGCCAGCGGCGCGATCTGGCTGAACGTCTCCACCCTGCCCTGCACGTGGGGAGCGATCTTCATCATGTACTCGGGGTTCAATGCCCACTTCTGCACGCGTGCGGCGAACTCTTCCACCGGCAGGTCGCGCAGCCACTGGCCGTTGAGCCAGGACAGCTTCTCGATATCGAAGATCGGACCGCCCAGGGACACCCGCGACAGGTCGAAATGCTCGACCATTTCCTGCAGCGAGAACTTCTCGCGCTCGTCCGGCATCGACCAGCCCATGCGGCCCAGGTAGTTGAGCATCGCCTCGGGCATGAAGCCCATGCGCTCGTAGAACGTCACCGAGGTCGGGTTCTTGCGCTTGGACAGTTTGCTCTTGTCCGGGTTACGCAGCAGCGGCATGTAGCACAACTGCGGTTGCTCCCAACCGAAGTATTCGTAGAGCAGGATCAGTTTTGGCGCCGATGGCAGCCACTCTTCACCACGCAGTACATGGGTGATGCCCATCAGGTGATCGTCGACCACGTTCGCCAGGAAGTACGTCGGCAAGCCGTCGGTCTTCATCAGCACCTGCATGTCCATGCGATCCCACGGGATCTCGACATCGCCACGCAGCATGTCCGGCACCACGCAGACGCCTTCGCTCGGCACCTTCATGCGGATCACATGGGGTTCGCCAGCGGCCAGGCGACGGGCGACTTCTTCCTTGGACAGCAGCAACGCGCGGCCGTCGTAGCGTGGGGTTTCGCCACGAGCCATCTGCTCGGCGCGCATCTGGTCAAGCTCTTCAGCGGTGCAGAAGCATGGGAACGCGTGCCCCATGTCCACCAGTTGCTGGCAATACTGCTTGTAGATATCGCCACGCTCGCTCTGCCGATACGGGCCGTGCGGCCCGCCAACGTCCGGGCCCTCACTCCAGTCGATGCCGAGCCAGCGCAGGGCGTCGAAAATCTGCTGTTCGGACTCGCGCGTCGAACGCAACTGGTCGGTGTCCTCGATCCGCAGGATGAACTCACCGCCGTGCTGCTTGGCAAAGCAATAGTTGAACAAAGCGATGTAAGCGGTGCCGACATGGGGATCGCCAGTGGGCGAAGGCGCGATGCGGGTACGGACGGTGGTCATGGCATGTCTCGGAAAGAAGGTAAAAGCGAAGATCAAACAAGAGGCGAATGGTAGCAGGCGATGGTAGGCGGGCTCCAGTCAAAGGGATTTGTGCATCTGTCAGACCGCGTCGTCCTCAATCGCGAGCAGGCTCGCTCCCACACTGGACTTGTGGCGTTCACAAATCCCTGTGGGAGCGAGCCTGCTCGCGATAAGGCCCTTAAGGCCACTGCAAAACTCAGACAGTGAGCAAACGCTCGCGCAACTTGCCAATCTCGTCCCGCAACTGCGCCGCCGCCTCGAACTCCAGGTCTCGTGCCAGTTGGTACATCTTCTCTTCCAACTGACGGATGCGCTTGGTGATTTCGCTCGGTGAGCGCAGTTCCGCTTCGTAGCGGGCACTTTCTTCGGCGGCCTTGGCCATGCCCTTGCGCTTCTTGCTGCGCGAACCAGGCACGGTGGCACCTTCCATGATGTCGGCCACGTCCTTGAACACCCCCTTGGGCGTGATGCCGTTGGCCAGGTTGAAGGCGATCTGCTTGTCACGACGGCGCTCGGTCTCGCCGATGGCCCGCTCCATGGAGCCGGTGATGCGGTCGGCATACAGGATCGCCCGACCGTTGAGGTTACGCGCCGCCCGACCGATGGTCTGGATCAGCGAACGCTCGGAACGCAGGAACCCTTCCTTGTCGGCGTCGAGGATCGCCACCAACGACACTTCCGGCATGTCCAGGCCTTCGCGCAGCAGGTTGATGCCCACCACCACGTCGAAGGTGCCCAGGCGCAGGTCGCGGATGATCTCGACCCGCTCCACTGTGTCGATGTCCGAGTGCAGGTACCGCACACGCACGCCATGGTCGGCCAGGTAATCGGTAAGGTCCTCGGCCATGCGCTTGGTCAGGGTGGTCACCAGGACCCGCTCGTCGATGGCCACGCGCTTGTTGATTTCCGACAGCAGGTCGTCGACCTGGGTCAGCGCCGGGCGCACTTCGACCTGCGGGTCCACCAAGCCGGTCGGGCGCACCACCTGCTCGACCACGCGGCCGGCGTGCTCGGCCTCGTAGTTGCCGGGAGTGGCCGAGACGAAGATGGTCTGCGGACTCACGCTTTCCCATTCATCGAAGCGCATCGGCCGGTTATCCAGCGCCGAAGGGAGGCGGAAACCGTATTCCACCAGGGTTTCCTTGCGGGACCGGTCGCCTTTGTACATCGCGCCGACCTGGGGCACGCTGACGTGGGATTCGTCGATCACCAGCAAGGCGTCGGCCGGCAGATAGTCGTACAAGGTCGGTGGTGGCGCCCCCGCCGGGCGGCCCGACAGGTAGCGCGAGTAGTTTTCGATGCCGTTGCAGTAGCCCAGCTCAAGGATCATCTCCAGGTCGAACCGGGTCCGCTGCTCCAGGCGCTGGGCTTCCACCAGCTTGTTGTTCGAGCGCAGGTACTCCAGGCGCTCCTGGAGCTCGGCCTTGATCCCGTCAATGGCATCCAGCAGGGTTTCCCGCGGCGTGACGTAATGGCTCTTGGGGTAGAAGGTGAAGCGCGGCAGCTTGCGGATCACCTCGCCGGTCAGCGGGTCGAACGCCGAAATGCTCTCCACCTCGTCATCGAACAGCTCGATGCGGATCGCCTCCAGGTCGGATTCCGCCGGGTAGATGTCGATTACATCGCCGCGCACCCGGAACGTCGCCCGGGCGAAGTCCATGTCGTTGCGGGTGTATTGCAGGTCCGCGAGGCGGCGCAGCAAGGCACGCTGGTCGAGTTTGTCACCGCGATCCACGTGCAGCACCATCTTCAGGTACGTTTCCGGGCTGCCCAGGCCATAGATGCACGACACCGTGGTGACGATGATCGCATCCTTGCGCTCAAGCAATGCCTTGGTCGCCGACAGCCGCATCTGTTCGATGTGATCGTTGATCGAGGCATCCTTCTCGATGAAGGTGTCCGACGACGGCACGTAGGCTTCCGGCTGGTAATAGTCGTAGTACGAGACGAAATACTCCACCGCGTTGTTCGGGAAGAACGCCTTGAACTCACCATACAGCTGCGCCGCCAGGGTCTTGTTCGGTGCCAGCACCAGGGTCGGGCGCTGCACCTGGGCGATCACGTTGGCGATGCTGAAGGTCTTGCCTGAACCCGTCACACCGAGCAACGTCTGGTGGGCCAGCCCCGCCTCGATGCCTTCGACCATCAGGCGGATGGCTTCCGGCTGGTCGCCAGCGGGCTTGAATCGGGTGACTAGCTGGAATTCAGACATAACATAACCCCTGGGTTCACGCCTGTCGGCCAGGCGACGGGAATGAAGAAGACCGAAACGACTGATGTCGTCCGAGGAAAAAACTGGAATGCAGACAATGTGGAGGTGAATGCCTTCGCTTTCAAGACGGACGTCCTACACGCCTTGGAGTCTTTGACGCGCCAAAGGGACTAACGGTCGAAAAAAATCGAAAATACTTACCGTAAAAACCGAATCGCCTGTCGCCCTGTCCGGTGATGGCCTCTATACTAGCTCCCCGTTTGTGCACCGCTCTAGTGCATCCGGCTGGAGCGCCACACGTCCCCTCACACTCCATTCAGAGCCGCGCACTAATGAGCCTGTTTTCCGCTGTCGAATTGGCACCCCGCGACCCAATCCTGGGCCTCAACGAAGCATTCAACGCTGACACCCGTACCGATAAGGTCAACCTGGGCGTGGGTGTTTACTGCAATGAAGAGGGGCGCATTCCGCTTCTGCGCGCCGTTGTCGAAGCCGAGACGATTCGCGTGGCTCAGCACGTTTCCCGTGGCTACCTGCCCATCGACGGCATCGCGGCCTATGACCAGGCGGTCCAGACCCTGCTGTTCGGCAAGGACTCGCCACTGATCGCCTCCGGCCGCGTGATCACCACCCAGGCCGTGGGCGGCACCGGCGCACTGAAGATCGGCGCCGACTTCCTCAAGCAATTGCTGCCTGACGCCGTCGTGGCCATCAGCGACCCGAGCTGGGAAAACCACCGCGCCCTGTTCGAAACCGCTGGTTTCCCGGTGCAGAACTACCGCTACTACGACGCCGCCACCCACGACGTGAACCGTACCGGCCTGCTGGAAGACCTCAACGCCCTGCCCGACCGCTCGATCGTTGTGCTGCACGCCTGCTGCCATAACCCGACCGGCGTGGACCTGAGCCCCGAGGACTGGAAAAACGTCCTGGCCGTGGTCAAGGCCAAGAACCATGTGCCGTTCCTGGACATGGCTTACCAGGGCTTTGGCGATGGCATCGACGAAGACGCCGCGGCCGTGCGCCTGTTCGCCGAATCGGGCCTGACCTTCTTTGCGTCCAGCTCGTTCTCCAAGTCGTTCTCCCTGTACGGCGAGCGCGTCGGCGCCCTGTCGATCGTCAGCGAATCGAAGGAAGAAAGTGCTCGCGTGCTGTCCCAGGTCAAGCGCGTGATCCGCACCAACTACTCCAACCCGCCGACCCATGGCGCCAGCATCGTTGCCGCCGTGCTCAACAGCCCCGAGCTGCGGGCCCAGTGGGAAGCCGAACTGGCGGAAATGCGCTTGCGGATCCGTGGCATGCGCAACCAGATGGTGGACATGCTGGCCAAGGCCGCTCCACACCGGGATTTCAGCTTCGTCGCACGCCAGCGTGGGATGTTCTCCTATTCAGGCCTGACCGTTGAACAAGTGACGCGCCTGCGCAACGAGTTCGGCATCTATGCCCTGGACACCGGCCGCATCTGCGTGGCCGCGCTGAACCAGAACAACATCGATGCGGTGACCAAGGCGATTGTTCAGGTGATCTGAAAACCCGCATAAAACCTGTGGGAGCGAGCCTGCTCGCGATGGCGGAGGGTCATCCAACATTGATGTTGAATGATTCGCCGCCATCGCGAGCAGGCTCGCTCCCACAGTCGTTTTTTGCGGCATGATCCTTACTTGTGTGAAGCGGTAACAAGTGTTTGAGGGAAGCCCACGACCACTTAAACACACCGCCCACCATCCAAAAGCTTGACTTCTCTTTTCCAATCAGTAACATACGCGTCATTCCGCGATAGCTCAGTTGGTAGAGCAAGTGACTGTTAATCACTGGGTCCCTGGTTCGAGTCCAGGTCGTGGAGCCAGACAGCAAGATCAAAAGCCCCTGGATCGAGAGATCCAGGGGCTTTTTTGTGGGCGAAAAACGTGCTGGAGGCCATATAAGGCCCACCAGCGTCGCTACCGGAACAATATTCCGGCGCCAAAAAGGCATTATGGTCTGAATCCTGCTTTGTTTTTCTTCAACCCGAGCTGTCACATGAGCGTCATGGCCGTGCCGCAAGCTGGCCCTGTCCGTCAACAACAGCTTCATAACAACAAGGACGAAGGTATGCCCACGCAAAATCCCCACCGCATCGTCGGCCTGTGCACCTCTGGCAAGGTGTACAACGTGCTGACCGAGCTCAAGCACCTGGAAGGCCACCGCACTGCCAAGTTCCTTTCGTTGTTGACGGAAAACCTGGTGCGCAAGGGCGTGCTCAATGAACGGGAAGTGGTGCATATGCTCGATCTGGTCGTCGATTGAGCGGCATCGATTCCTACTATTGAAGCAGTTGATTTTCCCCCTTGCCGGCTGAGTCGTAAGGTAACCCCATCGATAGATGGAGGTTCCCATGCTCAACATTCAAATCATGTCTGT
Source organism: Pseudomonas sp. FG13 (assembly GCF_057809755.1). NCBI lineage: Bacteria > Pseudomonadati > Pseudomonadota > Gammaproteobacteria > Pseudomonadales > Pseudomonadaceae > Pseudomonas > Pseudomonas sp. FG13. Next base: position 6,471 of record NZ_JBMDKO010000048.1, read on the forward strand.
CATTGGCAGCGCCGTCCCCGCCGCACTCCGTGAACGTGGCCTGTTGGCTTGCTGGTACCTGGTCCAGGACGGCGTGACCATCAGCGGCCCGCTGACTTCCCTGCCCGCCGCCCAGGCCTTGTCGCAGCGCATCGGCACTTACATGCTGAGCGCCTGATAGGCGCAGTTAGGGCAATTTCACCCGGGGCGCACTTTCGACAAACAAGGCCCAACAGGAAATGAACAGAGCGGCAATGAGCGGCCCGATCACGAACCCGTTCAGCCCGAACACCGCCAGGCCGCCCAGCGTCGAGACGAGCACCATGTAGTCAGGCATCTTGGTGTCCTTGCCCACCAGGATCGGGCGCAGGAGATTATCCACCAGGCCGATCACGAACACGCCGAACAGCGTTAGCACAACGCCTTGCCAGATCGCCCCGGAGAGCAGGAAGTACACAGCCACCGGCGCCCAGACGATGCCCGCCCCCACCGCCGGCAACAGCGACAGGAGGGTCATCAACACGGCCCAGGGCAACACCGTCGGAATCCCCAGGATCCAGAAGATCAATCCGCCCAGCGCCCCTTGGGTGATCGCGACCAACAGGTTGCCCTTGACGGTCGCCCGGACGACCCGATTGAACTTCAATTGCAGACGACGCTTCTGGTATTCCGCCAAGGGAACGGCCGTGCGGACCTTGCGCACCAGTTCCGCGCCATCGCGCAGGAAGAAGAACAGCAGGTAGAGCATGACGGAGAAGCTGACCAGGAACTGAAACGTACCCTGGCCGAAGCTGAAGGCCTGGGTGGCGAAGAACTCGCTGCCCTGCATGGCGCTCTTGACGATCTTGTCCCGCAACCCACTCAGGTTGCCCAGGCCGAAGCGGTCAAGCAGATGCTGGAAGTACGGTGGCAAGGCGTCCTTGAACCGCGCCAGGTAATCGGCAATGTCCAGTTCCCCGCTTTCCAGGCTCTTGTACAACGCCGTGCCTTCCTGGACCAGCAAGGTGCTGATGACGATCACCGGCAGGATTGCGATGACCACACAGATGCCCAGCGTGCACAACGCAGTGACGTTGCGCGGCCAGCCGAATTTCAGTTGCAGGCGACGTTGCATCGGCGCGAAGACAATGCCGAGGATGATCGCCCAGAACACCGCGCCATAGAACGGCAGCAAGATCCAGATGAAAGCGATGCTGACCAGGATCAACAGCAACATCTGGGATTTGTATTGCAGGCTCTTTCGGTTCATTTGCTTTCCATGTCCCAGGCTCGATAAGTGTTAGTCCGTCGGGACTCGCAGGAGTGCCGTTGCGTTCACCGGCGCCATTGATCCAGATCAATAACGCCAGGCCGACCGTGACGTACCCTCGCCGCTTTTTGCGATCAGACGCCACCATGCCCCTCGTAGCCCCCGAACTGCTCGCCCCGGCCGGCACCCTGAAAAACATGCGTTACGCCTTCGCCTACGGCGCCGATGCGGTCTACGCCGGCCAGCCGCGCTACAGCCTGCGGGTGCGCAACAATGAATTCGATCATGCCAACCTGGCCTTGGGCATCCGCGAAGCCCAGGCCATGGGCAAGCGCTTCTACGTGGTGGTGAACATTGCGCCGCACAACGCCAAGCTGCGCACCTTCCTCAAGGACCTCGAACCGGTGATCGCCATGGCGCCCGATGCGCTGATCATGTCCGACCCGGGATTGATCATGCTGGTGCGACGGCATTTCCCGCGGATGCCGATTCATCTGTCGGTGCAGGCCAACACGGTGAACTGGGCGAGCGTCGAGTTCTGGCAGCAGCAGGGCCTGAGCCGGATCATTCTTTCCCGGGAACTGTCCCTGGAGGAGATCGCCGAAATCCGTCAGCAAGTGCCGGCCATGGAGCTGGAAGTGTTCGTCCATGGGGCCCTGTGCATGGCCTATTCCGGGCGCTGCCTGCTGTCGGGCTACCTGAATCGGCGCGACGCCAACCAAGGCAGCTGCACCAACGCCTGTCGCTGGAAATACTCGGCCCAGCCAGCGGTGGAAAACGCCGTGGGCGACATCGTGCAGAGCTATCAACCCGAACCCACCCTGGGCCTCGGCGCGCCCACCGACCAAGTGTTCCTGCTCCAGGAGGCCAATCGTCCGGACGAATCCATGCCGGCGTTCGAGGACGAGCATGGCACCTACATCATGAACGCCAAGGATCTGCGGGCCGTGCAGCATGTGGAGCGGTTGACCCGCATGGGCGTGCACTCCCTGAAAATCGAAGGCCGGACCAAATCGCACTTCTACTGCGCGCGCACCACCCAGGTGTACCGCCGGGCGATCGATGACGCCATGGCCGGCCGGAAATTCGACCTTGGCCTGATGACCGACCTGGAATCACTGGCCCAACGCGGCTATACCGAGGGCTTCCTGCGCCGGCATGTGCATGATGAATATCAGAACTACCAGAACGGCAGCTCAGTCTCGGAGCGCCAGCAGTTCGTCGGCGAGCTCACCGGCGAGCGGCGCGAACGCCTGGCCGAAGTGCGGGTCAAGAACCGCTTCGAGCTGGGCGACCACATGGAACTGATGACGCCCAAGGGCAATTTTCACTTCGACCTGCATCAACTGCAGGACGTGAAAGGTCAGAGCATCGCCGTCGCGCCGGGAGACGGGCATGTGGTGTATGTGCCGATACCGGATGCGGTGGACCTGCGGTTCGGCTTGTTGATGCGGGATGTGCGCAAGCCATAGGACGGGCGGGCTTGGCAGTTGGCATCCTTGCCAACTGAACCACTGCTATCGCGAGCGGGCTCGCTCCCACAGGGTCCGGGCTTAATCTGATACCTGCGTGTCACCACCGATCCCTTGCTCGCGATAGCGGTGGGTCAGTCATGAATGTTTAACGGGCTCACCATTCCAACAGGGATGGGTGTTGACCAATGGATCGCGACAGAAACTGCCGAAGGCTGCGATCCTCCTTTCCCGATAGGGCCTGGTACTCCAGGCGAAGACATCTGGATCGGAAGCGGAAGATCGCAGCCTTCGGCAGCTCCTGGCCGTCAGATGCGGAACTGCCCGACCAATTTGCCCAGGCGCTGGCCCAGCTCGTTCAAGCTGCGGGAGGTCTGGGCGCCGAGTTGGGTTTCATCGGCCACGCTGTCCACTGCCACAGCGATCTGGTGCACGCTGCGGTTGATTTCCTCGGCCACCGCGGTCTGCTCTTCCGCGGCACTGGCGATCTGGGCGTTCATCGAGTTGATGGTGCCGATCAACTGCGCCATCGTGTCCAGGGACGCTCCCGCCTCGTTGGCCCGAACCGACGTACCATCACCCGCCTCACTGGATCGACGCATCGCCTCCACCGCCGCATGAGTACCCGATTGCAGGCGATCGATCATGCCCTGGATCTCCTGGGTGCTTTGCTGGGTCCGACTGGCCAGGGCCCGCACTTCATCGGCCACCACTGCGAAACCACGCCCCGCTTCCCCGGCACGCGCCGCCTCGATGGCCGCGTTGAGGGCCAGCAGGTTGGTCTGCTCGGCAATCGAACGGATCACCCCGAGTACGCTGACAATCGAGGCCACATCCTGTTGCAGGCTGTCCAGGGACACGCCGCTGCTGCGGATGTCGTTCACCAGCGCATGAATCTGCTGGATGCTGCCGGCCACCACCCGCTTGGCGGACTGACCTTCTTCGTCGGTCTGCTGGGCGGCCACGGCGGCACCCTGGGCGCTACGGGCCACTTCCTGGGCGGCGGACGACATCTCGTTGATCGCCGTGGCGACCTGATCGGTTTCGTGGCGCTGGCGCTCCATGGCCTGCTCGGAGCGCTGGGCCTGCTCGGAGACCTGCGTCACCAGCCCGGTCAGTTGCGAAGTCATGTCGGTGATCTGCCGCACCAGACCATGGATCTTGTCGACGAAGCGGTTGAACGAGCCCGCCAGTTGGCCGAGTTCGTCCTGGCTGGTGATCGCCAGGCGCCGGGTCAGGTCGCCCTCGCCCGCCGCGATGTCGTCGAGGTTGTCTTTCATCAGGTGCAAAGGTCGCAGGATGGTGTTGGCCAGCAGCACTCCCACCACCGCAATCACCAGCAACACCACGGCGGCGATGCCGATGATGCTCAATATCACGCCTTGTACACGCTCATGGACCTTGGCTTCCACCAACGCCACCTGGGCTTCGATGCCGTCCAGGTTGACCGAACTGCCGACCGCCATGTCCCACTTGGACAGGTATTCGGTGTAACCGAGTTTGGGCACCAGGTCCTTGCTGTTGGGCAGTGGCGAGCTGTATTCGAGGTAGTGGGTCCCGTCCTTGGCGACTTTCACCAGGTCACGATTGACGTAGACCCCGTTCGGGTCGCGGTTGTCCTTGAAGCTCTTGCCCACGCCGTCGGGGCTGTTGGCCTTGAACAGGCGCACGGTTTCGGAGTCGTAGCCGAAGAAGTAACCGTCCTTGCCGTAACTGATGCTCGACAGCAGCTTGATGGCCTCGGCCCGCGCCGCGTTATCACCGGGAGCCGCCGCATCGTAAAGCGGCTTGATGGCGGTCAGGCCCACCGCTACGTAGCTCTGCAGCGTCGCCTTGGCGTCGCTGAGCAAGCGTTCGCGGGTCTGCTGGACCTCTTTATCGGCCTGCTCCTGCAGGATGAAGGCCGTGGTCAGACTGATGATCGCCGCAGACAACAGTACCGGCAATACTGCCAGGGACAGAACTTTAGCCTTCAGGCTCAGGCGCATGCTGGTCACCCTTGTTGGTGTTATTGGCGTGGTTAGCTGTATTAACGGCAAGCGGGGGGAAAACTGTAGGGCAATCTCAAATGCAATCGCGAGCAGGCTCGCTCCCACAGGGAAATGCATTCCAGGTGGGAGCGAGCCTGCTCGCGATGGAAGCGTCTCGGTTTTCGGACTACAGCACCATCGCCGCCACCCAACCAAACGCCAGTAACGGCAGGTTGTAGTGGATGAAGGTCGGGACCACGGTGTCCCAGATATGGTGGTGCTGGCCATCGATGTTCAGGCCGGAGGTCGGGCCGAGGGTCGAGTCCGAGGCAGGCGAACCCGCATCGCCCAGGGCACCGGCGGTGCCGACGATGCAGACGATCGCCAGCGGGCTGAAGCCCAGTTGCAGGCACAGCGGCACGAAAATCGTCGCCAGGATCGGTACAGTGGAGAACGACGAGCCGATGCCCATGGTCACCAACAGGCCCACCAGCAGCATCATCAGCGCGCCGATACCCTTGTTGTGGCCGATCCAGGCCGCCGAGGCTTCCACCAGGCTCTGCACTTCACCGGTGGCCTTCATGACCTCGGCGAACCCCGAGGCGGCGATCATGATGAAGCCGATCATCGCCATCATTTTCATGCCTTCAGTAAACAGGTCGTCGGTCTCGCGCCAACGCACCACTCCCGACAGCGAGAAAATCAGGAACCCGGCCAGGGCACCGATGATCATCGAATCCACCAGCAACTGAATCGCGAACGCCGCTGCCACGGCGAGCCCCGCCACCATCAGGCTCATCGGGTTGTAGCGCACCGCCACCTGCTCGACCCGAGCGATTTTCTTCAGATCGTAGACACGCTTCTTGCGGTAGCTGAACAACGACAGCAGCAAGCCGAACACCATGCCCAGCGCCGGGATGCCCATGGCGTGGGTGACATTGATGCCGCTGACATCCACGCCGCTGCGGGCGATATTGGCGAGCAGGATCTCATTGAGGAAGATATTGCCAAACCCCACGGGCAAGAACATGTAAGGGGTGATCAGGCCGAAGGTCATGACGCAGGCGATCAGCCGGCGATCCAGTTGCAGCTTGGTCAGCACGTAGAGCAGCGGCGGCACCAGCAGCGGAATGAAAGCGATGTGGATCGGCAGGATATTCTGGGACGCGATAGCAACCGCCCCCAGCAAGCCGATCAGCACCCACTTGATGCTGGAACCACCGACGGCGTCCTGGCGATCCACCAGGGCCAGGGCCTTGTCGGCCAGGGCGTGGGCCATGCCGGACTTGGCGATCGCCACCGCGAAAGCGCCGAGCAAGGCGTAGGACAACGCCACCGTCGCACCGCCACCAAGGCCCGCGTTGAACGCCTTGAGCGTCGCCTCGATGCCCAGGCCGCCGGTCAGGCCACCCACCAATGCGCCGATAATCAGCGCGATCACCACATGCACGCGGGACAGGCTGAGCACCAGCATGATGCCAACCGCGGCAATTACTGCATTTATCATCGTTACCTCAAGGCGCAGTGGTGGAAAGCCACCGGAAAAAAGGCGGGGACTTTGCAGCAAGCGGCGCCAAGCTGCAAGGGCCATGCGGCGGGTTTCGAGGTGTTTTCAATATTCAAAATCACCACAGCCCCCCTGTGGGAGCGAGCCTGCTCGCGATGGCGGTGTATCAGATTGCATCAAGGTGACTGACCCGACGCCATCGCGAGCAGGCTCGCTCCCACAAGGGAATTCGGCGCGATCAGCGCCGCGGCAGCTCGATCAGGACTTTCAGCCCGCCCCACTCGCTGTCGTGCAGGGTCAGCGTCCCGCCCCAGGTGTCGACGATGTCCCGCACGATACCGAGTCCCAGGCCGTGGCCGTCGGTCTGCTCGTCCAGGCGCGTGCCCCGGCTGAAGACCTGGTCGCGCCGCTCCTCGGGGATGCCCGGGCCGTCGTCTTCCACCGCCAGGATGAACGCCCCGCTCGTCTCGGTCACGGTCAGGCGCACTTCGGCATCCGCCCATTTACAGGCGTTGTCCAGCAGGTTGCCCAGCAGTTCCAGCAAGTCTTCGCGATCCCAGGGCAGGTGCTGCCCTGGCGCGGCGACATAGCTCAGGTGCAGATGCTCGCCGTGGATCATGTTCAGCGTCGCCAGCAGCCCCGGCAGTTCCGCATCGCAGTCCAACTGAGCGCCGGGCAAGGCATCACCGGCCAGTCGCGCACGGTTGAGCTCACGGTTCAGGCGCTGTCGCACCTGCTCCAGTTGTTCGAGCAGCAACGTGCGCAGTTCGGGGTATGGGTCGAGTTTTTCGTTCGAGGCCAGGCTCTGCAACACCGCCAGCGGGGTTTTCAAGGCATGGCCCAGATTACCCAGGGCATTGCGCGAGCGCTTGAGACTGTCTTCGGTGTGGGCCAGCAGATGATTGATCTGCGCCACCAGCGGTTCCAGCTCAAGGGGCACCTGCTCGTCGAGTTGCGAGCGTTGCCCACGCTGCAACTGCGCGATCTGTTCCCGGGCTTTCTCCAGCGGGCGTAAGGCGCGGCGCACCGTGAACCGTTGCAACAACAGGATCAGCAACAGCCCCGCCAGGCCGAGGCCGAGGCCAATCTGTTGCATGCGCAGGAAACTGTCGCGCACGGGGGTGTAGTCCTGGGCCACGCTGATGGAAATCGACTGACCCAGGCGTCGATAGTCGGTGCGCAATACCAGCAGTTGCTGGCCTTCAGGCCCCAATTGCAGGTTGGCGTGCAGACCCGGATGGTCGAGCCGGGGCAGTTCCTGGTCCCAGAGGGAACGGGAGCGCCAGTGCACGTCGGCGAAATCGATGCGGAAATAATGCCCGGAGAACGGCCGCAGATAGGCCGGCGACAAACGCCGCTCATCCAGTTGCAGCCCCTGGGGTCCACGCGCCAGGGCCACCAGCAGGCTTTCGCTGTCGTTGCGCAACCCGGCTTCCAGATAGCGCTGCAGTCCCAGCTCGAACAGCCACAGACTGGTCTGCGCCAGGACCAGGCCGACCACCACCATCACACCGATCAGGCCCAGGCTCAGCCGGCGCTGAATGGACCTCACCGGCCCTGTCCGCCGAACAGGTAACCCTGGCCGCGACGGGTTTCGATCACGCTGCGGCCCAGCTTGCGTCGCAGGTGATTGACGTGGACTTCCAGCACATTGGAATCACGCTCGGTTTCACCGTCATACAAATGTTCGGCGAGATGGCTCTTGGAAAGGATCTGCTCGGGGTGAAGCATGAAATAGCGCAGCAGGCGAAACTCAGCGGCGGTCAGTTGGATGTCCGCGCCGTCGCGAACCACACATTGCCGCCCCTCATCCAGATGCAGCCCGGCGGCCTGCAGCGTCGGCTGGTTGGCCTGGCCATGGGAGCGGCGCAGCAACGCCTGGATCCGCAGGTGCAGTTCCTCAGGATGAAAGGGTTTGGTCAGATAATCGTCGGCACCGGCCTTGAGGCCCTCGATGCGTTCAGCCCAGGAGCCGCGGGCGGTAAGGATCAGCACCGGAGTACTCAGGCCGCCAGCGCGCCATTGGGCCAGCACCTCGAGCCCCGGCACACCTGGCAGGCCAAGGTCGAGGATGATCAGGTCATAGGGTTCACTGCTGCCCTGATACACCGCGTCGCGACCGTCGGCGAGCCAGTCGACGGCGTAGCCCTGTCGTGTCAGCCCAGCCATCAACTCATCGGCCAGGGGAACGTGATCTTCCACCAGAAGCAGGCGCATCAGTCTTCCTTATCTTTGAGCAAGCGGCCGGATGTGGCCTCCAGGTCCAATTCGCGCACAACGCCGTCGGTATCCAGCAGCTCGACCTCATAAATATAGACCCCGTGTTTCTCTTCCAGCTCGGCCTCCAGCAACTTGGCGCCAGGGTGCAGATCCAGCGCCTGTTGCAGCAACTGCTCCAGCGGCAGTATCACGCCCCGCTGGCGCAGTTGCAGGGCCTCGTCCTGGTCCAGGTCCCGCGCCATGACCACCGAACAAAACGCCAGCAGCACCAGCGGCCATGGACTGCGGGCGCAGAGATTAAGCTTCATTAAGTATCCTGATGATTCTTGAGCACCTTGCCGGTAACGGCGTCCAATTCCATATCCCATTCAACGCCCTGGGGATCGCGCAGCTCCACCTGATAGATGAACTTGCCGTACTTTTCTTCCAGCTCGGTATCGGTCAAGGTGGCGCCAGGGTGTTTGGCCAAGGCGGCGGCGTTGAGTTTTTCAAAGGATTGAATGGTACCAGCGTCTTGCAGTTTTCGGGATTCGTCGGGGCCGAGGTCCCGTGCGTGAGCAAAGCTGGCGCCCAGGGCCATGAGCGTTGCGATGAAAAAGGCAGTCAGGCGGTTCAAGGGTTATCTCCTTTTTATAATCGTCACGGGGCGACTGTAGCCGGGGGAACTTAACTGAAACTGAATTGCCATCATGGAACACAGATCAACGACCGTGCCCTGTGGAAGCGTGCCTGCTCGCGATGGCGTTGGGTCAGTCACTTTATTGCAATCTGATACGCCGCCATCGCGAGCAGGCTCGCTCCCACAGGGGGTTGTGTCGCTATAATCCGTCGTTTGCCCACGCCAAGAGACTGGTATGACCGCCATCCACATCAAGTTTCCCGCCCTCACCCTCAAGGCCGGCCCCCGTGCCCTGGCGCGGATTCGCGAAGCCGGTCTCAAGGCGGCCGACGTTGGCATCCTGCCAGGCGCCGCCGGTGGCCCCAAGGCCCTGGGCATCCAGGGGCTGGATCTGGCGCTGTTTGGCGAATGGCTGCCCGCCGCCCCCCGGGAACGTTCGTTGATCGGGGCCTCGGTGGGCTCCTGGCGCTTCGCCAGCGCCTGCCTGCCGGATGCCGCCGAAGGCATCCGACGCCTGGGTACTTTGTACAACGGCCAAAGTTTCGCCAAAGGCGTGACCATGGCCGGGGTCAGCCAGAGTTCGCAGCGCATGCTCGACGACCTGCTCGAAGGCCGCGACGCGACGATCCTCGCCAACCCGCATTACCGGCTCAACATCATGGTCGTCAAAAGCCACGGCTTGCTCGCGCAGGATCATCGCGGACGGCTGGGCCTGGGCTTGTCGTCGGTGATTGCCGACAACCTGCGGGGCCGCGCGCGGCTGTCGCGGCATTTCGAACGGCTGATCATCCACGACCCGCGCCTGGCACCGCCGCTGCATCCCCTGAACGACTTTCCGTCACGCTTCGTACCGCTTGCGGCCGGCAATCTGCGCCAGGCGTTGCTGGCCTCGGGCTCGATCCCGATGGTAATGGAGGGGGTGCGCGACCTGCCGGGCGCCGGGGCCGGTACCTACCGCGACGGCGGCTTGCTGGACTATCACCTCGACCTGCCCTACAGCGGCGAAGACATTGTGCTGTATCCCCATTTCACCGACCGGGTCATTCCCGGCTGGTTCGACAAAAGCCTGCCATGGCGCCGGGGTAACGTTGAGCGCCTGCAGGATGTCCTGTTGGTGGCGCCATCCCGTGAGTACCTGGCTCGCCTGCCCTACGGCAAGCTGCCAGACCGAAACGACTTCAAGCGTTTCATGGGCGATGACGCGAGCCGCCGCACCTATTGGCGCACGGCGATGGACGAGAGTCGCCGCCTGGGTGACGAGTTCCTTGAGCTGGCGGCCAACGGTGGGCTGGGCGAGCGTTTGCTGACCCTTTAGTCAGCATGAGCGCGCAACGCCGGAGCCAAACTGATAAACTCCGCCGCCTGCCTCGCGACCGCTACCTTAAAGAGCCTGAACCTGTGGAAATCTTCAAAGAATTCACCTTCGAATCCGCCCACCGCCTGCCCCACGTACCGGACGGCCACAAGTGCGGCCGCCTGCACGGCCACTCGTTCAAGGTGGCGATTCACCTGAGCGGCGACATCGACCCGCACACCGGCTGGATTCGCGACTTCTCGGAAATCAAGGCGATCTTCAAGCCACTTTACGAGCGTCTGGACCACAACTACCTCAACGACATTCCTGGCCTGGAAAACCCCACCAGCGAAGTCCTCGCCAAGTGGATCTGGAACGAGCTCAAACCATTGCTGCCGGAACTCAGCGCCATCCGCATCCATGAGACGTGCACCAGCGGTTGCATCTATCGGGGCGAGTAACCCGCAGTCCCAACCTTGAACAGACTTTTGTGGCGAGGGGATTTATCCCCGCTGGGCCGCGAAGCGGCCCCAAAATCCAACATCAGTGCGTCAGGTCGATTCGCTTCGTATCTTTGGGGCGCGCTGCGCACGCCAGCGGGGATAAATCCCCTCGCCACAGAGAGCCCCCCTCTCCACAGATAAGTCCCCTCGCCACAGATGTGTTTCCCCAGGAAAACTGCACTGGCCTATGCTCTATCCCCTGAACCCCCTTCAGTGGAGCATCGACCATGACCGACTGGCCGCTGGATCAGGCATACACCTTCAACGGACACGCCATTCGCTACGCCATCCACGGTGACGGCCCGCCATTGGTATTCGTCCATGGCACGCCCTTTTCGTCCTACGTGTGGCATCGAATCGCCCCGCTCTTCAGCGCCACCCATCGGGTGCATTATTTTGACCTGTTGGGTTATGGCCAATCTGCGCAACCCGATGCCGATGTCTCCCTCGGCATCCAGAACCACCTGCTCGCGCAACTGCTGGAGCATTGGGGCCTGGACTGCCCTGACGTGGTGGCCCACGACTTTGGCGGCGCCACCGCCCTGCGCACGCACCTGCTCAATGGCAAAAACTACCGCAGCCTGACGCTGATCGATCCGGTGGCGCTGTCGCCCTGGGGTTCACCCTTCGTCCAGCATGTGCGACAGCACGAAGCAGCCTTCAGCGGCCTGCCCGATTACATTCAGCGCGCCATCGTGCCGACGTATATCCGCGGCGCGATCAAGCGGGACATCCCGGACGCAGAACTGACCCCCTACGTGCAGCCATGGCTCGGCGAGACCGGCCAGGCCGCGTTCTATCGGCAGATTGCGCAAATGGACGAGCGTTACACCCGCGAGGCAGAGAGCCTGTATTCGAGCGTGCGCTGCCCGACACAGATACTGTGGGGCGAGGACGACCAATGGATCCCCATCGAGCGCGGCCGGGCGTTGCACTCACTGATTCCAGGCGCGCAATTCCACCCGGTGCCGAACGCCGGGCATCTGGTCCAGGAAGACGCCCCGGAAGCCATTGTGGCGGCGATCTTACGATTCCTGTCGTTGCCTCGCCCTTTCTGAGTATTCCAATCCCCTGTGGGAGCGAGCCTGCTCGCGATGACGGCCTATCAGTTGAAACGGATGTGACTGATCCGGCGCCATCGCGAGCAGGCTCGCTCCCACAGGGGTAATGCGAACGGTGTTCCAACTTGAATCACCGCTGCACCACTTTCACTCCCCGCCCGTCCCCATTTCTCCGGATTGTCTATAAATAACCTCGCGATCATTCGCTTGGCACGACCGCTGCACGCTTGCGACATTTCCCCTCCTGCGCAAGGACCGCCACATGACTCAGAACGATCCAGGCAACGATTACCCGTTGAGCGAAGTCCCGATGCATGCCCGCAAGGGCCTGGCCTCCACGGCCATGGTGCTGCTGGGTTTCACCTTTTTCACCGCCACGATGTTTGCCGGCGGCAAGTTGGGAGTCGCGTTCGGTTTTGCCGAGATGCTCACCGTGATCGTGATCGGCAACCTGCTGCTGGGGCTCTATGCCGCGGGGCTGGGTTACATCGCGTTCAAGAGCGGGCTCAATTCGGTGCTGATGGGCCGGTTCTGTTTTGGTGAGGTCGGCAGCAAGCTCAGCGACCTGATCCTGGGGTTCACCCAGATCGGCTGGTACGCCTGGGGCACGGCGACCGCCGCGGTGGTGCTGGGTAAATACTTCGGGTTGAGCGAAGGCGCCGTGCTGGGGCTGATGGTGCTGTTCGGCCTGGGGTTCTGCGCCACGGCCTACGTCGGTTATCGCGGGTTGGAGATCCTTTCGTACATCGCCGTGCCGGCCATGATGTTGCTGCTGATGCTGTCAATGTGGGTCGCGACGGTGAAAGTCGGTGGTCTGGAGGGCCTGTTGGCGGTGGTGCCCACGGGCAGCCTCGATGGGTCCACCGCCATCACGCTGGTGTTCGGCACCTTCGTCAGCGGTGCCACCCAGGCGACCAACTGGACTCGGTTTTCCCGCTCGGCGAAAGTCGCGGTGCTGGCGAGCCTGATGGGTTTCTTTCTCGGCAATGGCCTGATGGTGTTGATTGGCGCTTACGGGGCCATCGTCTACCAGCAGCCGGACGTGGTTGAAGTGCTGCTGTTGCAGGGCTTCGCCATGGCAGCGATGGCGATGCTGCTGCTCAACATCTGGAGCACCCAGGACAACACCATCTACAACTTCGCCGTGGCCGGTTGCAACCTGCTGCGCACCCGGCGGCGCAAGACCGTCACCCTGGGCGGCGCCATGATCGGCACCCTGCTGGCGCTGCTGGGCATGTACGACATGCTGGTACCGTACCTGATCCTGCTGGGTACGGTGATCCCGCCCATTGGCGGCGTGATCATGGCGGATTTCTTCTTCCGCTGGCGCGGGCGTTATCCACGCCTGGCCGATGCACGGCTGCCCGCCTTCAACTGGCCGGGGTTGCTGGCTTATGGGCTCGGCACCGTCGCGGCGTTCAATTCGCCGTGGGTGGCACCGCTGGTAGGAATCGCCACTGGCGCGCTAACGTATGTGCTATTGATCGGCGTCATGGGTACCCGGACCACCAACGCGCCACTCCAAGACCTATAAAAAGGATTCGCCCGATGCACATCATCAACGCCCGCCTGCGCAACCGCGAAGGTTTGCATGAACTGCACCTGGAAAACGGCCTGATTGCCAGCATCGCCCGCCAGACCGAAGCCCCCAGCCTCGGCCCGCAGGACCTCGATGCCGGCGGCAACCTGGTGGTACCCCCTTTCGTCGAGCCGCACATTCACCTGGACGCTACCCTTACCGCCGGCGAGCCGCGCTGGAACATGAGCGGCACCTTGTTCGAAGGCATCGAGTGCTGGGGTGAGCGCAAGGCCACCATCACCGAAGAAGACACCCGGACCCGCGCGACGAAAACCATCCAGGCCCTCGCCGCCCATGGCATCCAGCACGTGCGCACCCACGTCGACGTCACCGACCCTGCACTCACCGCCCTCAAGGCCATGCTGGAAGTGCGCGAGCAAAACCGTCATCTGATCGACATGCAGATCGTCGCGTTTCCCCAGGAAGGCATCGAGTCCTACCGCAACGGCCGCGAGCTGATGGAAGAAGCCATTCGCATGGGCGCCGACGTGGTGGGCGGTATTCCGCACTTCGAATACACCCGCGACCAGGGTGTCAGCTCGGTGAAATTCCTGATGGACCTGGCCGAACGCACCGGCTGCCTGGTGGACGTGCATTGCGACGAAACCGACGACCCGCATTCACGCTTCCTTGAAGTGCTGGCCGAAGAAGCCCGCAGCCGCGACATGGGTGCCCGGGTCACCGCCAGCCACACCACGGCCATGGGTTCCTACGACAACGCCTACTGCGCCAAACTGTTTCGCCTGCTGGGGCACTCGGGCATCAGCTTCGTCTCCTGCCCCACCGAAAGCATCCACTTGCAGGGACGCTTCGACACCTTCCCCAAACGCCGCGGCGTCACCCGGGTCAATGAACTGCTGGAAGCCGGGATGAACGTGTGTTTCGGCCAGGACTCCATCGTCGACCCGTGGTATCCCCTGGGCAACGGCAACATCCTGCGGGTACTCGAAGCCGGCTTGCACATCTGCCACATGCTTGGCTATCGCAACCTGCAAAGCGCCCTCGACCTGGTCACCGACAACAGTGCCAAGGCCATGGCCCTGGGCGAACGCTACGGGCTGGAACCCGGCCGCCCGGCGAACCTGTTGATCCTGTCGGCGGACAGCGACTACGAAGTGATCCGCAGCCAGGGGCTGCCGCTCTACTCGATTCGCAACGGTGAAGTGCTGATGAAGCGACAGATGCCGGTGGTGGAGTTTGGGCCGCAATTGGGCTGAGCGAGCCGACGATAGCGGTCTGGCCGTTGACCGTGAGGTGGCTGGCCCGACGCTGTCGCGAGCAGGCTCGCTCCCACATTGGATCTTCAGCGGCCATACCTTTTGTGTCCGCCGCATCCCCCTGTGGGAGCGAGCCTGCTCGCGATAGCGTCATCAGCCGCACCGCAGGATGCTAAAGAAGCCGAGCCGTCCCAAACAAACTGACCCGCACCAGCTCCCCGCCCGCCTCTGTCAGCAGGATCGGCGCCGTCCCCCCCGGCATCACCACACTCACCGGCCCTGCTTTCACCCAACCCACCCGCCACGCGGCGCTGGCCACCGCACTGGCGCTGGTGCCGGAAGAAGCGGTCGGTCCTTCGCCCCGCTCAAACACGCGGGCGGCGATCCGTCCTTCGGCCTCGAGCCAGGCCCATTGCAGGTTCACCCCCGCCGGGCATGGAATCCCGGCGCCACCGGGCGCGGCATAAGCGATACGGGTCAAACTTTGGGAAAGTGCCGGGGCGCGCATCTGTGCATTGCTCGGCAGCGCTTCGGCGCTGTCCACCAACGTCACGCAATGGGGATTGCCCATGCTCACGAACTGACTGTTGCCCCACGCCGGGTTCAACGCATGAAGCCCCGCCACTCGGCTGACTTCACGCTGATTGAAGCGCACGCTTTCCGTCGTTTGGGCAGCGACGGCCAGCGGCCCGAACAGCGGTTGTCCCAGGTTCAGCCAGAAGCCCTGCGTGCCTTCGAACTCAGCGGCCCGAACCGACGTTTGCAGCGGCGACGAGCCTTCGTGTTTGTCGTGATGAACCTGCAACACACAGTCGTCCTCTCCCGGCATCAAGCCTTGCGCCTGCAGGGCATGGGAAAAAATCGTCAAGCCGTTGCCACTGCGCTCGGCCAGGGTACCGTCGGTGTTGACGATCAACACGTCGAAGGGCGGTTCGTCCTGGAACGGTCCGATCAGCAGCCCGTCGCTGCGATGAGCCTTGGCGCCCGGTGGTTTCTCACCCGGCGCCCAGGCGCAAAACCCATGCACCGCAGCCGCTGCCCAGGACTCACGGGCCTGTGCCGCCTGGGCCGCCGATGGCGGCAGGTCCACACCTTGGGCACGGACCTGTTGCGGTGAAACGACACCATAGATATTGCCGCGTGCATCATAGAACTGCGTCATGAATCGGGTCCGGAATCAGCCAGCAAGGGCGCCACTGTATGCTGCCCTGGCCCGTGGGAGCAAAGCTTGCTCGCGATGCAGCACCCTCGGTCGGCACCTAGAGGTCGCCGTGAGGTCAGTGGATATGCCAGCATAGGGTTCCCACCTGCATCACAGCATCGCAAAACCAAGGACGATTCATGACTGCCATCACGCCCCCACCCACGTTTGTTCCCGGACGCCTGGAACAGATGTCCACCCGCATCGCCTATCTCATCGCCGGCGTCGGCATTGCCGCCTGGGCGCCACTGGTGCCTTACGCCAAGGTGCGGGCGAACCTGGATGAAGGCACCCTCGGCCTGCTGCTGTTGTGCCTGGGGGTAGGGTCGATCCTGGCGATGCCGATTTCCGGCGCACTGGCGGCGCGGCTTGGCTGCCGGCGGGTGTTGAGCGGTGGCACACTCCTGATCTGCCTGGCGTTGCCTTTGCTGGCGACGATGAGCACGTTACCCTGGCTGGTGGCCGCGTTGTTCCTGTTCGGCGCCGGGCTCGGTACGGTGGACTCGACCGTGAACCTGCAAGCGGTGATCGTCGAGCGGGCCAGTGGCAAGACCATGATGTCGGGCTTCCATGGCATGTTCAGCCTCGGCGGGATCATTGGCGCGGCCGGCGTCAGCGCCTTGCTCGGCCTCGGGCTGTCGCCACTGGGCGCGACGCTGGTGGTCAACGGGCTGCTGCTGGTGGCGCTGTTCAAGGCGGCGCCGCACTTGCTGCCTTACGGCAGTGAAAGCTCGGGCCCGGCGTTCGCCGTTCCCCACGGCGTGGTGTTGTTTATCGGCATCCTGTGCTTCATCGTGTTCCTCGCCGAAGGGGCGGTGTTGGACTGGAGCGCAGTGTTCCTCGCCTCCGAGCGCGGGGTCGAGACCGCCTACGCCGGGCTGGGTTATGCCGCATTCGCGCTGACCATGACCGTCGGCCGCCTGACCGGCGATGCGGTGGTGCATCGCCTGGGCGCCCGACGGGTGATCATCTATGGCGGCACCACGGCCGCACTCGGTTTCCTGCTGGCCACCCTGGCGCCGATGTGGCAGGCGGCGCTGTTGGGTTACGCGTTGGTGGGAGCTGGCTGTTCGAACATCGTGCCGGTGTTGTACACCGCCGTCGGCAAGCAGACCTTGATGCCCGAAGCGATTGCCGTGCCGGCCATCACCACTATCGGCTACGCCGGCATCCTCGCCGGTCCGGCGCTGATCGGGTTTATTGCCCATGGCAGCAGCCTGAGCGTGGCCTTCGGACTGTTGGCGTTGTCGCTGGTGGGGGTGGCGGCCAGTGGAAAGATCCTGAAAGTCTGAATGTCACCGAAGCCTTTGTGGCGCCCCGTCGGTCTTCGCCCCGATGGCCACCCACTGCAATGTCGCGCGGCTGTCCGGTGCAGATAGGCTCGTGCTGCTCGCCCCCCCGGAAGGCGTGGTATCAACCGCTATCGAAGTCGACTGATGCAACGCCTTCGCAAGCAGGCTCGCTCCCACCTTGGATTCGGGTGTACGCGGCATTTGCATACGCCACCTGCCCCTGTGGAAGCCGGGCTTGCCGGCGAAGACGGCTGCACATTCAACATCTTTGTAACAGACACTTCACTTTCGCGAGCAAGCAGGCTCCCAAAGGTATTTCGAGCGTCTATGGACGCTTCACGCCTCGGGCATCTTACGGAAGCCCACTGCCAGGCGGTTCCAGCCGTTGATGGCGTTGATGGCGACGGTCAGGTCGACCATTTCCTTGGGGTTGAAATGCTCGTTCAGCAGTTCATAGTCGGCGTCCGGCGCATGGGTGTCGCTCAGGCGGGTCAGGGCTTCGGTCCAGGCCAGCGCGGCGCGCTCGCGAGGGGTGAAGAACGGAGCTTCGCGCCAAGCGGTCACGGCGTACAGGCGACGCTCCGTCTCGCCGTCCTTGCGGGCATCGGCGGTGTGCATGTCGATGCAGAAGGCACAGCCGTTGATTTGTGAGGAACGCAGCTTGACCAGTTCGAGCAGGGACTTCTCCAGGCCCAGTTTCATGACAGCGTTCTCCAGGGCCAGCATGGCTTTGAAGGCGTCGGGGGAAGCAGTGTAGAAATCGATACGCGGTTGCATGGTGTGCTCCAGAACAATGGGGTGTGGCGCTACGTTAGCCCCAGGCTGGCGCGGTACAAATAGCCAATTATTGGGAAGTTCGAGTGACCAATGGGCAGGTTGTTCAGGCCCGGCTGCGCAACCAGTGCAGGAAGCGTTTCTTGGCCACCGGCTTGGGAGCTTCGCGGATCAGGTTCTGGGCGAGGTTCATCCGTACATCCAACAGGTTCTTCATGGCGTCGTTGATGTCGTGACGGGCGTCGAGGCAAGGCTTGAGGTAGTCCTTCTCGATGCGATAAAGGGTGCAGAACGTCTTGGCCGAAAAGTTTGCCAGCGCGGCCAGGTCGGAAATGATGCCGGCTTCGCCAATCACTTCCCCCGGCCCCATGCGCCCACCTTCGAACACTTGGCCGTTGCGCACCATGGTCACGCTGACCACGCCGGACTCGATGATGAACAAATGATCGCTGACCTCGCCGGCCGGCAGAATCATCTCCCCCGCGCGAAAGGTCTGCAGGGTCATGTTCTGGCTGAAGGTCTCTTTCTCTTCCTGGCGCAACGTCGAGAAAATGCTCGAGCTGTCCAGCAACGCCCGGGGTCGTGACGAACCGCTGGCCGAGGCGCTTTCGCTGTCGGACAGGAGACTGATCCCCGACGCCCGCAGGTGCCGGAACGCCAGGTCGAAGAGTTGATTGCGGACCTCGCGCTTCTGGGCTCGCGTGGCAACGAAACCGCTGATTTCATATTCCGCCCCGGCGCTGCTGGAACTTTTCAGCGTTACGCAAGGGGCCGGGACAGCGAGCAAGGCGCGGCAGCCGATCATGGCGCGCTCCAGCGCCTCGATCACTTTCTGTGGCCGGGCGTGGGGGCTGATCTGAACGCTGATGGCCAACCCGTGCACATCGCTGGGCCGGCTGAAGTTGATGACCTTGGCCTTGGCCGCCAACGAGTTGGGAATCACCGCCATGCTGCCCTGGGCGGTCTGCAAACGCGTGGCACGCCAGTCGATGTCGGTGACCCGGCCCTCGGTGCCGTCGATGGAGATCCAGTCATCGAGCTGATAAGGCTTGGTGGTGTTAAGCACGATGCCGGAGAACACGTCGCTGAGGGTGCTTTGCAAGGCCAGGCCGACGATGATCGCCATCGCGCCGGACGTCGCCAGCACCCCCTTGACCGGCAGATCCAGGACATAGGCCAGCGCGGCAATCACGGCGATCAGGAAGATCACCGCACCGAGCAGATCCTGCAACAGCCGCCCGGTATGACCGACCCGTTGCATCATCGCCGCGCCGATCAGCACCGTCAGGGTCCGTGCAGCGAACAGCCACCAGGCGATCTGCAAACCGGTGGCCGCCAGGTGCCGCGGTACATCGTCGACCCACTGTGCCGGCTCCATGGGGTTGAGGCCTTCATTGAACAGCAGCATGCTGAACAATGAAAAAATCACCAGCCGCCCGCCTATTTTCCAATAGGACCGCTGCGCATTGACCAGTCGCCACAACAGCATGTCGAGCACAAGCAGCACCAGGGCGCAGAGCAGCGGGTGATTGGTGATCAGAGACAGCATGGGACAGCTCCAGGAAGGCCATTGGCGAGAAGATTGGCACAGATGAACACGCCGTGGAATCAGCACACCCCATGTGGGATCGAGCCTGCTCGCGATGTCGGTTGATCCGTCAACGCTTCAGCAACTGGCGGACCGCTATCGCGAGCAGGCTCGCTCCCACAGGGAACAGCAATCAAGCGTCCATCTGGCCGAACCGTCCGGAGTGGAAATCGTTGAAGGCCTGGTGGATTTCCTGCTCGCTGTTCATCACGAACGGGCCATGGCCGACGATGGGTTCGTCGATGGGCTCGCCGCTGAGCAACAGCACCACTGCGTCGTTATTGGCGTGCAGGGTCAACTGGTCGCCGGCCCGGTCGAACAGCGCCAGTTGCCCGGCCTCGATCCGCTCGCGGCCGTTGGCCTGGACTGTGCCATGTAACACCACCAGGGCCGTGTTGCGGCCTTCGTGCAGGTCGAGGGTCAGGCTCTTGCCGGCGTTCAAGCGGATATCCCAGACATCGATGGGTGTGAAGGTCTTCGCCGGGCCTTGTTGCCCCTCGAAGGTCCCGGCGATCAGGCGCAGTCTGCCGGCGTCGTCCTTCAGTTCAATGTTCGGAATGTCATTCTTGAGCAGCGTCTGGTAGCCGGCCGGGGCCATCTTGTCCTTGGCGGGCAAGTTGACCCATAGCTGAACCATTTCCATGAACCCACCCTGGCGGGCGAAGGCTTCGGAATGAAACTCTTCATGGATGATCCCGGAAGCGGCGGTCATCCATTGCACGTCGCCCGGACCGATCTTGCCGCCGCTGCCGGTGGAATCCCGGTGTTCCAGTTCGCCCTGGTAAACGATGGTCACAGTTTCGAAGCCCCGATGCGGGTGCTGGCCGACACCGCGACGCTCAGTGGTGGGGGTGAATTCGTTTGGGGCCGCGTGGTCCAGCAGCAGGAACGGGCTGATGTGCTTGCCCAGATTGTCGTAGGAAAACAGCGTGCGTACCGGGAAGCCGTCGCCGACCCAATGGGGCCGCGGGCTGGTGTAGAGGCCAATGAGCTTTTTCATGCTGCGTCTCCCAATCAGGTGTTGCGATTCGATGGGTACAGATTAAAACTGAGACCTTTGGTGCACTAGACTGCAAAAATCGGCCTTAGCGTTCTATCTGGAGAACGATCATCGAAGACCTGAACACGCTGTATTACTTCACCCAGGTGGTCGAACACCACGGTTTCGCTGCTGCCGGCCGGGCGCTGGACATGCCCAAGTCCAAGCTCAGCCGACGCATCGCACAACTGGAGGAGCGCCTGGGCGTGCGGCTGATCCATCGCACCAGCCGGCATTGTTCGTTGACGGAAATCGGTCAGGCCTATTACCAGCGTTGCCTGGCGATGCGGGTCGAGGCCGAGAGCGCCGCCGAAGTAATCGAACGCAACCGCTCCGAACCCCAGGGGCTGGTGCGCATCAGTTGTCCGACGGCGTTGCTCAACAGCTGGGTCGGACCGATGCTGACCCGCTACATGATCCGTTACCCACGGGTGGAGTTGTTCATCGAGAGCACTAACCGCCGGGTCGACCTGATTCACGAAGGGTTCGATATCGCCTTGCGGGTGCGCTTCCCGCCGCTGGAGGACACCGACATGGTGATGAAAGTGCTGGGCAAGAGCACCCAATGCCTGGTGGGCAGCCCGATTTTTCGGGAGCGCCTGTCCTCCCCAGCGTCCCCGGCCGATCTCAACGGTTTGCCCAGCCTGCACTGGGGGGCGGCGCAACGGGAATATCAATGGGAGTTGTCGGGGCCGGACGGCGCCAGCGCGCTGATCCGCCACGCGCCACGCATGGTCACCGACGATTTGCTGGTCCTGCGCCAGGCGGCCCTGGCGGGAATCGGCATTGCCCACCTGCCCCACGTGCTGGTCCGCGATGACCTGGCGGCTGGGCAACTGGTGGAGTTGGTACCGGGCTGGGCACCGAAATGCGGGATCGTCCACGCGATCTTCGCGTCACGCCGCGGGTTGTTGCCGTCGGTGCGGACGTTGATCGATTTTCTGGCCGAGGAATTCAGCCAGAGTGATATGGCGTAGCGCAGCTTCATGTGGGAGCGAGCCTGCTCGCGATGCGGTCAGCACGGTCTATTCGCGGACCGCATTATCGTTCATCGCGAGCAGGCTCGCTCCCACAGGGAGAAGCCAAGGCTCAGAGGTGATTGCGCTTGGCGAAATCCGACAAGCCCACCAGGGTCTTCAGGCCAAGCTTTTCCAGCAGCCGGGTCTTGTAGGTACTCACGGTTTTCGGGCTCAGGTACAGGGATTCGGCGACATCCTTGCCACGCATGCCCATGGACAGCATTCGCAGGATGGATAATTCGCGGGTTGAAAGGCTTTCCAGGGCCTGCTGTTCGGTGCGCTGCTGGAAATCCAGCCTGACGGGCATCTGGGGAAAATAGGAATAACCGGACTTCAAGGCATGAATGGCCTTGGTCAGCTCCTTCAGGTCGCTTTTCTTGGTCACGAAGCCCCTGGCCCCAGCCGAGATGCAGCGGTTGCAGAAGTGTTGCGCATCCTGGGACGTAAACACCAGCACGCCGCACTCGGGGTGCTGGGCCATGATCCAGACCAGCAAGTCCAGGCCATCGAAACCGTTCATCACCAGATCCAGGATCACCAGCTCCGGCGTACGCTCCTTGATCAGGGCCCTGGCATCGAGCACGCCATTGGCGTCCCTGATCTGGGTAAACCCTTCGTTCTGGCAAATCAGCCGCAATGCCCCCCGTATGACAGGGTGGTCATCCACGATCAACACGTCTTTCAAGGCAACTCCCCAGATGAATACAAACAACGCCGATGCCATGCTGCAGCGGACTCTTGCACAAGCGACAGGCCGGGCCACCTGTCAGGTCTGACAGTGCCGACCAATGGTCAGGATCAACCGCCGTGGCTGTGCCTGAGGGGACGACTCCAGGGACGGGGCACCTCACACTCCGCCGGATCGACCCGTGTCATCAGGCGCGCCAGCGCCGCGAGATCAGGCAGCGGCGCAGGATGCAATTGCACGCTTGCCCGCCGCGCGACAGGGACCGACAGAAGGCCGGCCTGCTGCGCGTTGTAGATCATTCCATGGCGCACCTGCGGGTTATCGAGGAAGAAACCCAGCAGGTCCAGAGCCCCTTCCGCCAGGCAGGCATCGACGACCAGCAGGTCGAACGGCTCGATGCCGAACGCCATCAAGGTCATCAGCTCCTGCGCACTGCTCACGGGCGCAATCCGGAAATAGCCCTGTTGGTTGAACAGATACTCAAGCTTCATTCGATGAGAATGGTCTGTATCGGCAATCATGATACGTAGTGCTTTATTCGGCATGACGGGCATCCCAATGACAACGCGACGGGTGTGAACCGACTCGTAAACGTTAAGGGGCGTCAGGCTAGAGGAAGCTTTTGAGGGGCGCTGTAGGACGAGTCCTAAAAACAGTCGGAAAAAGCCCTCCTCGACACTCGGTTGTAGGAAGTCATTCCCGTGGGTGGTCAGGGGAAGCAAGCGCCCTCGTCACATGGCTCTCCAATTGTTCGGTGAGCAGATCCATGGCCTGGCGCAGGTCACCCACCGCGTTGGCAAGCGACACGCCGTCGGCGCTTCGGCAGGCGTTCTCCAGCGCCTCACAGGCAGCGACCAGGCCTTGCGCCTGGATGATCCGCGCACCGCCCTTGATCCGGTGCGCCAGGTCCGCGAGTCCGGATACATCGTGTCGGGTGAACATGTCGATGAGTCGCACCTTGTCGCCGGCATTGGCGTTAACCAGTTCGTTCAGCAGCTTTTTGATCGAGACGGTGTCGCCCCCGGTCAGTTGTTCGAGGCTGGTCAGGTCGAAATTGCCGGTCGACGCAACGGCGCTCTCCTCGTCAGGCGGCGCGCTGAGCGACCCCAGGCGTGCCTGCAGCTCCTTGAGGCCGATAGGCTTGAACAAGCAGTCGTCCATTCCGGCGTCGATGCAGCGATCCTTTTCCTCGGGCTGGGCATTGGCCGTGAACCCAAGGATCACCCCCCGCGACAGCCCTTGGGCCCGCTCTTCGTCGCGAATGGTACGAGCCAGTTCATAGCCGCTCATCAATGGCATGTTGCAGTCGGTGATCACCGCATCGAAATGTGCCGCGCGCCAGGCCTGCAATCCCTGCACACCGTCCCCGGCCTCCTGGACCCGGTGCCCCAGGTAACTCAGCTGTCGGGACAACAGCAGGCGATTGGCCGGATGGTCATCGATTACCAGGATGTCCAGGGCCTGGGCCGGCACCGGCGCCTCGACCTCGGCCGCTGGTGCTTGCACCTGGGCGTCGAGCACGGGCAGGCGCAGCAGGATCTCGATCTGCGTGCCCGCCCCTGGCACACTGCTCAACGCCAGGGTGCCACCCATCATTTCGCACAGGGTGCGGCTGATCACCAGCCCCAGCCCGGAACCGCTTCGCGCGGACTGGCGATTATTGTCGGCTTGGATGAAGGGGCTGAACAGGCGTTGCTGGTCCTGCAGGGAAATCCCGCTGCCGGTGTCTTCGACCCGCAGGCGAATGCCCAGGCGGTTGTCGTCAGGGCCCGGGACAGCTTGCGCGCTCAGGCGTACCTGGCCTTGATCGGTGAATTTGATCGCGTTGCTCAGCAGGTTCGACACGATCTGCTTGAAGCGCAAGGGATCGATCAGGACATCCTTATCAATCGCCGCGTCCAGATCCAGTTGCAGGCTCAGGTGTTTCTGCCGGGCCAGACCTTCGAACATCCGCGCCACAGACTCGACCAACTGCGCCAGGTTGGCCCGCTCCGGTGCCAGGGACAATCGCCCCGACTCGATACGAGCAATGTCCAGGATGTCACCGATCAAACCGAGCAACCCCTGGGCCGCATCGGAAGCGACTTCGATGGCAACCCGGTCCACGATGCCCTGGTCGGCTTTTTTCAGGGCCAGTTCCAACATGCCGATCAACGCATTCATCGGCGTGCGGATTTCGTGGCTCATGGTCGCCACGAAGGTGGTCTTGGCCCGATTGGCGTCGTCGGCGCTTTCCTTGGCGACACGTAGCTGCTCCAGCAGCCGACGCAAGTAAACGACCCAGCCCAGGGTCAGCAGCAGCGACAGCGCGGCGATGGTAAACCCCTGGATGATGGTGGTGCGGTTACGCAGCCAGTAGCTGTCGTCGATCACCACTTCACTGCGCCAGCGATTGGTCAGCTCGTCCATTTCTTCGGGGGAGATGCTCAGCAGTGCCTTGTCCAGAATCGAATGCAGCTCCAGTGCATCCCGCCGGGTCGCCAGGGCCACACGCGCCGGCAAGGTGCCCACGGTGCTGGTGATCTGCAGCCTGTCACGGTACTGCCGCGAAATCAGGTAACGGGCGCTGATCAGCGAATTGACCGCGCCGTCCACCGTGCCGGCGGCGACCATGGCCATGACATCGGCGGTGTCTTGCGCCGGAACCCACTGCACGCGGGGGTACTGCTCCAGCAGGTACTCACGCAACACATTGCTCCGCGCCAGCGCCAGTCGCTTGTCGTCCATCTGGTCCAGGGTCAGAGGGACCTTGGCCTGGCGCGGCGTCACCAACACGAATGGCGTGCTCAGGTACGGTCGGGTAAAGCGCAAGACATCCTCGAACTCAGGGGTCACCGGCGCCGCCGCCAGGACATCGGCCTGGCCGCTCCTGACCTGCTCGATCAGGCCATCAAGCGAACTGCCCCGCTGGAGATTGAACTTCAGGCCGGTACGCAAGCTGATCCTGGCCAGCACATCGGCGCTGATACCGCGAACATGGTCCTGGTCATCGACGAACGTCAGCGGTGGGAAATGTTCGTTGACGGCCACCGTGATCCGCGGATGCGCATCCAGCCAACGCTGTTCATTGACGCTGAAATGCAGCGCCTGCTGCCCCGGCATGCTGGCGCCACCAGCACTCCAGCGCCGCAGGATGCTCATGCGTTCACCGGTAGGGATTGCTTGCAGGGCGGCATCGACGATGCGCAACAAGCGCGGATTGTCACGTTTGATCGCGAAGGCGAACGGCTGCACCTCCATGCGGGAAAAATCCGCCAGTTGGATATTGTTCAGGTAGTTCTTGCTGATCAGGTAGTTGGCACTGATCGAATCCCCCAGGTAGGCATCGGCCTGACCGAACGCCACTGCGCCAATGGCACTCAAGGTCGAGGGATACAACTGCAAGGTGGCATCGGGATAGAACGCCTCGACCTTGGCCGGCGGCAAATAGTGGTACAGCATCGCCAACCGTTTGCCCGCCAGGTCCGGGGGCAAGTCCTGGCTGTCATCAATGCGCGCCACGAGGGTGGGCAAGTCATCGGCGTACGCCTGGGACATGATCAATTCCGGGTCATCGGCTTCGAAGCCGTTGGCGGTACCCAGCAAGTCGATCTCACCGCTGTGCAGCGCCTGGAGCGATTCGGTACGGGACGGGTACCGCCGCACTTGCACCTCGACCTGCAGCAACTGCCCGAGCAACTGGACATAGTCGGCGGTCAGCCCCTCATAATCGTTGCCATTACCGGTGATGCTGAACGGTGAGTAATCCGGTGCCGAGGCGCCGACCCACAACCTGCCCTTCTGCCGTAACCAGCCCCGGTCGGCCTCATCCAGGGACACTGAATAGTCATCCACATGGGAGCGCCCGAGCACGTGCAGCGATTCGGGGGCTGCGCCAACCTGTGGCGCCACACTCAATGAGCCCAGCAACAGCGCCACCAGGCCCGTGCGTAGAAGCAGCATCATCTGAATCAGGTTTTTCGCCTGGCGAAGTCGGCCCCGACACCTATTGTTTTCATATCGGGTCAGGGGAAGCGGCTGATAGGTTCAGACCCGCGTTCGGTTCCCGGTCAGGTCGGCGCCGGAATCTTGCTCGCTGCGATGGCGAGGTCAATCAACGCCTGCCTGTCATCGGCGTCCACATCGTGATCACCATCGATATCGCCATGCGCCGAAACCTTGTCGAACGGCCCTCCTGGCGTCGTCCTGAAGACACGCACGCTGTAGGACGAGATGATCGAGTCGCGGAACTCGTTGTCAGGGTCGTCATCGACGAAGCCAACCATACGCGTCACGAAATCGATCTCTACCGCACGGTAGATCTGGCCGGTTTTCTCGGTCAATGTAATCAGGATGCCCTTGCTGGTTTCCATTCAATGACTCCTTTACGGATGCCCTTATGTCATTGAGCAATGTATTCCGGGTCAACCGGCCTGTCTGCTGTAAGAACTAACAGGTGCGCGCCTCATCCCCCTTGGCCTTTATACTGCCGCGACCCGATTCGATCCGCCGCCCTTCGATCCGACAAAGGAGAACGCCATGAGCTGGTCCGCCCGGCAATACGTCACGTTTGAACAGGAACGCACCCGCCCTGCCCGGGACCTGCTGGCCGCCATTCCTCCTTTGGAAGCGCGCTCGGTGATCGACCTGGGTTGCGGCCCCGGCAACTCCACGGAACTGTTGGTGGAGCATTTCAACGGGGCAACGGTGCGCGGCCTGGACAGTTCCGGCGACATGGTCGACGCGGCTCGCCAGCGCCTGCCCGCCGTGGCGTTCGACATCGCCGATATCGGCCAATGGGACGAGCCCGGGCCATTCGATGTGATCTTCGCCAACGCCGTGCTGCAATGGCTGCCCGACCACGCCAGCCTGCTGCCGTCGCTGGTGAACAAACTCGCGCCGGGCGGCACCTTGGCGATCCAGATGCCCGACACGCTCCATCAGCCGTCCCACCGCTTGATGCGCGATATTGCCGCCAGCGGTCCCTGGGCCCACCTATTGGCCGGGGCGGCCGATACCCGCACGGAAGTGGCCGACGCCAGCACGTATTATTCGATCCTGAAGCCCCATTGCAGCCGCGTCGATGTATGGCGCACCACCTACCATCACCCATTGGCCGGCGGCGCCGCGGGTGTGGTGGAGTGGTTCAAGGGCAGCGGTTTGCGGCCGTTTCTCGACCCATTGGACGAGGGGCAGCGTGCGCAGTACCTGGAGCAGTACCTCCGCGCCATCGAACAGGCCTACCCGGCCCTGGACGATGGTACGGTGCTGCTACCGTTTCCACGGGTGTTCATGGTTGCGACGCGCGAGGAAGCCGCGTAGGGGGCAAGCCCGGAGGAACATGAAGACCGCCTCCCCCAACTGAACTCTGCAGGCCCCGCGCCAGTCAGCAGGTAAGGCCCTCAGTTCAAGGTGCTAAGCCCATGCAGATTTCCCTCGCGCAACAAGTTGCCCTCGTCACCGGCGCCAGCTCCGGCATCGGCGCGGGCTCGGCCAGGGCTCTGGCCGCCGCCGGTGCCGCCGTGGTGCTCAATTACCATTCCAACGCGGCCTCGGCCGAAGCGCTGGCCCACGAGATCAATGAGAACGGCGGACGCGCCATCGCCCTCGGCGCCGATGTGTCCCAGGAACCAGAGGTCGAGCGGCTGTTCACCCAGACTCTGGAGGCTTTCGGTACGCTGGACATCCTGGTCGCCAACTCCGGCCTGCAAAAAGACGCCGCCGCCGTCGACATGAGCCTGGACGACTGGAATACCGTGATCGGCGTCAACCTCACCGGCCAGTTCCTCTGCGCCCGTGCCGCGCTGCGGATCTTCAACCGCCAGGGCATTCGCCAGGGCGTTTCCCGGGCAGCCGGAAAAATCATCCACATGAGTTCGGTCCACCAGCGCATCCCCTGGGCAGGGCACGTCAACTACGCGGCGTCCAAGGGCGGCATCGACCTGTTGATGCAGAGCCTGGCCCAGGAAACCAGTCACCAGCGCATCCGCATCAACAGCATCGCCCCTGGCGCCATCCGCACCGCCATCAACCGTGAGGTCACCGAAGACGAACAGGGGCAAAAGCTGCTGGAGCTGATTCCTTACGGGCGCATTGGCGACGTCGAGGATGTTGCCAACGCAGTGGTCTGGCTGGCGTCGGACCTTTCCGATTATGTGGTAGGCACCACGCTGTTCATCGATGGCGGGATGAGCCTTTATCCGGGGTTTCGCGACAATGGCTGACCATGACGAACCACAGAGCCCCATTGAAAACCACGGCATCATCGGCGACATGCGCAGTGCCGCGCTGGTCAACGACCGGGGAAGCGTCGACTTTTTCTGCTGGCCGGAATTCGACAGCCCCTCGATCTTCTGTTCATTACTGGACACCCCGCAGGCGGGCGTTTTCCAGATCTGCCCCGACCTGCCGGACGCCCGGCGCCAGCAGATCTACCTGCCCGATACCAACGTGCTGCAAACCCGCTGGCTGAGCGACGGCGTGGTGGTGGAAATCACCGACCTGTTGCCCATCGGCGACACCGAGGATGACTTGCCGGTGCTGATGCGCAAGGTGCACATGGCGGTCGGCCACGCGACGTTTCGCATGCGCTGCGCGGTGCGCCATGACTACGCCCGGGCGACCACCACCGCGCATCTGGAAGGCGCCCACGTGTGCTTCAAGGCGCAGGGGCAACCGAGCCTGCGCCTGCGTTCAGACCAGGCCATGACCCTGGACGGCAACGCGGCGGTGGCTGAATTCACCCTGCAGGAAGGCCATAGCGCCGAGTTCCTGTTGGGGGACATCGACGACCCCAGGCTTCAGGACAATGTCAGCGCGATATGCCTGGAACGGACGTTAGCGTTCTGGCGAGGTTGGATCGGCCAGTCCAATTACCGGGGGCGCTGGCGAGAAACGGTCAACCGCTCCGCCCTCGCGCTGAAGCTGCTGACCTCGCGCAAACACGGCGCCATCCTGGCTGCCGCCACCTTCGGCCTGCCGGAAACACGCGGCGGCGAGCGCAACTGGGATTACCGCTACACCTGGATCCGCGACGCCTCGTTCACCGTCTACGCGTTCATGCGCCTGGGCTTCGTCGAAGAGGCTAACGCCTACATGCGCTGGATGCGCAGCCGGGTCAGCGATTGCTGCGCACAGCCGGTCAAACTCAACATCCTGTACGGCCTCGACGGCAGGCAGGAATTGCCGGAAACCGAGCTGACGCACCTGAGCGGCTTCGGAAATGCGCAGCCGGTGCGCATCGGCAACCTGGCCTACGAGCAAGTGCAACTGGACATCTACGGCGAATTGATGGACGCGGTGTACCTGGTCAACAAGTACGGCGAAGCCATTTCCCACCAGGGTTGGAAACACACCGTCGACGTGATCGACCAAGTGTGCGAAATCTGGCAGGACCAGGATGTGGGGATCTGGGAAATGCGCGGCGATAAACAGGATTTCCTGCATTCGCGCCTCATGTGCTGGGTGGCCGTCGACCGTGCCATCCGTCTCGCTGGCAAACGCTCCCTGCCCGCGCCGTTCAGCCGCTGGGACGAGACTCGCCAGGCCATCTACAAAGACATCTGGACCCGTTTCTGGAACGAGGAACGCCAGCATTTCGTCCAGCGCCTGGGCAGCACCGCCCTTGATGGCTCGATGCTGTTGATGCCGCTGGTGCGCTTTGTCAGCGCCCAGGACCCACGTTGGCTGTCCACCCTCGACGCCATCGAAAAGCATCTGGTGCGTGATGGTATGGTGTATCGCTACCGCAACGACGCTGACCCCATCGATGGCCTCAGCGGCACCGAGGGTTCGTTCGTTGCCTGCTCGTTCTGGTACGTCGAATGCCTGGCCCGTGCCGGCCGTGTGGAAAAAGCCCAACTGGAATTCGAACAATTGCTGCGCTACGCCAATCCGCTGGGCCTATACGCCGAAGAGTTCGACGGCCACGGTTATCACCTGGGCAACACACCACAGGCCCTGAGCCATCTGGCGTTGATCAGCGCGGCGAGTTTCCTGGATCGCAAGTTGAGTGGGGAGAAGAACAACTGGCAGCCATGAGCCAGACTGACGCCACCCTCGAGTGAACACCGCCTTGTGGCGAGGGGATTTATCCCCGCTGGGCAGCGCAGCAGCCCCAAAACTGCCAGTTCGGTGTGTCAGCTTGATCGGGGTGAGCCTGATGTGGGCTGCTACGCAGCCCAGCGGGGATAAATCCCCTCGCCACAAAAGCGATATGTCAGGCCGCTGGCTCGATGTCATCCAGCGCACGATTGGCCAGCAACGTACCCAACTCAATCAACTGCTGAATACCCAACGCCACATGCCGCCGGGACCCTTCCAGTTCGAACGCCAGGTCATTGGCCATCGCATTGGCCGACGCCAGGGTTTCGCTGAGGCTGGTCAACACCGATTCGGTATTGATGCCCGGAACCACCGAAAAGACCTGGCCGTCGTGGGTGTCGGATTTAGCTTCGGTTGTTGGAGAGAGATGCACGCTCAGCGCACGATCGGCGGCCTCACGAAGTTTTCTTGAATCAAGGTTTGTGTAGGCAGAGAGATTTTCGGCCTTGGGCGGATTGGGGGTAATTTTGACCACTGTGAAACTCCATTCAAATGTGGAGCTCGCCATTTCCGCGACCAAGCAGAGGGTGGCGAACTGTACGCAGGTTGGTCGACCAGGGAATGGAAACCCGGCAGGGCCCGAAGCCCTCCCACGCACAGCCAGCCATAAAGCAGACAGCCGCTTGCGCGGCATTGTGCGCCATTCTAAACCCGGACGACCAAGCCCGGTCGCTGATTTTGCAGCGACCGGCAGAGCCTATCTCCACTGCTTCCTAACCGACAACCGCCGCGACTCGTCAGAAATTTCTTGTTCCCGAACTTTTCTGTAGGAACACACAAGTACCAGGGGCATTCGGCCCATTCATCGTCATGGGGCCTTTCAGGTTGCCAGTCCCCCAAACCCCTCCTAAGATCGATGCTCTCACGGGTGCAGCGGAGCTGCCCGATAAAAACCCGACTCAAGGATCAGGCATGACCTACGTGAAACGCACCATCGACACCCCGCCCCGTACCGGCCTGACCCGGGAAGACCTCTGGGAAGGCCAGGACAAGGGCTTGATCAAGTGTTGGGAAATCGGCCGCGACCGGGCGACGAAATTCCCGGAGCTGGCGCAACGTTGCCGGGCCGGTGAGTTGCCGGTGCTGGGTTGGAAAGGCGGGGTCAGCCGCAGCCTGAAGAAAAGCGAAAAATTCGGCTGTCTAAAATACCTCGCCCAATGGCAAGGCTTGCGCGGTGAAGACCTGGACATCGACTTGTCCCAGGAACGCACACTGACCTGCACCAGCACGAAGATGATCGTGACGTTCACGCCAGATCGGGCCAAATACGTGAATCAGGAACCCGCCTGAGCGCAACCGGGCGCTGCCGGAGGCCGACATGAACCAGGATCCCAAGATCAGTTTCGCAGTAACGCCACTGCTGCGCATCGCCTATGAAGAGCACGGTCCCGCCAGCGGCGAGCCGGTCATTCTGCTGCACGGCTTTCCTTATGATCCCAGGGCCTTCGATGAAGTCGCGCCGGTCTTGGCCCTGCGTGGCTACCGGGTCATCGTGCCCTACCTGCGCGGCTATGGCCCGACCCGGTTCAACAACCCGGCGATCATGCGTTCCGGCCAGCAAGCCGCGCTGGCCCAGGACCTGTTGGACATGATGCATGCACTCAACATCCCCCAGGCAGCGCTATGCGGCTACGACTGGGGCGGCCGAGCGGCGTGCATCGTGGCGGCGCTGTGGCCCGAGCGCGTGCGCTGCCTGGTCACCGGCGATGGCTACAACCTGCAGGATATTCCCCGGTCAACCCAACCGCTGGACCCGCAGACGGAACATCGCTTGTGGTACCAGTATTATTTCCATACCGCCCGGGGCGTGGAAGGCCTGAGGCAGAACCGACGTGAGTTGTGTGAGTGGCTCTGGCGCCTGTGGTCACCGACCTGGAAGCGCGGCGCAGAGCTGTATCCACTCAGCGCGCCCTCTTTCGACAACCCGGACTTCGTCGACGTGGTGATTCATTCCTACCGCCATCGGTTCCTGTACGCGCCGGGGGATCCGACCCTTGAATGGATGGAGGAACAGCTCACGGCGCAACCGGACATCAGCGTGCCCAGTATTTCCCTGTGCGGAGCCGACGACGGCGTGGGACCAGCCCCTGAACAGGATGAAGACGCCAGGCACTTCAGCGGTCCGTACGAGCGTCGACTGCTGAGCGGCGTGGGTCACAACATTCCCCAAGAGGCCCCCGAGGCCACGATCAAGGCACTGCTGGATCTGCTTGAAGGCTGACAGCGAAACGCTCGCGATACGCCTGGGGCGTCACCCCCATGGCCCGCAGGAAACTGCGGCGCAGGGTTTCTTCACTGCCGAAGCCACATTGCACTGCCACCCGCTTGATCGGCACGCCGGTGTCGGACAACAGGCGGCGGGCGGTTTCCACACGAATCAATTCCACCGCCCGCGCCGGGGTCTGGCCGGTCTCGGCGCGATAGTGACGGACAAAACTGCGTTCGCTCATGCCCGCCTGGGCAGCCAGGTTGGGCAGGCCCAGGTCCTGGGTGAGGTTTTCGGCGATCCAGGCGTGCAGTTCGTCAAAACGGCTGCCCTGATTCTGTAGCGACAAGGTCACGCTGAACTGCGATTGCCCGCCCGGCCGCTTGAGGAACACCACCAACTGCCGGGCGACCTCCAGGGCCACGGCGCGACCCAGGTCGTCTTCCACCAGCGCCAGGGCCAGGTCGATGCCCGCCGTCACCCCGGCCGAGGTCCAGACCGGGCCATCGTTGATGAAAATCGGATTGGGCTCGACACGTAGTTGCGGATGCTGCTCGGCCAGTTGTTCGCAACGCGTCCAGTGGGTAACCACCCGACGCCCGTCCAGCCAACCGCTGGCGGCCAGCAGGAACGCCCCGGTGCACACCGAGGCCACTCGCCGCGAACGCTGGCCTTGGTCTTTGACCCAGGCCACCAGCGTCGGGTCCTTCGCCGCCTCGTACACACCCCAGCCGCCAGCGATCAACAAGGTGTCGCTGCCTTCGGTCGGCAACGGCTCGGCCATCAACGCCAAACCCGCCGAAGACACCACCGCGCCACCGCCGGCGGCGATCACCGTCGGCGCGTACGGCAATGGCAGGCCTCGCTGACGGGCCATATCGTTGGCCGAAGCAAATACCTGCAAAGGCCCGGTGACATCGAGCACTTGCACGTTGGCAAAAGCCAGTACATGAACGGTTTTCGGTGGATTGGGCATGTTGGCGTAATTCGTGGGCTTATTGGCGTATGCGCCAGAGCCTACGGACCTAAAGTAGAACCGTCCACCCCCCGGGCATTATCCAAAGGAGAAGCGCCATGACATTGCAGATCGGTTTGCTGTTATTCCCCCAGGTCCAACAGCTGGACCTTACCGGCCCTTATGACGTGTTGGCCTCGTTGCCGGACGTAAAGGTACACCTGATCTGGAAAGACCTGGTGCCGGTCACCTCCAGCACCGGGCTGGTGTTGTTGCCCACCACCACGTTCGAAGACTGCCCGAAGCTGGACGTGATCTGCGTCCCCGGTGGCAGTGGCGTTGGCCCGTTGATGGAAGACGAGCAGACGCTGGCGTTCATCAAGCGCCAGGCCAGCCAAGCGCAATACATCACGTCAGTGTGCACGGGGGCGCTGGTGCTCGGTGCGGCGGGCCTGTTGCAAGGGAAACGAGCCACCACCCATTGGGCCTACCACAGTTTGCTGTCCACCCTGGGCGCAACCCCGATCAAGGACCGCGTAGTGCGTGACGGCAAATTGATCACCGGTGGCGGTATCACCGCCGGAATCGATTTTGCCTTGACCCTGGCGGCTGAATTGTTCGATCAGGACACCGCCGAACTGGTCCAGCTGCAACTCGAATATGCCCCGGCCCCACCCTTCGACGCCGGCTGCCCGGACACCGCGCCAGCGCAAATACTGGAGGAAGCCAAACGGCGCGCGGCGGAGTCGTTCCGGGTACGCTCGCAGATCACCCAGCGTGCTGCGGCGCGGTTGGAATTGGCGTAACGATCGGTAAAACCTGTGGCGAGGGGATTCATTCCCTCGCCACCCCATATCGCCGTGTGCCTCACTCCTCCTGGCGATACAAGACCATCCCTGCGTGATAAAGCACGCCATCACGAAAATCCCCGTCGGCGGTAAACCCGGTGTCGTCGTGGTACTCGATATGATCGTCCTGCAACCAATAGTCGCCCTGGTATGCACGCTCACGCGAACCTCGCGCTTCGTCATAACGTCCCCCCGGCAGCAGCCGATGGCGGATCACGCCATCGGCCGTCACCCACAGGCCGACAAATTTGTCCTGGTCACCCGATGTTTTTCTCATGGGAGCATCTCCTGTCGGTCTGGTCGATTCAGAATGGGCTGGCGGTTGGCCGGACGATCAGTTCGCTGACGTCCACATCCGCTGGTTGCTCGATGGCATAGGCAATTGCCCGGGCAATGGCCTCGGCGGGTATGGCGATCCTGCGGAACTCGCGCATTTCGGCGCGTCCCCCTTCATCGGAAATACTCTCGGCCAGTTCCGATTCGGTCACGCCGGGCGCAATCACCGTCACCCGCACATCACCGCCGACCTCCTGGCGCAACCCTTCGGAAATGGCCCGCACGGCATACTTGGTGGCGCAATACACAGCGGCGGTGGGGCTGACGGCGTAGGCCCCAATGGACGCAATGTTGATGAACTGGCCGCTGCGCTGACGCTGCATCAATGGCAGGCCGGCCGCGATGCCATGAAGCACCCCACGGATGTTGACGTCGATCATCCGATCCCACTCGTCGACTTTCAGCGCCTCAAGTTTGGAGAGCGGCATGACGCCGGCGTTGTTGATGATCACATCCACCTTGCCGAAACGCTCGACGGCGAAGTCGATCAGGCTCTGGACATCGTCGCGACGGGTCACGTCTACGGCCTTGCAGACCGCCTGCTGGCCAGAGGCTTCGAGCTCCTGGACCAGCGCTTGCAGACGATCGACGCGCCGCGCGCCAAGTACAACACGGGCACCGCGAGCGGCCAGCAGACGTGCTGCGGCTTCGCCAATCCCGCTGCTGGCACCGGTAATCACGACTACTTTGTTTTGGATATCGGACATGATGGTTTCCTCGTCTGGGTGTGTTCGCCCCCTAAGGGAGCGTTTTGACAGGTCCAGATTAAGGAGGCAGCCGATGGCGGGGTTAGCCGGATCCTCCTGCGCGCTTGCACGATCCTGTAGCGATAGAACCGACTATGGCTGCCGGCCGCGCAATAGGTTCTACTAGCGCGATCCATTTATTTGGCCAGGGAGATTGATTGGCATGTCGGTATCCACGTCCATACAGATTGCGCCAGACGACAGCGTCAACCAGCGCCGCGCCGAGCTGGCGGCGCTGATGAAACGTTTTGCGCCAAAAAATGGGGTATTCCCCACGGCCATCGGCACCTTGAACCTGATTCGCAGCGACCAGCCAACCGATGCCCTGCATGTCGTGCACAAGCCGGGCCTGTGCGTGATCATCGAGGGGAGCAAGGAAGTACGGCTGGCGGATGAGTGCTACGTCTATGATCCACTCAATTACCTGGTGGTCTCGGTCACACTGCCACTGGCCGGACAGGTCATCGAAGCCAGCCCCGAGCGTCCTTACCTGTGCATTCGCCTGGACATCGAGCCGGCACAGATCTGCCGCCTGATCGCAGACGCCAGCCCTATTGGAGTACCCGCTCAACAGGCCGGCCGTGGGCTGTTCCTGGACCGCATTGATGCGCCGCTACTCGACGCGGTGTTGCGCCTGCTGCGATTGCTGGAGAGTCCAGACGACATAGCCACCTTGGCTCCTCTGGCCCAGCAGGAGATTTTCTACCGTCTGCTGCGCGGCGCTCAAGGCCAGCGCTTGCATGAGATCGCCATCCCGGACACCCAGGCCCATCGCATCAGTCGCGCCATCGAGTGGCTCAATACTCATTACACCGAGCCGCTGAGCATCGATAGCTTGGCGCAAATGATCAATCTCAGCCCTTCGGCGCTGCATCATCGCTTCAAAGCCGTCACCGCCATGAGCCCGTTGCAGTATCAGAAACAACTGCGCTTGCAGGAAGCACGGCGGTTGCTGTTGGAGAAAAACAGCGACGTTTCGTCAATCGGCTACAAGATGGGCTATGAAAGCCCGTCGCAGTTCAGCCGGGAGTACAGCCGTCTATTTGGCGCATCTCCGAGCAAGGACATCGCTCGCCTGCGAGCCCAGGCGCAGCAAGCCAGCAGCGCCTGATTCCGACACACAAACAGGATCAGGCAAATCCAGGACAGTATCCGTCTAACGATCACCCCTTCCCCGTCCCTAATCTGAACCCATGCAGCAAGACCACCGTCGCGCTGCAACGGGTTCAGCAGATGACGACATCTGAATGACCCGGCACTCAACCTTGATATGACCGGAGTCTTACCATGAAAACTTTCAGCACCTTGTTCGCCGCTACCGCCTTCGCCCTGAGCACCAGTGCCTTCGCCTTGCCGAGCCAGCAACCGGACCATTTCTTTACCCAGGCTTCGGACTACCGGCAGACGATGGCTGCTGATGGCGCGGAACGCACTCCAGGGGGCCAGGCTCTGGCGGCCGATGGCGCAGAACGCACTCCAG